>DASYGA010000234.1:0-13687 GCA_036000265.1 Steroidobacteraceae bacterium | reverse complement strand
AGCCTGGAGACGCCGGGGCCTGCGGCCCCTGGCATCAAGCGCGCGCCGCGGCGGCGCCGCGGCGCGACCCGCCCGCGAGCAGCGCGGCGTAGAGGAGCGCCAGAAAGGCCCCCGGAGCGACGGTCTGCCCGAGATCGTGCAGAACGGGCACCGATGAGAAGGCCAGCACGCCGAAGGCCACGACCGTGGCGCAGTTGGCCACGAGGAGCGAGGCGAGCGTGAGTGCGGTGCCGTCAGCGTCCGGCGGCAAGCCGGTCCGCCGATCGAAGAAGAGCGCGTAGTTCGAGCCGACCGCGACGATGAGCAGCATGCCGACCACGTGCAGCAGGGTGAGCCTGGCGCCGAAGAGTGTCAGCCCGGCCGCCACGGTGAGCACGGCCAGCGCCAGCGGCAGAACCACGCGCGCGACTCGCAGCGGGCTGCGCAGGGCGACGAGGAGGAGGACGACGATGGCCGCAAAGCCCGCGAGCGACAGCCGCACGGCGCCGCCGAGATAGCTCGAGTACAGGGCATCCGCCTGGTCCTTGATATCCAACACCGTCACCCGGTCGGGAGCGCCGACCGACACGGCGCGCCGTACCAGCCCAACATTTATGTCGAGCGCACGTCCGCCCGCGACCGGCGCTTCGAGTGGCAGCAGCGCGCGCCAGCCAGTGGCATCTTCGACCAGGAGCGCATCCGCCAGCGCGGCGAACGATGTTCCGTTCAGGGCCGCGCGCGTGAGGGGCTGCGCGCCGCGGGCTGCCGCGACATCATGGAGAAAGGGCGCGAGCCGCCCGGCGCGCACGGGCAACCCCGCGAGCGCCTGCCCGAGGCGGGCGCGGAGCACGGCAGGAGGCGGCAGGCTCTCCTGGCGCCGCCGCTGCAGCGCGACACTCGGCAGGTACTGCGCCGCGCTCTCATAACCCGAGATGACATGACGCGCGGCGAGCCCATCGAGCTCGGCTCCAACCTGCTCCGCGCCTTCGAGCGCCGACTGCTCCTGGGGTGCCGAGACGATCACGAGGTAGCGCACGTCGGGTGCCCCGAGATCGGCGCGCAGCTGCGCATCCAGGCGCTGGGCGGCCAACGGCACGGGACTCAGCGCCGCGAGGTCGCGGCTCCAGAGGCTGTGGCGATGCAGGCCGAGAACGACCGCCGCGGCAATGGCGATGAGCGCCACCGCGGAGCGTCCTGAGCGGACCCTCTCCAGTACGTGAGCCGCCCTACGTCCGATCGGCGTCAGATCCCTGATCCTGAAGCCGTGTGGCAGCAGCTCGGGCAGCACGAACCTGGTGACCAGCCCCGCTGCCAGCACGCCGGTCAGAGAATACAGGCCGAGCTGCGCCAGCCCTGGAAAGCTCGACACCAGGAGTACCGCGAAGCCGCAGATGGAAGTCAGCATGCCGAGGCGGATGGTGGGCCACACCGACCGCCGCCAGTCGGAGCCGCAAGCGCCCTCCGCGCCGCCGCCGGCGCGGGACTGGATGAAGAGGTAGATCGAGTAGTCGACGCCTTCGCCAATCAGCGTTACGCCAAAGCCGAGCGTCACGCCCTGGACGACACCAAAGCCCAGCGCCACGCCCGCAATCCCCGCGAGCGCCCCCGAGGCGACCGGCACCAGCCCGAGCAGCAGCGCCGCAATGGATCGATAAACCAGGAGGAGGAGGGCGACGATGAGCACCGAGCTGACGATGGAAAGGCGCATCACCTCGGACTCGATGCTCTGCCGCGCCTGCACCGCAAACACGCCCGGCCCGGACAGCAGCAGCTGCGGGCTCGCGGCTGTGTTGGCGCGCGCTGCCGCCGCCGCGCGGCCGGGCGCACTCTGCCGGCCCGCGCCCGCTGCATGCTCACTGGCCAGCGCCGCGGCAAATGCGGCCTGGATCGCGGCCACGGCCTGCTGCTGGCCGTCGGTATCCGACCCTGCCGCGCGAGTGCGTATCAGGAGCAGAGCGCGGGCGCCGTCCGGCGAGACCCATACCCCGTCCTGGGTCCGCGGCGGCTGATTGCGGCTCAGCCGATCGAGCAGCGTCATCATCTCCCCGGTCGGATCGCTGGTCAGCCAGGACTTGGCGAGCATTCCCGCCGGCGAGGCGAGGAGGTCGATGGTGTTGCCGATCGCCGCCTTCAGCCCCGCGACACCGAAGCGCGCGGGTGTCACCGTATCGCTCAAGAGGTAGCGGTGGGCGTAGAGGAACGCCTCATCGCGCTGCCGCGCCGCCTGGTCCCCATTCTCGACCGCCAGGAATTGCGGCTGCGCCCGCAGCCGCAGCGCCAGATCGCGGGAGAGTCGCGCGCGTGCCTTCTCGGCCTCTGAGATCCCTTGTCGCGAGAGCGGCTGCCGGGCAGAGCCGCCCTGGATGGCGGCAATGATGAGCCGCGAGGCGACCCCCTGGCGCAGCTGCTCCACCAAGAGGCGCTGCGTCGCGGTCGGCGCCTGCGGCAGAAAGGCCGAAAGATCCGCCGCGTACCGCGCCCGCGCCACCACCCAGAGCGCCAGCAGCGCGAGTGCCGCCCAGAGGAGGACCGCCCCCGCACGCCGTGCTCTCATGGCGCGCCGAGGGTCATCACCGAGCGATCGCCGTCCACCTGCAGAATCTCGACCGTGCGGATCTCATCCCGCGCGCCGGCAATCTCGACACGGCGCACGTTGCTGGCAACATCCTCATCCAGGGGAATGAGCTGCAGCTTCCAACCGGCGAGCGATCCCGAGAACTGCACCTTGAAGATTTTCCGCAGCGCCGGCTCGTTGCCCGCGAGCGTATCCCGCATCGCATCCACCAGCGGCGCCACCTGCGGGTACGAGCTCAGCTGCACGCGATAGGTCCGCTGCCCGCGCCGGACCGTGAGCTCATCCCCCTGCAGAACCAGGGATTCCTGCTTCGGCTCGAGCGTCCTCTTCTCCAGACGATCCGGGGCGTCATAAAGCAACACCCCGGAGGACTTCAGCGGCCGATCGAGCACCGCGAAGTAGTCTTCCTCGACATAGGGCACCTTCCCATGCTTGCGCTGCGCGAGCAGTGTCATCAGTTGCTGCAGCGCGGATCCCCCCTGACCCTGCTGCGCGGCGACACCTGCCGGCGTCGTCGCGATCATCAGCGCCAGCATGCCGCCGGCGACCCAAGCGATGGCTCTCATGTCAGGCGGCCCAGAAGTCGAAAAAATTGAACCAGTTGTAAGGGTAGCGCCGGCAGTAGCTCTCGAGCCTGCCGGCATAGCGTACGACCGCGGCGCGAGTGGCGCTCTCGCGCTCCTCGCGGCCGAGCGCCGAGAAGTCCGCGATCTGCTCGAACGCCACCCGATAGCGGTTGCCGCCGCAGTACAGCCCCACCATCAGAATGACCTGCCTTTGCAACAGCGCCGCCAGCCGCATCGGGCCCACCGGAAACCGCGCCGGCGCGCCGAGGAACTCCACCACCTGCGTGGGCTCGCCCCCCGGCGTGCGATCGGCCAACATGCCGACGAAGCCGCCCTCATCCAGCAAGCCGCGCACCTTGAGCATTGCCTCCGCGCTGCCGAGTGCCACCGTCCCGCCCGCCAGCGCTGGATTGATGGCCGCGATCATGGAGTTGATCTTGCGCGCATTGGACTCGTAAGCCACCATGGAGACCTGCAGACCCGGCTGCCGCCGGCCGATGGCCCGCGTCACCTCGAAGCTCCCGAGATGCGCCCCTACCAGGAAGGCGCCCCCCGCGCCGCCCGCCTGCTGGCGCGTCACCTCCTCCCCCTCCACCGTGATGTCGAAGAGCTCGAGACGGTCGTTGAGCAGGTAAACCCGATCGTGAATGGTGGTGGCGAAGGTCATCAGGTGCCGGAAGCGATCTCGCGCGCTCGGTCGCCGCCCGAGCACGCGTTGCAGATACCCCAGGGAGGCGCGCCGCGCGCTCGGCGCGAACAGGAAGAAGTAGGCGGCAATGAAGCGCAGCGCCACCCGCGCCGCGCGCCGGCCGATGCGCAGCGAGAGGAGGGTCATCAGGCGCATCAGAAAAACACTGCCGCGCTCCCGGCGAGTGGCCCAATCGGCGCTCGCGGCAGCGCTCTCGGGCCGGGTCATGCGGGCGCGAGCGTGCCGGTCGCCACCACCGCCTGGGCGGCGCTCCGTATGGTGAAGCGGAACGCCCCGCTCGCCAGCGGCTCCTGCTCGAGCAGCAGTGTCTCTCCCGGCGGCACCGCCCGCAGAAACTTCACCGCCGCAATCCGCCAGCGGCGCGGCGCACCGCCCACCCCGAGCTCGATCGCGCGGATCGCCTCATCGAGCAACACCACTCCCGGCAGCATTGGCGTGCCCGGAAAGTGGCCCGCGAAAGCCGGATGGGTCGCGGCGATCGGAAGCGCGGTCGCTGTCATGTCGCCGCCCGGCGGCCAGACACCGCGGCTGCCGGCGGTGAGGCCGGCGCGGTCGCGCTCAGGAGCGAGCGCAGCGCCTCGCGCGGCAGCTTGCCCGTGCTGTTGCGCGGCAGACGCTCCACGCAAACGAGCGGCCGCGGCATGAACACCGGATCGATCCGTTGCCGCAGCGCTTCCGTGATGCGCGCGGCATCCAGCCCGGGAGCAACCACCGCAGCCGCCACGCGCTCGATGACCGCCTGCGAGGGATGCGGCGCCTCGGGAAAAAAGAAGACTCCATCCACGACGCCTTCGATGGAGTTGAGTTGATGCGTCAGATACGAGAGCGAGCTGCGCTTGCCGGCGATGTTGACCAGATCGGCCAGCCGGACGCCCAACAGGAAACGCTCGGCATCGATCGGCTCCAGCTCATCGCACATCGGGGTCGGCTGCTCCAGGTGCCCGCCGCGCGCCCACGCACGGCCCTCTTCCAGAGTGAGGCAGACGCCCGGCCACAAACGCCATGCCTCATCGCGCACGGTGCGGCGCGTGGCGAGCTGACCGCTCTCGGTCGAGCCATAGATCTCGAGCAGCGGCGCCCGGAAGCGCTGCTCCGCTTCCCGCGCGAGCTCGCGCGGCAGGGGTGCTGTCGCCGAGACGATCAGGTCGACGGGCGGAAGATCAGCCTGTAGGGCGAGCAGCGCGCGCAGATGGACTGGCGTCGAGACGAGCGTGCGTGGCCGCGGCAGCCGATCCAACGCGCTGTACACGTCCGCCGGGTAGAAGGGGTGCTCCGCGCAGAGTGCGCTGCCGCTTTGCAGCGCGAGCAGGACGCTCGATTCGAACCCATACATATGCTGCGGCGGCACCGTGGCCAGCACCGCGTGCGAGCGGCCATCGATGAAGCCGAGCCTTGCCGCCCCGTCCCGAACGCAACGCACCAGCTTGCCCCAGGTCTTGGGGTAGGGCACCGGCAATCCGGTCGAGCCGGAAGTGAAGACGTAGGCCGCGACCTGCTCGGCACTGATCTCGGGCACTCGCCAGTCGCCGCTCGCCGACCCGGCACCGGCGGCGAGTCCTTCCGGCAACGCTTGCAAGGGGAACCGTACCTGCGCCAGCGCGATGTCGCACTCGTCCTCGTCGGTCAGGCAGAACACATCCGGGGCGAAGGCGGCGAGCTGGCGGATGACCTCCGGTGTGCGCGTCGGCGGCAGCAGGCAGATCTTGCGCGCGAGCAGGGCGGCCGCGACGCCCACGGCGAAGCAGTAGCGATCCGCGCAGACGTTGAGCAGATGCTCGCCGGCGGGCAGCCGCTGCGCCAGCCGCGCGGCGGCCTCGAGAAATTCCGCGGCGTGAAGCGGTGCGCCCGCGCGGTACGCGATTACCGCATCAGCCGTCGCGTGCGAGATCAGCGGGTAGGTGGTGGTCAGGCTTCAAGTCGTCCGGTGGGCGGTGATGTACTCGGCGAGACGGCGCAGCGAGCGGAAGATCTGCTCGTTCTGCGCGTTATCGGCGCGAAGCTGGACCCCATAGTGCTTGGAGACCACCAGGGCGATCTCCAGGATGTCGATCGAATCGAGCCCCAGGCCCTCGCCGTAAAGCGGCGCTTCGGGATTGATCTCGGCGGCGCTCAGCTCGAGGTTGAGCGCCTGGACGATGAGCCCGGCGAGCTCGCGCTCGAGCGCTTGGCTGCCGGCCGTGGCGGCCGGCTGGCGCAGAATTGAAGCGTGATTGGACATTGAGCTGTGTGAGAAAACGTCTCGACCCCCCTTATGGGCGCACGATTTTATACACGGGCCCGCCGGCCGGCCAGCCAGCGGGCCACGCTGCGAGCGAACAATAGCGGTAGCCGGACGAGAAAGCCCGCGAAAAGGCGCGCATGCATCGAAGTCAGCAGCAGGTTGTCGCGCCAGTAGTTGAAATGTGATACGCCGCCTTCCGCGGCGCTGAAATAGCGGATGGGGGCGCTCAGGTTCACCGCCGGTACCCCCCGCCAAGAGAGCCGCACCGCCGCCTCGACGTCGAAGTCGAACCGGCGCATGCCCATGCTGGCGCGCATCTCGCGCACCAGCGGGGCGATCGGATAGACGCGAAAGCCGCAGAGGGAGTCGTGGATGCCCGCCCAGAGGGTCTCGAAGTTCGCCCACCAGTTGGAGATGCGCCGCCCCTGGACGCGGATGGCGGGCGCGCTGGCATCGAACAGCGGCTCGCCCAGGATCATCGCCTCGGGCCTGGCGAGCGATGCCTGCATGAACGCCGGGATCCGGGCCGCAGGATGCTGGCCATCCGAGTCCATCACCAGGGCGTGCGTGAGGCCGTCGCGCAGCGCCTGCTCCAGGCCCTCGAGGACGGCCGCTCCCTTGCCGCCATTGTCCGGCCGGATGAGCACCTTCAGCCCCGGATCGGCCTGGGCCATCGAGGCGAGTGCCGCCCCGCTCCCGTCGGTGCTGCCGTCGACCACCACCCAGACCGGATTCCATTGCTCGCGCGCGCCGCGCACGCAGTCGAGTACCTTGCGCCCGGGGTTGTAGCTGGGGATCAGCACCACGTGCGTGCTCGAAGAACGCGCGGGGAGAGTCACGCTGCTCTTCCCAGCCAGCCGTTTTGCGGCGCGCCGGCGAGCTCGTCGATGAGCGCCTGCTCGAGCGCCTGGGTGCCGCCGGCATGCTGGCCGGGCGGGTCGAGTCTTCGCCCCAGGCGTACCCGGCAGCGGATCGGCAGGCGCGGCACCCTGAAGATCGGCCATCCCTTGCTGAGGTACGGGGAGTCGGTCTCGATGATCGCCACCTGAATCGGCACCTGGGCATGGCGGGCGATGACCTCGGCGCTGCCCGTCAGCGGGTTCAAGGGCGCGCGGGTGGTGCGGGTGCCTTCCGGAAAGAGGAGGACGAGGCCGCCGCGGCGCAGCTCGCCGACCGCCTCGCGGATCATGCGCCGCGGCGGGTCGCTGCGGATGAAGCCTGCGAGCCGCGCCGCCGCACCGAGGAAGGGATTGGCCATGAGCTCCGGCTTGAGGATGCAGGCGAGGTCGGGGTGGCGGGCGAGAAGCAGCAGGGCATCGATGGAAGTCGGATGATTGGGCGCAAGGATGATCGGCGGACCGCCGCGCAGCACATCGAGCGCCTCGAGCTCGAACCGGCACGCGCCTGCGGCCGTCAGAAAGAAAAAGAAGAGGCGTATGCTCGCCATCATGGCGTATCGAGCCGCCGCCGTGCGCCATCGCTGCGGTAGCGGCCCCAGCAAAATCAACGCCAGCGTCGTCCAGCCGATGATCATCACGGCCAGGATCGCGAGCAGGGCGTAGGTGGCGAGATATTCGTGGGCGCGCTTGAGGACCGTGATCACGCCGGCAGAATACCCTTTCGGTTCAAGGCCGCCAGCCGCCGCCGCCGAAGGCTTCGATCTCGACCGCGAGGTCCTGCCGGCAGATGTCCGCCTGCAGATAGAGGAGGGCGGCCGCGGGGCCGAGGGCGGATTCGAGCTGGGCACGGATGAGCGGCAGGTCCTTCGGCTGGCGGACATAGACCTTGTACGCCAGCGTCTCGAGCCGCAAATTGCCGCTGCCGCTGCGCCGCGCGGCCTCATCGAGCAGCGCCTGGATGTTGACCAGCGTCTCGCGGGTCTGGGCCGCCGGATCTCCGGCGTGCAGCGTGCGGTGTCCGACGATGCTCGCGGTGCCGGAGACGAAGAGCAGCGCCTCGGCGCCCTCGCCGAGCACGGTGGCGCGGGAGAAGGCGGGGCTGCGCGGCCCGTACTGCGCCGGGTAGCGGTAGGCACTCACCTGGCGGGGATTCTCGATGAAGGCCGGCGCGCGGCGGCTCGCCAGGAAGTAAATCGTGAGCGGACTGTGCGCCGCCGCGCCGAGAGCGCTTGCCGCAGGGACGTTGCCTTCCACGGCGCGTCCACACGCGCGCGAGGCGTCGTGCCGCGCGGTGTTGAATTGCCGATACCGCTCGAGCCCATGGGTCTGGAGATTGATGTCGGGAATGTAGTTCCAGACCCGCACGAGATGCGGGCTCTCGAGGGCGGCAAGGCTGGCGTAGATCTCCCGGTAGGCAAGCTCCGTGGCGAGCTCGAGCGGGGTGGGCTGTTGGCAGCCGTGCGGCTCGCCCTCGTGCACGGCCAGGCTGCCGAAGAGAAGATCACCGGCGCGGGCGTAACGCACCCGCCCATGCGAGCCCGGCTGCGAGGGACCGCTGATCCGCCAGACCTCCAGCACCTCGTGCGCATCGCCGAGCACGGGTGTATGCACGTGCGCCAGCGGGAACTCGACGCCGCCGTGTTGCAGAAGACCGCCGCCTGACCGCAGATTGCCGGCGAATGCCGCCGCCCCGAGCACATCAGGCCATCCCTGCAAGCGAAGCTCGGCAGGAACGAGGTACTGCAGACGCAGGGACTGTCCGCAGCTCATCCGCCCGCAGCCGCCCGCTCGGGCTGGAGGGGCCGGATGTTTCTCACGCGGGCGCGCAGCGCCGCGAGCGAGGTCCGCGGATGGGCGAGGCTGGTCAGGTAATACACCAGCTTGAAAGCCTCGAGCGATCCCCAGATCGGGGTCGTGCCGAAGATGTCGCCGGCGAGCAGGGACAGCAGCGCCTCTTTCATCCTGAGGAAGTTGCGCGGCGCCATGAAGAGGTCGCGCATGGCCGGCCGGGTCATGCGGTAGATGAACCAGGAGAAGACCCGCGGGCCGTGCCGCATGCGCCGCTCGAAGCGCCGCAAGGCCTGCCGGCGGCGCGCCGGGCTGCGCAGCGCCTCGCCCACCGCCTCGGCGGCGGCGATGCCGCTTTGCATGGCGAACATGACTCCGGAAGAGAACACCGGATCGACGAAGGCGTAGGCATCCCCCACCAGCAGGAACCGGTCACCATGCGCGCGGCGGCAGCTGTAGGCATAGTTGCCGGTGGCCTCGACTTCGCTCGCGAGCGTGGCGGACTCGAGCCGCTCGGCCAGCTGCGGACACAGGGCGATGGTCTGCAGGAAAAAATCGCCGAGCGGGATGGCGCGGCTTTTCATGTACGCGGGCCACACCACCGCGCCAATGCTGGTGATGCCGTCGGCAAGCGGGATGTACCAGAACCAGCCGTGCTCGAACCAGTAGATGCCGATATCGCCGGCGCGGTGCGGATCATCGCTGCGCCAGGCGTTGTTGAAATGCGCGTACATCGCCGAGCTGTTGTGCCGGCGGTTGCGCCGCTTGGTGCCGAGGCGGGTGCCGAGCAGGGTGTCCCGGCCGGAGGCGTCGATGAGATAGCGGGCGCGCCAGCACTGGCGTGCGCCGTCCTCCGCCTGCGACAGCACCTGCACGCCGTCCGCGCCCAGGAGCTCGACATTGCGCGCGCGGCAGCCCTCCACGACCTGCGCGCCGAGGCTGCGCGCCCGCTCGAAGAGAATCGCATCGAAGCTCGAGCGGCGGACTTCGTAGGCGTGGCACAGCGCTTTGTTCCAGCCGTCCCCGAAGTCGAACCGCTGCGACAGGCCGTGGGCCGGCGAGAAGAACTCCGCGCCGCGCTTGATGAGGCCGATGGCCGCGACCTCGGATGCAACTCCGAGCCGCTCGAGCAGCGGCAGAGTGGCCGGCAGCAGCGACTCGCCGACGTGGAAGCGCGGGTGGCGGGACTTCTCCAGCAGCACGACGCTGTGGCCGGCCTCGGCGAGTAGCGCCGCCGCCGTCGAGCCTGCAGGGCCGCCGCCGATGACGATGACGTCCACCTGCGAGTCCGTCATGGGGATGCGCTCAGCGCGAGGCGGTCGTAGTTGCGGGCGGGCTCTCGATGAACGCTTTTATCTTGCGCGCCTCGGTGCGGATCTTCGCGCCCACCTGGTGGGCGCCGCGGGAGATGGCGTGCCCGGCCTTGCGGGAGCGGCGCTTGATCTCTTGGCTGGTGGCCTTCGAGCGGCGCGCGATGGTGTGTCCGGCGGACCGCGACCGGCGCGCGATGGTGTGACCGACCGCTTTCGACTTGTCCTTGATGCGCGCGCGCGAGTCGCGGGTATCGCGGGCCACCGTGCGGCCGAACTTGCGCGAGTGATCGGCAATCGAGTGACCGACATCCCGCGCATCGTGCGAGACCTCGTGGCCGAGACGACGGGCGTCCTGCTTGACCGTCGTGTCGGCGTGGGCTGGCGGAACCGCGAGCGCGCAGAGCGCAACGGCGGCTGCGGCCGAGAGGAGGAGTGCCAGGGAGGTCAGCTTCATGGGACGTGATGTTACCCGAAGACCGTTGTCGCGAGTGCGACGGTAAGAGGAAACGGGCACACTGGCCGGATGCGCTTCGAGCTGCCGATCTCCGTCCTCAAGACCCGGTATGTCCCGGGCCGCTGGGATGTGATCGCGTTCCTCCTGATCTTCGCATTCTTCGCCTATATCGGCGATGCCGCCCATGCGCTCACCGGGTCGCTGGCGCACCTGGAGGCGCAGCCGATCTCGCTCGACCCGCGGTATCTGCCGGGTTATGCGGCACAGACCGCGCTACGGATGCTGGTGGCGATGGGCGCCTCGCTCATTTTCACCTTCACCTACGCCACGCTCGCCGCCAAGAGCCGGCGCGCGGCGACCGTGCTGGTGCCGCTGCTCGACATCCTGCAGTCGGTACCGATCCTCGGCTTCTCCATCACCATCGTCTTCTTCCTCGCGCTCACCCCCGGCCGGGTGGCGGGCGCGGAGCTCGCGGCCATCTTCCTCGTCTTCACCAGCCAGGCGTGGAACATGGCCTTCAGCTTCTATCACTCCCTGCGCAGCATTCCGGATGAGCTGGATGAGGCGGCGCGCGCCTTCCATCTGGGTCCCTGGATGCGCTTCTGGCGCCTCGAGGTGCCGTTCGCCATGCCGCCGCTCATCTGGAACATGATGATGTCGATGTCGGGCGGCTGGTTCTTCGTGGTGGCGGCGGAAGCCATCAGCGTCGGGCACACCACCGTGACCCTGCCCGGCGTCGGCTCCTACATCGCCCTTGCCATCCAGGAGCGCAGCCTGACCGCCATCGGGTGGGCGATCGCGGCCATGTTCGTCGTCATCCTGATCTATGACCAGATCCTCTTCCGGCCGCTCACCGCGAGCGCCGACTGGTTCCGCCAGGAGCAGGAGGCGGGGTTGACGCCGAGCCGCTCCTGGGCGCTCACCATGATGCGACGCTCGCGGCTGCTCTCGCTCGGCGCGGCCGCATTCGGCTCGGTCATCCAGCTGGGATTCAACCGCGGCTCCGTCCGCAGGGCGAGCAAGCTGCCGCCCAGCGGCGGGGCGAGAGGCTCACGGGTCGCGGATGTGGCCTGGTATGGCGCCGTCATCGCGCTGGTCGCGGCTGCCGTATGGCGCATTGGACGCTTCGTGCTGGTGCACATCCCGGTGAGTGAAATCGGACATGTCGTTGGGCTGGGATGCTTGACACTGCTTCGGGTCGTGGTGCTGATCGCTCTGGCGAGCGCGTTCTGGGTGCCGATCGGCGTCTACATCGGCATGCGCCCGCGCCTCGCGCGCACGGCCCAGCCGATCGCGCAGTTCCTGGCCGCCTTCCCGGTCAACCTGCTCTTCCCCATCGTCGTTTCCGCCATCGTGGTGCTCAAGCTCGACCCGAACATCTGGCTGAGCCCGCTGATGATCCTGGGGACGCAGTGGTACATTCTCTTCAACGTCATCGTCGGGGCATCCTCGCTGTCGGCCGATCTGCGGTACGCCGGGGCGAACCTGGGCGTGCGGGGCTGGCTCTGGTGGCGGCGCGTGGCCCTGCCGGCGGTGTTCCCGTTCTACGTGACCGGCGCCATCACGGCATCGGGCGGCTCGTGGAACGCCAGCATCGTCGCGGAGGTCGCGGACTGGGGCAACAAGCATCTGACCGCCGCCGGGCTCGGCGCCTACATCGCCAATGCCACCAGCGCCGGTGATTTTCCGCGCACTGTGCTCGGCATCGCGATCATGAGCCTGTTCGTGGTGGTATTGAACCGGGTGTTCTGGCGGCCGTTGTATGCGCGCGCGGAGCGCACGTTCCGGGTCAGCTAGCGTGAGGCACATCCCGTGCCGGTGTCGATGGGTAATCGAATTCAGGACGGTTCTTGAATGAATGCCAACGCCCTCGGGCTCAATCTGGCGCCGCTGCTCGCGGTGCGGGGCATATGCAAGTCGTTCCGCAAGCCGGACGGCGATGAGCTGGTGGTCCTCGAGAACGTCAACCTGACATTGCGGCCGGGGGAGATCGTGGGGCTCCTCGGGCGCTCCGGCTCCGGCAAGTCGACGCTGCTGCGGCTGATTGCGGGCCTCGATGCCCCGACCCGCGGCGTGGTGGATTACCACGGCGCGCCGGTCGCCGGGCCCGCGCGCGGCATCGCCATGGTCTTCCAGAGCTTCGCGCTCTTCCCGTGGCTCAACGTGCTGCAGAACGTGCAGCTCGGCCTGGAGGCGTTGCGCCTGCCGGAGCCGGAGATCCGCAAGCGCTCGCTGCAGGCCATCGATCTTATTGGCCTCGACGGCTTCGAGTCGGCGTACCCGCGCGAGCTCTCCGGCGGCATGCGTCAGCGGGTGGGGTTCGCGCGCGCGCTGGTGGTACACCCGAGCATCCTGCTCATGGACGAGCCTTTCTCCGCACTCGACATCCTCACGGCCGAGACGCTGCGCAACGACTTCCTCGACCTCTGGGGCGAGGGGCAGCTGCCGATCCGCTCGGTGCTGCTCGTCACCCACAACATCG
Source organism: Steroidobacteraceae bacterium (assembly GCA_036000265.1). Classification (GTDB taxonomy): domain Bacteria; phylum Pseudomonadota; class Gammaproteobacteria; order Steroidobacterales; family Steroidobacteraceae; genus 13-2-20CM-66-19. The sequence continues at coordinate 701 of DASYGA010000234.1, read as the reverse complement.
AGGAGGCGGTGCAGATGTGCGATCGGCTGCTCATCTTCTCGACCCATCCGGGACGGGTGGTGGGCGAGATCCCGATCGATCTTTCGCAGCCGCGCTCGCCGCTCGACCCGCGCTTTCGCGCGCTGGTTGACCGCGTCTATGTCGAGATGACGGCCAAGCCGCGCGGCGAGGCGCGGGTGGGGGCGAAGAACGAGCGTTTCGCGGGCACGGGCATCGGCACGACCCTGATCCATGTGTCCTCCAACCTCTTGCAGGGCCTGATCGAGGCGGTGAACGAGCCGCCGTACAACGGCAAGGCGGATCTGCCGGTGATCGCCGAGGACCTGCACATGGAGCTCGATGATCTTTTCCGGGTGGGCGAGGCGCTGCAGATGCTGCGCTTCGCCGAGGTCGAAGGCGGCGATATACGTCTGACCGAGGCCGGTCTCGCCTTCGCCCGCTCGGAGACCGACGAGCGCAAGCATCTCTTCGCGCGCCACCTCCTCACCTACGTGCCGCTGGCGGCGCACATCCGCCGGATCCTGGATGAGCGCAGCAGCCACACGGCGCCCAAGAGCCGGTTCTTCGATGAGCTCGAGGACTACATGGCCGAGGCGGCGGCCGAGCAGACCCTGCGCACGATCATCAGCTGGGGCCGTTATGCGGAGACGTTCGCCTACGACGATCAGCGCCAGGTCTTCAGCCTGGAGAACCCGGCTTGA
>DASYGA010000194.1:0-32916 GCA_036000265.1 Steroidobacteraceae bacterium | reverse complement strand
AAATGTGCTTCGAGCGTAAGAAGTAGCTCGCCATCCGCGCCGACATCCAACCTGACGCAACGGGTTGGGAGAATTGTTGCGCGAGTTGGGAGGGAACTCAAGTCGAGGCGGAAGGGGCCGATCACTCTGTGGTAACCGGCCCGCGCCAGGAATAGAAGCCGGAGGGCCTGCGCCGTCGCGATTAGCGATATCGAACCAGCCGACAACCTACCCGCGCTAACGGGAGGATTGCGGCAGGTCGACTGCTTCGCTCAGGGTGCCTGCGGTCAGCAGGCGGTCGCCAATCCGGTCCAGCTCATCGATGGTTGCGCCGCGAATTCGGTCGTGGATGTTGCCCGGAAGGTCTCCAAATCGGCGCGTGAGCAGCCGGAGCACAAATTCCGCGCGGCCTTCGGCTTTCCCTTCGGCTTTCCCTTCGGCTTTCCCTGCGCCGTAAAAGCGCTTGGCAAACTCGGTTCTGTATTCGTATTTCGGCAGGTTCATGGCGCGCAACGCCCGGCGGGCGGCCTCCGATAGAGCTGAAAATAGCATATCACCGTAAAGAGGGGAGCGCTCAGCGTCGAGATCCAGGAGGCCTCCTGACCTTGAGAGTGAACCGGTCGTGTGACCTCGGTTACGATCTCGCATCGAGAGTTGACGGCGTTAGTCCATGCTCCTGAAAGCATTGGGTACATTTCGCGGCCGGAGTGCGGCTGCGGCCATGCTGGCGCTGCTGTCGAGCGGTGCGGGCATGGCCCAGGGGCGGCATTTGACTCCGCAGGACTACGCGCGCGCGGAGCGCTATATGCCCTATGCGACCGCGCCGCTGGTCGATCATGACGTGCAGCGGGTGCACTGGCTCGATGACCGGCACTTCTGGTATGTCGATCATGATTCGAGCGGCGATCACTATCGGGTGATGTCGGCTGCGACGGGCAAGGTGGCGCCGGCATTCGATCAGCAAAAGCTCGCCGCTGCGCTCGGCAAGGCCGCCGGGAAGCCGGTCGATGCCGCGAAGCTGGCGATCACCGCGATCCGTATCGAGGGCGTTGGCCGATACGAGATCACACGTGACGGAAAACGTTACCTGTGTGTTCTCAGCAGCGCGGCCGGACGATGCGGCAGCAGAGCGGGACAGGCGGGAACCCGGAAGGAACCGGGAATCGCCGCGCCGAACGGCAAGCTCGAGGCTTTCATCCGTGACTGGAATCTCTGGGTGCGGGACCGGGCTACCGGCAAGGAGACGCAACTCACCGTCGACGGAGAGAGGGACTTCGGCTACGCCACCGACAATGCCGGCTGGCGCCAATCGGACCGGCCGGTGCTCAATTGGTCGCCGGATTCGACCGAGATTGCGACCTATCGCCAGGACCAGCGCAAGGTGGGAGAGATGGACCTGGTCAGCACCCGGATCGGGCATCCGGGACTCAAGCAATGGAAGTACCCCCTGCCGGGAGACGCCCGCGTATTCATGATCGAGCCGGTGGTGATCGCCGTCCCCGCGCGGAAGCTCGTACGCCTGCAATTGCCGCCGCAGCAGCGGCTTTCGAGTCTGTGCGATGACATCAGCTGCAAGGCCGATGGGCACTGGGACGATGTCGAGTGGGCGCCGGACGGCAAGACGCTTGCCCTGGTGACCACCTCGCGCGACCGCAAACATGAATGGCTGCGGATCGCCGATGCCCGCACCGGCGCAGTGCGCTCCGCGCTCGAGGAGAGCGTCGCGACATACTTCCGCAGTGGCATCGACGCGGTGAGCTGGCGCTATCTTCCCGGATCCGGCGAGGCGCTCTGGTACAGCGAGCGCAACAATTGGGGCAATCTCTACCTGTACGATCTCGAGAGCGGCGCGCTGGAGCACCCCGTGACGACGGGCCGGGGCGATGTTACCGAGGTTGTGCACGTCGATCGCAGGACGCGCACAGTCTGGTTCGATGCGGTGGGCCGTACACCGGGTCTCAACCCGTACTATCAGCAGCTTTGGAAGGCGAGCCTGAATGGAGGCAAAGCCACTCTGTTGACGCCTGAGCCGTGCGATCACATCATCAGCATGTCATCGGCTGGCAGATACTTCGTCGACAGCTGCTCTACTCCGGGTCAACCGCCGGTCGCTACGCTTCGTGACGCGAGAAGCGGGCGCATTCTCGCGACGGTGGCGCGCGCGGACATCTCTCGCCTCGAGGCCATAGGCTGGCATGCGCCGCAGCTCATCGTCGTCAAGGCCCGCGACCATCACACAGCGCTCTATGGCTTGCTGTTCAAGCCGACCGGCTTCGATCCGGGCAAGCGCTATCCGGTGATCGATTACATCTACCCGGGCCCGCAGATCGGCTCGGTGGCGCGGTTCGACTTCGAGGCTTCGCGCCGCGACTGCCAGTCGCTGGCGGAGCTCGGATTCATCGTGGTGGCCATCGACGGGATGGGCACGCCCTATCGCTCCGCCCGCTTTCAGCGCCTCTGGTACGGCAACATGGGCGACAACACCTTGCCCGACCAGGTCGCGGCGCTGAAGAAGCTGGGTGCCCGCGATCCGTGGATGGACCTCTCGCGCATCGGCATCTGGGGGCATTCAGGCGGGGGCAATGCAACCGCGGATGCCCTGTTCCGGTACCCGGACTTCTTCAAGGTCGGCTGGGCCGAGAGCGGCAATCACGATAATCGCGATTACGAGAACGACTGGGGCGAGATGTACCAGGGGCTGCTGGTGCGCACGCAGGACGGCGGCAGCAACTACGATAATCAGGCCAATGAGCTGCTGGCATCCCATCTGCAAGGCCATCTGATGCTGACGTACGGCACGATGGACGACAACGTACCGCCGCAGAGCACTTTGCTCGTGGTGCGGGCGTTGATCGAGGCGAACAGGACCTTCGACATGATCGCCATACCCGACGCGCGCCATGCTTACGGCTATGCGACGCCCTACATCACGCGGCGGCGCTGGGATTACTTCGTACGTTATCTGGCCGGCGATATTCCGCCCGAGGGATATGCCCTCAAGCCCTGGCCGTGGGATTGAGGGCTCGCCACCGGCGAGTCAGGTACAGGTAAATCACGGCACAGGTGGCCACGGCGATCGACCAGGCAGAGCGGCAGCAGAATCGCCGGCAGCAGACGGGCCGATGGCAGACGAGAGGAGATCATAGGCGGCTCGCGCCTGCAGCCTGCAGATCCGAGCCGGCTGCGGACCCGCCGCGGCCTGTGCGGCGACTGCACCCAGCTTCTGCAGATGCAATCAGTAGTCATGTCGCCCGGCGTAAGGGGGACATCGCGGATCGAATCAATATAACCGAGCCTTCACACCCAGGAAATACTGCGCCCCGATGATGTTCCCGTAACCTCGCGTGGGGAAGGACGTCAATGCATTATTCAGGTCGTCGACGCCCGCGCGAAACGTGAACTGACGCCAGTCATACTCCACCGACACTGAATGCACGGCATTCGATGCGACGATCGGGACCGGAGTGCTGTTGATGGTGGCCGTATAGCTGCTCTTGACCGACGGCAAGTAGTACAGCGAGTAGAGAACCCGCACGGGCCCGAGCAGGTAATGTGCGTCGAAACGCAGCACCCAATCCGGCATGCTGGTCGTCCCTTGCGAATAGCTGTAGTCGAAGCCCGTGACGGATGTCTCCAGCTGCCGCGTATGGGAGGCATTGACGTCGAGCTCGAGCTCGCCCAGATCTCGCCCGTGGAAAAGCCGCCCGATCGGGAAGGCATAGCTGCCGGAGTAGACCTCACCTCGATAGATAAGGAAGCCGGCATTATAGAACTCGTCGAACCCGGTAACGAGATAGCCCTGGGCATTACGAGTGAACGTGCCGCAGACGCCCGCCGGTTGCGGTGATGTGTCGTAGCAGGTGGCCAGGAAGTCATTGACGCCGAACTCCGAAATCGCGTTGGTCAGGTGAATCCTGATCGCATCGACGCTGACCGACAGTCCCGGAACGTACCGCGGCTGGAATACGAAGCCATAAGTCACGGTATCGGAGACTTCAGGGTTCAAGGCCGGGTTGCCTCGGAACGTGACGTTCACCGAGCCGGTAGACTCCGACGGATCGTAGAAGCTCGACAGGGATCCGTATCCCGGGTTGGCGGCGAACAGCGCCTCGCAATTGGCCCGCCGGACGGCGGGGTTGGGGCCGCTATTGATCTGCGTCGTGTCGCAGGGATCGTTGGCGGGATTGCCGCCGCTCGTCGCCGGCTCGATCAGCTCATCGAGCGTCGGCGAGCTGAAGTTGCGGCTCTTGGTCGCCCGCAGCGTAAGACCGTAGCCCACCTGCCAGCGCAGCCCGGAGCCCCACACGCTCTCGTTGCCCACGAGACTATGGTTCACCTTGCGATAGGAGCCATGCAGCTCAAGGAGATGGACCAAGGGAAGAGTGAACTTTCCGCCGATCAGCGGCACGAGCAGTTCGCCCGAGAACTCGTTCGTATGATAGCTGTCGCTGATCGGCGGCGCGCCGGTGCTCTGGATGGTCAGGTTCTCCACATCGGCCGGAAAGGGGGTGATCGCTGCGGATTCGTTCCGGTGCTCGTACGCGAGGCTGAATCTCGCCTTGCCCGTGGGCAACGACAGCAGATCGCCGTTGAAGTCCGCCAGAAAGTCGTTCATGGTGTTGCGCGTCCAACTGCCGTCCAGCGCGGAAATGTAGGCCCTCGCCTGTGTCTGCGCCAAGGCCGGCTGCGACCCGAAGAGATCGAGCGGAGAGCACCCCGGATCGGTCACTGCGACCGCATTGATGGCGCACACGATCTGGCCGTCTCCGTTCCTGACCGCATCCACCGCGTTGTTGAAATGGTCGATTGATTCGTCCCAGACCGACTGCGTGGCGTTTGTTTTGCCATAAGCGTCCGAGACGCTCCAGTCGAAGTCGCGGTTCAGTTGCTGGAAGTCGCCCTTCAGCGTCAGCATTTCCCGCCACGTATTCGTTATGTTTGAATCGTTCCGGGTGGGCAGAATGTCCGAGGCCTTGGAGAGATAAAGAGGCCCGCCGGCAGCGAAGCCGGGGTTGGCCGTGCTCAGCGTGGCGACTTCCCCGGGAGTCAGGTAGGGGTTGTCCTTGGTGAAGGCGACGGCGCCATACGGTCCGAACCCGCCGGCGGTGTTCTGGAAGACCTCCGTGCCGAGCGGATCGGCTCCCTCCTCGCGGCCGTAGAGAAACTCGTTGGAGATCGTCATATGATCGGTGAAGTCGAAGTGGCCGATCACCGTTCCGGTGTATCTCTTCACTCCTGCTTGGAGAGTGGACAGCAGCCAACCGGGATAACCCTCGCCGCCGATCGCCGTGCTGGTCGGGCCCTGTATGATGCCGGTATCGTAAGGGATCAGCTGGCTGCCATCGGGTGAGAACTGCAGCGGCGTGCCGCCGGAGGTGACGAGCGCGCTCGGGCGCCGCGAGTTCGCTCCGAAAACGACGCCGTTCTCGTTGAAGCCCCACAGACGACCGTTGTAGACGTACATCGTCGGTGGGATGCCGTCATTCGGGCTCGTCTTCGCCGGATTGGGAACGCTGCGCAGGCCCATGTCGAACGGTGGGCGCTGCGACTCCAGGAGCGGATCGGTCCGCGACCACTCGAAGTCGGCGGCGATGTTGCCGCGGTCGTCGGCGAAATTCCGTCCCAGAGTCAGTCGCAACGAGGGTTGCCGGTAATCGTTGGTGAAAGTGTTGCCGTACTGGGCATCGACCGCGACGCCTTGAAAGTGATCGACCAGGATGTAGTTGACCACGCCGGCGATGGCATCGGAGCCGTAGACCGCGGCGCCCCCCGCCTGATCGATCTCGATCCGCTGGATGAGGCCGGTGGGGATCACGTTGACGTCGATGGTCCGCTGATCCAGGCCGGATCCGGAGGTGACCATGCGCCGGCCGTCGATCAGCGTCAGCGTGCGCCCGGCGCCGAGGCCGAAGAGATTGGGAAAGGTCTGGCCCGATCCCGCGGGCACACCCGAGAACGGGCCCTGCGGAAACTGTGGCAGATTCGACGGTACCTCATTCAGCATCTGCCCCGCCTGGGTGAAGCCGCGCTCCTCGATGGAGCTTCCCGATATCACCGCCACGGGCGCGGCGGTACTGGTGCTGGTGCGGCGGATGCGCGAGCCCGTGACGACGACATAGGCGAGCTGACCTGCCTGCTCCGCCGGCTGCGACGGCCCGCTGGCCTCGGCGCTGGGAACGCTTTCGATGTACACGACGCCGCCGGCGGTTCGTTTGACCGCCAGGCCGCTCTGGTCGAGCAGTCTCGCGAGGCCCTGGTCGACGGTGAAGGTGCCTCTGAGCTCCGGGCTACGCTTGCCGCGGACGGCTGCCTCGGAAAAGATGATCTGCTGTTGGGAGACTTGCGCGAGCGCACGTAGCGCATCGCCCAGGGGCTCGGCCGGGAGGTCGAATTCGTAGCTCGGCGGCGAGTTCTGGGCCATCGCCGGCAGCGCGGCGATCAGAAGGAACGCGGCTGCCGCGACACTGAGACGTGCCCACTTCTTTCGAATCATACCGAAGCCCCCTGGTTGGTCTTGGCGCGGCGAGTCATTCGCATCGCCGCCGCGAAAGAGTGATACGCACGAGCCTTGAAAGCCCGAGACTCCACCGAGCCCGGTCGGCTCCTTGCCGACCGTCAGTGAGCGGACGTGGCTTTCTGCAGGACCGGCAGCACCACCGCGCTCGGCTCACGCGCGTCGCGAAACACCTGCTGGGTCGCCTTGCGGTAATCCGCCGCGCTCGCGTTAAAAATGCTCGGCACGAAGGTCTGCGGATTGCGGTCGTAGATCGGAAACCAGCTCGACTGGATTTGCACCATAATGCGGTGCCCACGCTCGAATACGTGATCCACCATCGGCAGCTCGAATCGATACTCCTCGATCCTGCCGGGCGTCAGCGGCTGCGGGCGATCGAATCCATGCAGGTATCGGCCGCGGAAGATGTCCATCGATACGCCGAGCTGGTATCCGGCCAGGGCCGGCTGCTCGGCATATTCGGCGGGGTAGACATCGATCAGCTTGACGACCCAATCACTGTCAGTACCGGTAGTGGCTGCGAACAGATCAGCCTTCGGCCAACCCACGATGTGCACTGGAGCCTCGAGAGGCGCCGTCTCATAGGTCAGCACGTCGGTGCGATCGGACGCGAAGCGCTGGTCGGCGACGAGCGAGGTCTGCCACTGGGGCGAGCCACCGCTGATCAGAAACGGACGCGGCAGCGACGGAACGGGCTTGGCCGGATCGGAGACGTACTCGTCGCTCGACTTGCCGGCGGCCGTGGGCGGGGATGGGGAGAGCGCGAATCCGGCCCGCAGGTACAGGCGCGCCGCCTCCGTTCGCGGAATTCCATCCATCGCCTCCCATCTGTCCGCGCCGGTCTCGTAGGAAAAGAACGAGGGGATCGACGGGCGCGCATGGCTCTTGCGCAGCATCTCGTCGAGAAAGGGCTTCATGTCGTTGCGGCGAAACTGCCGCGCGGTGTCGCAACCGAACCGCAGCGCACCGAGACTGGCGCCGTCGCCATCGAGCGCGCCCATGTGACGCCAGGGCCCGAGCGCGAGGAATACCTCGTCATCCTTGGGCTTCAGCGCCCGATACACCGCCGTCGCGCCGTAAAGATCCTGCTCGTCCCATTGGCCGCCGACGAGCAATACGGGCACTTTGGGGGGATGTGTGGCGAGGAGCCGGTCGAGCGCCTGGCCCTGCCACCAGCTGTCATAGGAGGCGTGCTCCATCAGCTTGCGGACATAAGGAAACTGATCGAGCATGTACTTGCGAATGTAGTCTCCCGCCGATCCCGCGCCGAGAAAGAGCGAATAGGCATCCTGCCGTCCGGAAGGGATGCCCCCGCCACCGTTCGGGCCGGTCATGATCAGCGGTATCGCGACCAGCGTGACCTGGCGAAAGGCGCCGTAGTGGAACCAGTCATCCCCCCGCCACAGGTCGACCATCGGATTGACGGCCACCACCGCCGCGAGCGCGCTGCTCGGATGAATTGCAGCCATCAACGCCAGCCAGCCGTCGTACGATCCGCCGATCACGGCAATGCGGCCGTTGCTCTGCGGAACGTTGCTGCTCAGCCACTCGATCGTGTCATAGGCGTCCGTCGACTCATCTACCGCCGTCGGATTGAGCGGCCCCCGTGGCGGCCGGTTGGCGACGAACACTCCTTGAGAGCGGTGCCGCCCGCGAACGTCCTGAAACACCCGGATGTAATCATCATCCACGAAGGGGGTATTCCAGGGCTCGAGTATCTGCGTCAGATGCTGGCTTGCATTGGCACGCACCGCGTCGTCTGCCCCATAGGGGGTACGAGTCAACAGGATCGGCGCTGCGGCCGTACCCTTCTTCATCAGGATCAAGGTATAGAGCTTCACGCCGTCCCGCATGGGGATGAAGACTTCACGTCGTATGTAGTCGGCCTGCGGCATGATCGTCCCGTAGGACTCGATATCGTCCGGTGTCATCGCGGGCGTCGTCCCGGCAGCCTCGAGGGGTCGCGAGAACTGCGCGAACGAGAAAATCAGGAGCGCGATGACGACTCGTGACGACAGCACGCATTCCCGCTTCCGATGTAGATGACGCCGCTCGATGTGCGTCTGATCATCAGCCCGCTTTTCGCCAGCAGCAGCCGCAATGCCTGCGCGACCGTGAAGGACCCGAGGAGCCGCGGGCTGCGCTTGCCGCGCACGGCGTCCTCCGAGAAGATGATCTGCTGATGGGCGATCTGGCCGAAGGCCCGCAGCGCATCGCCCAGACCCTCGGCCGGCATATCGAAGCTGTAGGTCCGCGCCGGATTCTGCGCGGGCGCCGGTGCCGCGGCTACCAACAGCAGCACCGCCGCAAGAATCCCGAGGCGGGCCCATTTCGTTGGGGTCATGTGCGCAGCCTCCTTCGCTTTGCATCATTCGCTTGGTCGAGGTCGCCAACAGGCTCTCTGCCGAATCACGGAATGCGGATCACGCCCACCGAGCCATCGACCGCGATCCGCGTGCCGAAAGGCGCCGAGTAACTCTGCAGGTCGGCGAGGATGCGGCGCGCATCGGCCGGCGCCGCAAGATGCGGCAGCCCGCGGCGCGAGCGGTCGCAGGTGTCGCCCAGGTCGAGCGGGTGGATCGTCACCGTCCGGGCTCTGCCCTGGTCGAAATCGGTCACGGCCACCATGCTGTCGTACCAGGTCCTGGGATTGCCCCCCGAACGCACCTGGTAACACCCCTTGGAGCCGGCGGTCTTATGCGGGGAACCGGCCGCGGCCTTCCCGCCGGAATCCGCATAGGCTTGCAGCGCCGACTCCTGCACCATCTTGATCTCACCGTTGATAAAGAAGCTGCTCATCCCATAGAACACCGGCCGTCCCTTGTAGATCTCGATCCCGCGCAGGTCGTGGATGCCCGTGCCGATGAAGACGTCGGCGCCCGCGTCCACCACGTCGTGCGCCAGCCGGATGAGAAAGTCCGGCGGCTGCGGGTTGTCGTCGTCCTCGCCCGTCGCGGTCTCGTGCGTATGGATGGTGAAGACCACGAGATTCGCATTGCGCTTGGCGACGCGCACCGCCTGCAGCAGCCCAGCGAGGTCGTAGAGATTCATCTGGTAGTGCAGGCCGGCGTGGTCCGCAAGGCGGTAGAGCTCGCCGCCGAAGCTCACTTGCCGCGCATCCGCGGCAGGTGCCGGCTCGTATGGCGATGCTCGCTCCGTCGCCAGCCGGCGGATCAGAGCCATTTGGCTCGCGGTGACCAGATTCACCTTCCGCCAGCGCAGGAGACTGATACCCGGGCGAGCGGGTACGTCCTCGAAAGCGTCATTGGCACCGGCGTTGGGCTTGAAGGTCGAAGCGGCCGCCACGAGGGCGATCACCCCTTTCGGGGTGCGAAGATACCCGGCCTGTCGCGCCTCACTCAGACTCCGGCCCCCGCCTGCGTAGGCGATACCGGCATCATCGAGTAGATGCAGGCTGTCGCGCAGACCCGACCAGCCGAAGTCCATCGAGTGATTGTTGGCAACCGAGACCATGTCGATGCCCATCGCGCGCATGTCGGCACCGAGGGCGGCTTCGCCCCAGAGCAGCCCATCGCCGTAGCCGCTGCCCCGGAAAGCCTTCAGATCGAAGAAGACGCCCTCCTTGTTGCCGATGGTGACATCGCCGGTCCTGATCAGCGCGATGGCCTGCTGCAGCTTCGGATCGGGATAGCTCGCGAGCGGGTGCGAATAGAGCAGATCACCGATCGCCACCAGGTTAAAGGTGCCCTTGACCGTCGCCGGCCGCGGGGGGCGCCGCAGGAATTGCGCCGGGTCTTTCGAGGGCTCTGCGCTTGCCGGCGCGACGGGCGGCTGCGCCCAACCGCGCGTCACCACACACAGCAGAGCCGCTGCGGCCAGAGCCGCGACCACGCCTCGCGAGCGGCCGCCGCGGCCACTCCTCCTCACTGTCTCGTCTCCGCACGCTGGATCTTCGTCGCGAGCCAGTGTTTCGTCGCGGCGAGAGTGTTCCGGTACGGGGCCTTGCACGCGCTCTCCGGCACCCCCGGAATCCGCTCCCATTGGTACGTGTCGACCGACTTGCCCCGTGGGAGATAGGTCATCGTGAATGTTCTGCCCGCGCGCGTCACATGAAGGGTGAGTGTCTCGTGCACATTCGACTGGACATCATCCAATGCGGCAGCGTACGAGACACGATCGCCATTGCGCAGGCCGGCCTTGGCGGCATTGGAACCGGGCCTCAGCCCCTGAATGATCTTGGGGCCGAACAACGGCAACGACTTCATCGCAAAGCCCAGATCGAACATGGGAATTTTCCTGACCACGCGGCGAAAGCAAGGGCCGAATGCGCCCGAAGTCGGCACGATCAGCCCGCCGGAAAGCAATTTGTGGTGCAGCGCCGGGCCCGCGGGCCCCAGATCCTTGCGCAGCAATGCCAACCATATGTCCTCGGACAGCGGCTGGCCGGCCTCGATGCGCGCATTCATAGTGCGTATCGGATAGCCGATCAGATGCTTTCCGCCCGACGCCTCGAGCTCCATTTGGTTCAGAACCGCAAAATACATCCCGCCGCGATCGTAGGCCAGGATGCGGATGCGCGTGTCCTTCCAGAAGTTGGGCAGCACCTGGCTCTCTGGCAGGGAGCGCTTGACGTCGGTGTAGTAGGTGGCAGCCACCTCGTTAAGGTGCCCTAGAAACTGGTCCGTGGTAGTGAGCCCTGCCAGCCAGGGTGTCAACAGGGTGCTGCCGTAGTACACGGCAATTCCCTCGTTGTACCACTTTTGCATATCGTCGCTCGCCGTGAACGTGTGTGTCATCTCATGAGCGAGGATGGGCTTGAGATTCTCGCCCGTGACTCCCTTCCCGTAAGTTGCGATGAACGAGTGAGTGAGCGCCGCGCCGGTGCCGGCGTTCATCGGATCGAAGCGCAGGAACACCCTGTAGGGCGGCTCGCTCGCACTGCGCCAGAAGCCGCTCATCCAGTGATGCAGCCGAGCCACCCATTGCATCGCCGGGCGCGGGTTGAAATTGGGCGTGCCGGTCCACACCGCCTCGAAGGGTCCGGAGACGTAGCGCTGCATGACGCCACCCATGAGCACGATGGAGCCGAGGCGCGCAATCGGTCCTGCGGGAATCTCGACGTTGCCATCGCCGTAGCTCGAGACGCCCATGGCTCCACGGCCCATGGCGGCGAGATCCCATTCGATTCCGATACGGTACGGCGTCTGAATCTGCGGAGCTGCGATGATCATGTCGCCTTGGCCGGAAAAGCCGTTCCCGTCGACTCGCAACTGCACCGCCGGGCCACCCGCCGCAAGAGGGATGTTCTCGGCGCGGATCAGGTAATGGACCGTGACATCGCCCGCAAGAGCGCGCGTGGTCTGCCATGTCAGCGAGCTTGCAGCGTCGTGGAGGACCATGCGGGCCGGCCCGCCGGCGTCCGAGACCGCCATGTCTCGCACCGACTGTGAGCGCACCATCCCGGGAACTCTCGTCCCTATCTTCAGGAATGTGGCTCCGGCCGGAAACTGGACATCAGGGATGGAGAGGGTGATGTCGACGTCACCTCCCTTGGACTCGCTCATCGCGCCGGCCTTGATCAGGATCCGCAGGAGCGGCGCGGCGGCGGCGGGCGGCGCGGCGAAGGCCGGCGAGCCGAGCGTGAGCACGGATCCGACCACGAAGCCGAAGAATCTTTTCATCGTTCCCCTCAACGCCCTGCGGAGATTCCTCAGTAATACGTGCGACCACCCGAAACCCGCTTGTCGCAGGTTGGGGTTTGACCGCGTAGCTGCGTATTACCCGGAAGCTAATCCGAGTCGAGGCCGCAGAAACCTGGGAGGCGCAATGAGAGCCGTGCATCGTTGGTATTTTCCGATCATAGCGCTGAGTGTCCTGTCCCTCGCCATCCCGCTGACGGCGTGCGGCGCGAGCGCGAGCACCGATTGGTTCCAGCCTTGCTGCGCGGGCTCCGGGGCGGTGATCACTCACCATAGCATCGAGGTCGGGCAGCGCATGCTGAGCTACACGGCGGAGGCCGGGCGCACCCCCATTCGCGACGTTGCAACCGGAAAACCCCTCGCGTACCTCTTCTATGTCGCCTATCGGGTCCCGGCTGCGCCGGGAAAGGTCCGCCCGATCTCCTTCATCTGGAACGGCGGGCCGGGCTGGCCGGCGGCGATGATCCAATTCTATGGAGGCGCGCCGGAGCGCATTGCCGGCTCTCATCTGGTCGCCAACCAGGATACCTGGCTGACCGATTCCGACCTGGTGTACATGGACCCGGTGGGCACCGGCTTTTCCCGGGCGGTGAGCCCCGAGGCGGACAAGGCGTTCCTCAATAACATCGGCGACGTCGCGGCGAGCACCGAGTTTGTCCGCGCGTGGCTGCTCGAGCATGGGGCGGAAGAGGCGCCGCTCATCGTCATCGGCGAGAGCTACGGCTCCGGTCGGGCCGGATCGGTGGCCTACCGACTGTTGCAGCTCGGCTTCAACGTCCGCGGAGTGGGGCTTTTTTCCAGCACCACGGGCCTGCCCCGCTATCCGGATGAGGCGATCATCGGGCCGGCCATCCACATTGCGGACTACGCCGTCGCCGCGCTCTACTACCACAAATTGCCGCCGGACCTGGGGACGACGCCGGACGCAGCCCGCGCCATTGCGCAGCGGTGGGCGCGGGAAGTCTACATTCCGGCGCTGAAGCGGCTGCACCGGTTATCGTATACCGAGCGCGTGAAAATGGCCGCCGAACTGGCCCGTCACATCGGGCTCGAGCCGGTGGACATCGATCTCTCGACTATGAAGGTCAGCGAAGGCGGCTTCCTTGGTGAACTCCTCCCGGGGAAGCACCCCTTCTACCTCGATTATCGCAAGCTCGAGCCGTATCACTTTCCGTCGCTCGAGCCCGCGGTGCGCTACATCCGCCACGATCTGGGCTACAGCAGCGACCTGCCCTACCTCGGTGTCGAGCCGGCGCAGGATGGGTTCGCCCCATTCGGTAAATATCCGCAGTCGGTGAATTCCACCTGGGTGTACTCCACCGTATACGGCGCAACTGCGCAGCAGGTCGCCGAGGCGCAGGTCGAATTCGCCGCGACGGGCATCATCGGCGCCACGCATTACGGACCGGACCTGCCGGGCGCCGGGGCCGCGATCCAGCTCCAGCCTCGCCTCGAGGTCCTGGCCGCGCACGGCGCATACGATCCGGTGGGCGGTTGCTCGATGGACACGGCGCTCGGCCGCCATCTGACTTCACCCTACCGCAGGGATGTGCGCTTCCGTTGCTATCCGGCAGGGCATGTCATCTATCTCGACCCCGCCGCACGCGCGCAGCTCGCCGCCGACGTGAGAGCTCTCGCGCGCGACGCCGCGGCAGCGGATCAGTGATTCCAAAAGGGGTCGGAACTCAGCTCGCCGGCGGGTTGGACGGTGTATCGCGCGGCGCATCCAACAGCGTCGTGCCATTGGGTCCTTGCCGCACCTGCACGCCAAATGCCGCCGTGAGACCCTCGATGAAGGCAGTCGTGTCGCCGGCCCGGAAAACGCCCGATACCTTGAGGCCGGACACCCCGGCGTCCCCCAGCACGAGCGGCTTGCTCGCATAGCGGTTCATGCGCGCGACGGCGAGCGCCAGAGGCTCATCATCGAACACGAGCAGCCCCGATTCCCAGGAGAGCGAGCGCGGTACGTCGACCGGCTCGAGCGCCGCCGGCTCGAAGCGCAGCTTGTCCAGCTTCTCGGCGGGGAGGATCAGCTCTTTCCCAGCCGTCAGCAGATTTCCCGCCGGGATGCGCTTGGGTCCCACGTCGAGCAGATATGGAGCGGCGCCCCCTCGCGACTCGAGCACTGCGACGTGCCCCTCGTAGAGCACTACCCGCACCTGGTCGCCGATGCGCTCCACGCTGAAGGAGGTACCGGTGGCAACAACGATCTTGTCGTCAGCCGACACCGTAAACGGCCGTAGCGGGTCCTTGGCGACGTCAAACTTGGCGCGGCCATGCTCCAGCCACAACTGGCGCCTGTCTCGGGAGTAGGCCACTCGAACCGTTGTCGCCGCATCGAGCGAAATGTGCGACCCATCGGCAAGCACGACCACCCGGCGCTCCCCGACAGCCGTGGAATAAACCTGTGGCGTCAGCCAATACCAGAAGCCGAACCCGCCCAGGACGAGCAGCAGAGCCGCCGCCGCGAGCCACGGGCGGCCGCATACCGCCCAAGCCGCCCGTCCACGGCCGAAAGCCTGCCGCGCCTCCGCAAGGGCCGCCTCCCGCATGGCCATCATTTGCGCGCTCGCCGCGTGCTGATCGACGGCGTGCCAGGCGGCGATTATCTCCTCCAGAGTCTGCCTGTTCCGCGGGTCGACTTTGAGCCAAGCATCGAGCTCCTCGCGCAGTTCGTCTGTCGGCGCCTGTTCCTTCAGGCGCACGGACCAGGCCGCTGCTCGCTCGGCGCGGCTCCGGTCCTCGGCATCGGATGGCGACGGAGACATTTAGTCCTCTTTCCTCAGGCACGCGCGCAGATGGACACTGGCCCGAATCACGTGCTGCTCGACGGTGCGCACGGACAAGCCCAGCATGCTCGCGATGTCCCGCTGCCGCATGCTCTCAAGCCGAAACAGAATGAAGATGTTGCGGGTCCGCTCCGGCAGCTCGTTCAAGGCCTGCAGAACGAGGCTGAGGGAGTGGCGGCCCTGGACCACCCGGCCGGGCTCGCGCTCCTCGACGCGGCTCGCGTCGAGAGTTCCCATCCCGGTCTGATACGCCGATCGCACCTTGAGCCGTCGGCCGCGGTCGCGCAACAGGTTGGCGGCGACCTGAAAGACATACGCGTCCGGGCCTCTGTGGTCGATCGAGGCGCTGCGCTCCGCGACCCGCATCAGGACTTCCTGAGTGAGGTCCTCCGCATCCGAGTGGTTGTGAATGCGTCTGACGAAAAACGCCAGCAACGCGGGCCGGAACCGCCGGCTCATCGCGGTGATATCAGCGTCGGCCTCGAGTCGTACGAATGGCATCTCGCCCGGTCCCACCCCCCTGGCCCATATATTACGCGCGAGCGGGCCGCTCCCCTGCGTAAAGAATGCGCGCTCTAGCGCGGGGCGATCCGGATCAGGCCGACGGTGCCTTCGATGGCGATCAGGGTGCCGAACGGCGCCGATTCGCGCTGCAGCATCGCGAGGATCCGGCGTGCCTTCGCAGGGCCGGCCAGATGTGGCACGCCGCGAGCCCCCGGCTCCGAGGCGTTGGCCAGATCGAGGGGATAGAGCCTGACGGCTACCGCCCGCGCGCCCTTGAACTCGGTGACCGCCACGAGGCCGTCGTACCAGGCCGCGGGCGGATGGTTACGGCCCTCCGGCGGCGCGCTTGGATCGGCCGGGTACTTGCGCAGGACCGTCTCCTGCAAGGCGAAGATCTTCGGCCGCAGCACGAAGAGTCCCATGCCGTAGAGGATGGGGCGACCCTTGTAGATCTCGATCCCGCGCAGCGAATGCAGGCCGCCGCCGATGATCTCATCGGCTCCCGCATCCACAGCCTCATGGAAGAGCTTGATCAGGAAGTCCGGCGGGGCCGTGGTGTCATCGTCGTCTCCCGTCGCGGTCTCGTGAGCGTGGATGGTGAAGATCACCAGATTGGCCTGCCGCTTGGCGGCCCGGACCGCCTGCAGGAGACCGGCCTCGTCGTACAGGTTCATCTCGTAATGCAGTCCCGGCTGCGGCGCGAGGCGGTAGAGCTGGTCACCGAAACGGACCTCTGTCGCATCGGGAGCGGGCGCGGGCTCGAGGGATGTGGCTCGCTCGGTGGCGAGCCTGCGGATCATCGCCAGCTGTCCTGCGGTGACCCACTCGACGGTGCGGGTGCGCAGGATGCTGATGCCGGGCCGTCCTGGCTCCTCGCCGAACGAGTCGTCGGCGCCGGCATTGGCTTTGAAAGTGGACGCGGTCGACACGAGCGCCACCCGTCCCTTGGGAGTTTCGATGAAGCCGGCGGCACGCGCTTGGGCGAGATTGCGGCCGCCGCCCGCATAGGGGATGCCGGCGGCATCGAGGAGATTCAAGGAATCGAGCAATCCCTCACCGCCCCAGTCCGTGGCGTGATTGTTGGCGACCGACACCATCCCGACACCGATCGCCTGCATGTCGCGCACCACGGCGGGCGGACACCACACCTGTCCGTCGCCGTACGCGTGGCCCTTGAAGGTGTTCAGGTCGAAGCACACGCCTTCGCGGTTGCCGATGGTGAGGTCGCCGCCACGCAGGAGCTGGATTACCTGCCGCAGCTTGGGATCGGTGCTCTGTGCCAGGGGATAGGAGTAGAGCAGATCGCCGATGGCGACCAGCCGGAAATCGCCGCGGATACTCGCGGGCCTGGGCGGGGTGCGCAGGAACTGCTGCGGATCGTCCGATGGGCCCGATGCCGATTGCGCCAGGGCGGCGCCGATGACACCCAACAGGGTTGCCCCGAGGCAGGCCAGCGTTCGAATTTGGGATCGCCGCATCATGCTCACTCAGTACCGGCAGACATTGTCGGGCACGTTGGGAATCCGCTCCCATTGATACGCAGGCACCGCCTCGCCTCGCGGCAGATAGGTGACGGGAAAGATTTTACCGTCGCGGGTGACGTTGACCGTCAGGGTCCGGCCGGGGTCGAGAAACACCCCCTCGGTGGTGAGCTTGTAATCGACGACGTCCCCGGCGCGCAGCCCGGCCCCGGCTGCCTGAGAGCCCGGCGTCAAGCTCTCGATCACCCGCAGACGACCCGAGCGCCGCGCGTCGAAGCCGAGATCGAAGCGGCGGATCTTCGCGCGCACTCGCCGGAAGCAGGGACCGAAGTCGCCGGAGGCCGGCAGCATCACGCCGCCGGCCATCATCGAGCGGTGGATCGCCACACCTTGCGGACCGAGCGCCTGGCGCAGCAATCCCACCCACACGGTCTCGTTGACGGGCTCGCCGTCCCGCGCGCGGTCGACCATCGCCCGCACGAGGTCGTCCACCGAGCGCGTGCCCGCAGACCGGCGCAGGATCTTGCCGTTCAAGACGGCGAAGTACATCGCGCCGCGGTCATAGGCCAGCACATTGAGCCACATGTTCTTCCAGAAATTCGGCTCGATCTCGGCATTGGGCGCGTGGATGTCGGGATTGGTGTAGTAGCGGGCGGCCGTGAGGTTCACCTGTTTCAGGAACCGTGCGGTCGTGAAGAGATGCGCCCGCCATGGCTGTAGCGCCTCGTAATAGACCGCATCACCCTCCGTGTACCATTTGTCCATGCCATTGGCGGTCCAGGTGTGTGTCATCTCGTGAGGCAGGATGTGCTTCAGGGTCTCGCCGGTCACGCCGGGACCGTATGTCGCCAGGAAGGAATGCGGGAAACCGACTCCACCTCCGGCGTTGTACGGGTTGTAGCGCAGGAAAACCCGGTAGGGCGGCGTGGTCGGATCGCGAAAGAATCGGCTCATCCAGCCGTAGAGAGTCTCCGTCCAGTGCATGACCGGCCGCGGATCGAAGCCCGGGTCACCCAGCCAGACCGCGGAGAACGCGCCGCTCGGCCGCCGCGGCTCGCGCTGCAGATGACCGGCCATGTACATGGCGTCGGCGAGCCGATCCACCGGCCCGGCGGGAAGCTCGACATCGCCGTCGCCGAAGCTCGAGACGGCCCGCGCGCCCGGATCGAGGCCGGAGAGATCCCAATGGATCGAGATGCGGTACGGGCGCGAGACCTTGGGCTGCATGATCAACATCATCCCGGCGGCGGAGAAGCCATCCCCTTCCTCCCTCGGATTGTCGGGCGGCCCGCCACCCACCTGCAGGGCGTCGTCGATCCCGAGCCGATAGCGCACCGCGAGCTCACCCCGGACCGCGCGTTGCGATATCCACCGAGATCCGTCCCTTCTCAGCGGCAGCTGTCCCTCCGAGTCGCGGACGACCAGGTCCGTCACCGGCTCCGGTCCGCTCATTCCCGGGGCCATCCTGACGAGCGAGAGAAGCGGCGCGCCGGCGGCGATGCGAGCTTCGGGTACGGTCAAGGCAATCGCGACCTCGCCTCGACCCGAGCTTGGGTCCATTGCGCTCGGCTCGATGCTCACCGTCATGAGCGGCGCGGTGGCGGCACCTGCGGAGCCGGCCATCAGGCAGAGCGCGAGCGCAGCGCCGGCAAGACTCTTCATCACTCTATCTCGTGCTCGATGGGGATCGGCGCGCTTCCTGCGTATTAAGCTCTCGATCGCGTTTTTGCATCACGACGAGTCAGGCGCCCCATATCTCGCGGGCATAGCGCATGAAGTTGCCACCCAGAATTTTCGCAATGCGGCTCTCGCCGTGACCGCGAGCGGCCAGGAGGCGCGCGAGCTTGCGGAACTGGCCCGGGCCGCGCAGATCGACGACGAAGGGATACGTGTCGGATCCCTCGCCCGGCGCCGCCACGCCCTGCGCCACGCGGCGCTCATGCTCCTTGCGCAGGTCGGCCGCGTAAGCCTCGAGATCGTCGATGGGAGTCGTCCCGCCATCGGTCCCGATGCCAACGTGGTCCTCACCGCAAACCTGCAGCGCATGCTCGATATGGGCGATCACCTCGGCCGCCGTGGCATGGCCGCCCCGATCGAGGAACGGCATGAAATAGATGCCGACGAACCCGCCTCTCTCGGCCACGAGGCGCAACTCCTCGTCGGTCTTGTTGCGCGGGAAGTCCATGAGGGCGCGGCAGCCCGTGTGATTGATCGAGATCGGCTGCTTCGAGAAGCGCGCCGCATCGAGACAGGTCTGGCGGCCGGAATGGGACAGGTCCACCATCACTCGCTGCGAGTTCAGCCGCTCGATCACTTCGCGCCCGAAGGGAGTAAGTCCCATCGTCTCCGGCGCCATGGACCCACCGCCGAGCTGGTTGGCAGGGTTATAGGTGAGCTGGATGACTTTCACTCCCTTTCGCGCGAAGACATCGACGCGGGCAGCGTCGTTGCCCATCATCGCAGCGTTCTGGAAGCCGAATATCACGCCGATCCTATGCTCGCGCCTGGCTCTCTCGATATCCGCGACGCTCAGCACTTTCAACAGGTCGGCGGAATGATCGCGGATCAACCCGTCCCAGTGGGCGACATCCTGCAACGTGAACTCGTAAGGATCCTTCTGTGGATCCGAGACGTAGCCCAGCGTGACATTGACGGCCGCCTCCCCGGAAGCGTGGGCATCGGCCAGGATTCTGGGAGTGATGACCGCGGGGCCGAGGTCGGGGTGATTGGGGTCATCCAGATCGCCAAGAGCGTTGACGATCGTGACATCGGACAAGAGCGGTCTCCCCGTGCGCGCAGCGGCGCGGCGCGGCCGAAGCGCGGCCGCGCCGGCGAGAAACAGAAAGTGCCGGCGGCTTGCAGTCATGCGAATGTCCTCCGCAGGATGGTACGCGCGAGCAACCCAAACCCGAATGAACGGAGTGGTCGATGATCCTGTCGCGACGCCGGATGATCATGGGACTCGGCGCGGCTTCCGCTACGGCCACGGCTACCGCGGCAGCCGCTCCAGCAGTTCCCTCCGCGGCTCCTCCCGTGCCGGCGCCATCGCTACCATCCCTCCCGGACCACCGTAACTTCAGCTTTCAGGACGTTTATCTGGATGCCGCATTCGTGCATCCGCTTGGTCTCTGGGCCTACGCTTCAGCGTCGGAGTACAACGCGCAGCGCTTACACGACCCTTCCAGCGTAGGTCCCGGACGCAATCAGCGCGACGCGGCAGTCGATCGATTCGCAAGCCTTATCAATGCGAGCCCGGAAGACATCGCGGTCGTACCGAGCACAATGACCGGCGAGAATCTTGTCGTGGAGAGCCTCGGCATCGGGCGCGATGCCGGCGTCGTGACGGACGCGCTCCATTACGACGCCTCGCTGGTCCTCTACGCTGAGCTGCGGCGCCAGGGAGTGCCGATCGGAATCGCTCCCATTTCGGACAATCGCATCAAGCTCGAGGATCTGCGCGCGCTCATTACACCCAAAATACGTCTGATCTCGGTGTCCCTGGTCGCGGCGGATACGGGTTTCACGCACGATCTCGCGGAGCTCTGTTCGGTGGCGCATGCTCATGGAGCACTGGTCTACGCCGACATCATCCAGGCCGCGGGCGCGATACCGATCGACGTGAAGGAGAGCGGCGTCGATTTCTGCTGTTGCGGTACCTACAAATGGCTGCTGGGAGAGTTCGGTACTGCTTTCCTCTACGTTCGGCCCGACCGGCTGGAGCGGCTGCGGCGAGTGCAGGTAGGGTGGCGACAGATCGTCCATCAGGGGAGCCATCGATTTCCGTTCGACCCGCGGGGCTCGATCGCAGAGGACTACACCCTGCGAGGCGATGCGGCCGGCCTCTTCGAGGTGAGTACACCTGCGTGGGGGCCGCTCGCGACGGCCGTGGCAGGCCTCGATTACATTCACGCGCAGGGAGTCGCAGCCATTGCCGGATACCGGCTGCCGTTGCTCGAGCGGTTGCGGCAGGAGCTGCCGGCCCGCGGCTTCCTGCCGCTGACACCGCGCGACTCCCGCTCCGCAATCGTTGCTTTCGCTCATCGCGATGCGCAGAAGCGCTGGGCGGCTCGCCTGCGAGCAGCGCGAGTCCGCTTATCGCTCTATCCGCACCGCATCCGCATTTCCGTATCCGTATACAACACCATGGAAGACATCGAGCAGCTGCTCGAGACGCTCAGGGTCTGAGCGGATCGAGATCGCTGCCTGCCTGACGACGGAAGCCCAGCCATGACGATGCCATCGACCTCCCGCCGGAACGAGACGCTGACCGTGGCGATCCTGTTCATGACCTGGGGTGTGGTGTTTCTCGATCGGATGGCGGTGCTCTATCTGGCGCCGTACATCGCCCCCGATCTGCACCTCACGCGCGCACAGATTGGCTTTCTCGCGGGAATCATGGCGGGCTGCTGGGCCGTATCCGCGCTGGCGTTCGGCGCCCTGTCGGACCGGCTGGGCCGCAAGACGGTCCTCGTGCCGATGGTAGTCCTGTTCTCGCTCCTCTCCGTTCTGTCCGGCCTCGCCCGCAGCTTCGAGCAATTGCTGCTCGCACGGGCCCTCCTCGGTTTCGCCGAGGGCCCGTGCTGGTCGGTCACCATGGCACTGGTGGAGGAGAGCTCGAGCGAAGGGAACCGGGGCCGCAACGTCGGCATTGTCGTCAGCGCGGCGGCGATCATCGGCCTCGCGATCGCACCGGTGCTCACGACGCAGATCGCCGCGCGATTCGGTTGGCGTTGGGCTTTCTTTCTCGCCGGAGCGCCCGGACTGATCGCGGCGCTGCTGATCGGAACGTGCGTGCGCGAGCCGCGGAACCCGCAAGCGCGGGGCCAGGACGAGCATCGTCTCGCGCTGCACGATCTGGGTGCATTGCTTGCCTACGGCAATGTCTGGAAGGGCGCTGTCGGTGCCGTAGGCTTCATGACCTGGCTCTTCCTGGTCAACGCCTTTGCGCCGCTCTACATCACCGACGTTGCGCACCAGTCCGGCACGACGGCCGGGTTCTTGATGGGCGCAGCCGGGCTCGGCAGCTTCGTCATCGGCTTGATCGCGCCTGCCATGTCCGATCGCTTCGGCCGCCGCCGGGTACTGGCGGCGATGGGACTGCTGTCCGCCGCCCTGCCGCTGGCCTTGATGATCCGGCCGCTGTACGGTGAGCTCTGGGTGCTTGCGGCGATCCTGTTCCTCACGCAGGGCGGCCAGGCGATCGCCGCCATTTGCATCGTGCTCGTCCCGGCCGAGAGCGTTCCCCGCCGGCTGACCGGCTCCGCGATCGGCTTCACGACGCTCTTCGGCGAGATGTTTGGCGGTTTCGCCGCCCCTGTCGTAGCCGGCTCGCTGGCCGAGCGTCACGGTCTCGGGGTGCCGCTTGAGGTCGCTGCAGCAGGCGCGGTGGTCGTGGTTTTCGTAGCGCTTGCTTTGAAGCCTGTCAGGACTGCCCTGGCGTGAGGCTATGCGCTCAAGCCTTGGCCGTGGGATTGACGGGCCGCTGCATCACCGGGAGGCGTAACCCAGAGTTCCAGGTGCGCAGTCAGCCACGAATGCGATGCGGCGATCTTCGACGATCCACGGAGTACCGCCGATGGGTTCCTCAGTCAGGAGGTCCAACACGCGCCGGATAGCCGCTTCCACCGTGATATGCGCTTGGTCGATGAGTCGAAGCACGACGACGCCCGCGAACTCGGCAGGCGGATAAGCGAGGATGTTGGAGAAGTCCACGCGGGCGGGGGGCAACTTCGTCAGGCACCCTCGTTGTCCCCCACCAGCGGGAAGCCTTGCCCGAGAGCTCGCAGAGCTCAGGCTTTGGCGACGTGGGGGCGCCCCGTCATCACTTCAGGCGCCGGCTCGGCCGACACTCCGCCCGTGGACATTCGCTCAAGCCCTGGCCGTGGGATCGAGGGCTCGCCACCGGCGAGTCAGGTACAGGTAAATCACGGCACAGGTGGCCACGGCGATCGACCAGAGGATGTAGAGGCCGGTGGTGGCCAGCAGGAGCACGTCGAAGATCAAAGCGAGGAGCGCCGCCCGCCGGCCCCACGAGCCCGGCGCGAGCAGCCGCAGGGCGGCGGCCGTGCCAAGGATATAAACGATGACGAATGCACCCGTGGTCATCAGCACCAGCGCTTCGACAGGGACGTGAGCCGCGGCCGTCGCGATGAGCACGACGAGCGTGAGAGCTGCCAGCGAGAGGAGGCTCCGTCGGGGTATGCCTCCCACCTCACTGCCATGGGCGAGCCACGCGGGCAATGTCCCGTCCCTGCCGAGGGCCGCCCCAAGCTTGGCGGCTCCCGCGAAATAAGCGTTCATGGTTCCCGCCGTCAGGAGCAGCGCCGCGACGGCCGCCAACATCTTCACATGCGCGCCGAAGCCGAAGGCGAGAAGAGCCGCAAGAGGTGCTGCGGTCGTTGCGGCGCTCGTACCCAGGACCAGGATGGTGGCGACCGCGACGGCGAAATACAGGACACCGACGATGATGACCGCCGCGGCGGCGGCCCTGGGCATGTCGCGCGCGGGCTCGCGAAACTCCGCCGCCAGGTAGGTGATCGCCTCCCATCCGGCGAAGCTCCAGACGAGCAGCCCGGCGGCGGTGCCCACCGCAAGCCAGCCGTGAGGAGCAAATGGATGCAGATTCTGCACTCTGAAGTGCGGCAGCGAGGCGCATACCGCCATCAACAGGAATGCGATCAGCAGGACTGCAACGAGAACCTGAACCCGCCCCGAAAGGGTAACGCCGAACGCATTGATGTAGGTGATCAGCAGGACGAGCACGCAGGCCGTCAGCATGAGCGTCGTTGGGCCGCCCCCAATTGCTGCCTGGACGTAAGCACCGGCGAACATCGCCGCAGCAGGTGAGCCGACGGGCACGGCGAAAAAGAAACACCAGCCGACGATTGCGGCAGGGTAGGTGCCGTACGCGCGACTGACACAGGTGGAAATGCCTCCCGAATCCGGATACTGCGCCCCGAGTGCGGAGAACGTCGCCGCGAGCGGTATCGAGAGGAGGACGAGTGCAAGCCACGCCAGCAGTGAAGCAGGTCCTGCCACTTTCGCGGCCAGCGCCGGCAGCGCGATCACGCCCGTACCGAGAACCGCGCCGATGTAGAGCGCGGTCCCCGACATCCATGTCAGGCCGGCAACGTTGCGTCCGCGTGAGAATTCGACAGGTCCGCTCGATACCTCGGACCGATCACCGTTCATAGGCAACATCATCACCTTCCGCCAGCAGGAAGCCCTCGTCCAGCCAGCCCGTGACGCCGCCGATCATGATCTTGACCGGGCGCCCCAGGGCGCTCAGCCGCACAGCAGCCCGGGCGGCACCGTTGCAATGCGGTCCTGCGCAGTAGACGACGAACAGCGTCTCCTGCGGCCACGAGGACATCCTCGAGGCGATGATCTTGCCGTGCGGGAGGCTGAGGGCGCCTGGGATATGGCCTTGGCGGAAATGCTGTGGACTGCGGACGTCGAGGAGAGCGAAGCCGGGCCGGCCGCAGGACAGCGCGTCGTGCACGTCCCAGCAATCGGTCTCGTACCTGAAGAGCTGCTCGAAGTGCGCCGAGGCCTCGGCGCTCGGCGCCGCTGCGATGGAAGTGACGTTGTTTGGCACGTGCTCTCTCCGGGGAAGCCTCGATGCAGCTTCGCGCCTATGGTCGCCAGTGACAATCGGCACGAATGCCATATATCATTGAAATCATGCCAAAGGCGCGCGGTCCCCGGAGCCGTCTGGTGGCGGCCCTGCTGCACGAGAAGGTCGCCACCTTCGAGCTCGGCATCGTCGCGGAGATCTTCGGCCTGCCGCGGCCGGAGATGGGCGCGGACTGGTACCGGTTCGTCACCGTGGCGGAGGAGCAGAAGCCGCTCCAGGCCACCGGCGGTCTACAGATCTTTCCGGAGGCGGGGCTCGAGGTGCTCGCCCGCGCGGGGACGATCGTGATTCCCGGGTGGCGTACCGACGGTGTGCCCCCTACTCCGGCGGTGCAGCAAGCTCTGTCGGAAGCATATGACCGGGGCACTCGCCTGGTATCCATCTGCTCCGGGGCGTTTCTGCTCGCTGCCTGCGGCTTTCTGGACGGCCGCAGGGCCAGCACGCATTGGCTGTACGCCGATCGGCTCCAGACGCTGCACCCGGACGTAGATGTCGACGCGGACGTCCTCTATGTCGACGAGGATCCCATCCTGACATCGGCCGGATCTGCGGCGGGGGTGGACCTGCTGCTGCACATCGTGCGCAAGGATTTCGGCGCCAGGGCGGCGAACGAGATCGCACGCCGAATGGTCATGGCTCCGCATCGTGACGGCGGTCAGGCCCAATTCATCGACCGGCCCGTGCCCGCCCATGCGAATGATCGGCTGGGGTTGCTGTTGGAAGCGGTCCGGCGGCGGCCGGCCGAGCGCTGGACGATCGGCCGCATGGCGCACCGGCTGGCAATGAGCCGGCGGACCTTCATCAGGCGCTTTCATGAATCGACGGGCATGTCGCCCGGCGAGTGGGTGATCGCCACCCGCCTGCAGGTTGCGCGCTTGCTGCTCGAGTCCAGCGCGGCGGGCCTGGATGAGATCTCGCAGAGCTCAGGCTTTGGCGACGCGGCGGCGCTGCGGCATCACTTCAGGCGCCGGCTCGGCCTCACCCCCACCGCCTACCGCACCCAATTCGGCGAAATGCGCTGAACGGCCGCGGCGCCTGTCAGAGGACGAGGTTCCTCATGATGAGCGAGGTTCCTGATGATGAGCCAACTTCCGTCCGGGTTGCGCGCGGCAACATCCTGGAGAAGGACGCGCCGATCCTCACTACGAACGCGTTCCCGCCGCCGTTCTTCAACGCAATATATATCCGCAGGTGTGGGCCGAGTGCGCTAGCGGGTGGATTGCGGCGGGTCGAGCGCCTCGCTCAGCGAGTCGGCCGTCAGCAGCCGGTCGCCAATCCGGTCCAGCTCCTCGATGCTGGCGCAGCGAATTCGGTCGTGAATGCTCCGCGGCAAGTCTCCAAAGCGGCGCGTAAGGAGCCGCAGCACGAATTCCGCGCGGCCTTCGGCGCGGCCCTCCACTTTCCCTTCGGCTTTCCCTTCGGCTTTCCCTTCGGCTTTTCCGGCTCCGTAATAGCGCTTGGCAAACTCGGTTCGATACTCGTATTTCGGCAGGTTCATGGCGCGCAACGCCCGGCGGGCGGCCTCCGATAGAGCTGAAAACAGCATATCACTGTACAAAGTGGAGCGCTCGGCATCGAGACCGAGGAGGGCTCCTTCGGCGGCCAAGGCGATCTGGACCGCCTTCTTGGTGTCGGCGGCGGCGCCATGAGCCATGGCGGAGAGTACGGCGAGTTCCGGATCCGCTTTCGCCTTCGCCTCATCGATGATCTGCGGAACTCCGGTAGGACTCAGCACCCACGGCCGGAAGCGATGGTCGCCGCCGATCTCGATCCACCGAGCTGCCCACCGCGCCACGCTCTCATCGACTGTCATTACGAGCAGACAGACCGGACATCGAATGCGGCTCCGCAGGTTGCAGACGTAGGCTGGCCACACGAACGCTTTGTCCTCGTCTCGTGCAAGCTGCACTTCGACGATGATCCCGTGCACCGGCCGGTCTTGCATGAGCAGAATGACCAGATCGGCTCGATATTCCGCGGGCCTCAGGTCATTGAGATTGGCGGAGTCGATTCGTGCTTCCGCATACTCGGGTAGTTTCGCATGCAACGACTCCCGCACCAGCTCCACCGCCAGCGCCGGGCGGTTGTGAAACAGGCGCAGAAGATCTTCGTGCAGGCGCGAGGGCATGTCGACGGCGCTCCCAAGCGGACGTGGATCCGTTTACCTCGAGCATGCTAGCCGTCAATCCGTGTGATTCCGACACGCCAATGGTGCGCAAATGTGCAGAAATGCAACTACCACGCCCTGGCCGTTGACTGACGGCCCCTATAGCACGACCAGGAGGCGCATCCCAGAGCCCGCAGCCATAACCGGACCCGCGCGGCCGGGGCGGCCACTTCATCTGGCACCCTCGTTGTCCCCCATCAGCGGGAGGACCCTCCTCCGAGATTAAGATGCGCTGAACGGCCGCGGCGCCTGTCAGAGGACGAGGTTCCTGATGATAAGCCAGCCTCCGTCCGGGTTGCGGCGCCAGACGGTGAGGTAGGGACCGGAGCTCTGTTTACGTTTGCCGTCCTGCAGCCTGAAGACGAGCCAGCCGCGACCCCATTCGTAGATCAATCCTCCGGAAACGGTGACGCCTTCCTGCGTGAGACCGCCGCTGATGACCCGTCCAATCTGCGAGAGCTCCGTCCGATAAAGAGCGGCAATCGCGGAGCGTCCGGCGACCGCCGTTCCTTTGGACGTGATCAACACGCCGTCCGCCGCATAGGCCGCTGCAACTGCGTCCGCATCGCCGCGCTCCATCGCGGGCAGCCAGGCTGCGTTGGCGGCTTCGATGGCGTGTTGGGCGGAGGCGATGAGCGTCACGGGGTCTTGCGCCGAGTCGTGCGCTGCATCGTGCGCTGCATCGTGCGCTGCGGCCGCGGAGGGGAGCAGCGCGAGCAGGCAGAGCGGCAGCATGGCTGCAGCCAGCACGCGGACCGGCCAGGAGAGCGAGAAAATCATGGGCGGGTCTGGCTGGTTGCAGACAGATCCGGGGTCGTGCGCGCCCCCGGCCTTGCCGCCGGCATGGCCAGGCCCGCCGCGGATTCGCCAGGACGTCGGGATGGGAGTCGCCGGGCGAAGTAGGCCACTATCAGGCCGAACACGAGCATGGCGCAGAGATCCTCCGCGCCCTTCGCCGTCCGGGAGCGAGCGATCACGTAGTGCAGGGTAACCGGCGCGGCTGAGGACGGCATCACGATGAAGTTCATCACCGGATATGTGACCAGGCCTGCGAGCAGTCCGCCGAGCCGCCAGCGCGCGCGCAGGCGCGGCACACTCGCGGTTGCGCGCCAATAGATGGCGGCGATCAGCACTGACATGGCCCACTGGAGTACCAGCCCAAAAAGAGCCGCCGGGGCGCCGGCAGAGAACGAAGCTTTGCCCAATACTCCGCTGGCGATGTAATGGACGATCAATACCGGACTCACGTGAGAGATGAGCGCGGCTGCGCCAATGTCGAGTGTTCCCGCGACCAAGCCGCCCAACAGTATCGCCCGAAGGCCCGAGCTCGCAGCACTTCTCATGTCCGGCATCTATGGAGTCGCAGGCTGGAGGAACCGACATTATAGAGGTGACAGCGGGCAATAGCACGCTCGAGAGGACGAGGCGGCCAGTGGCTATGTCGCCCTGCGCAAAGTGGTCATAACCGATTCACCTCAAGGCGCGCTCGCTCATCCTGCATCGACAGTGTCGTTTCAACCGCGTACGCAGCGCTCGAAGCGGCTGTTGACCCGGCGTGCATACCAACCCGTCGTAAGCGGACGCACGATTTTCGGCCCCTCCAGGCGGATGCGCGGCACGATGGCGCGCGGCAACTTCCGGCCGCTCTTGCGGTCGGCCAGGGTGAATACGCGGCTGTAGACCTCGGTGTGCTCGAGGCTCTCCGACCTGCCTTGCTCGAGTGCCTCGTGGATGTCCGCCGCGCTGACGTGCAGCTGCGGCGCGATGACCAACAGCACGCGCTCCGTGCTGCCGGCAGTGCTGGCGTCGGAGTTATGGGCCAGCAGCGCTCCGTCGGCGACCAGCGGCGTGCCGGCAACGATGCTCGCCGCACGCTGGAAGGCGGCGTTTCGGCTGGCGTACTGGCCTGCGTTGTAGTCCGCGAAGCGGTAGAGGTATCGGTCGTAGGGCGCCGGATAGTCGAGCAGGTGCGCGACCCCGAAGTAGACGCTGGCGCGGCGTGTGAATAGCTCCTGGGGCAGGTCGCGGTGCGGGTCGTGGTAGGGGTAGGGCTTGATCTTCTCGAATCGCTCGGCGAAGGCCACATTCACCTGCATGGGGCCGCGGGTGCGGATCGGATTCCAGCTCTCGAAGAGCCTGTGGCCGAGCGGCACACGGCCGATGAAGTCGTCGTACACGTCGCTCAGTTGCTTCTCGGTGTGCGCCGCCCTGATGCGCTGGCGATAGGTGCGGCCGTCGGAGGATTTCAGGTCGAGCGCGGCGTGCACCAGGGGAAGCGGCACGCCGGCGCGCGATGCACGCTCGTCGAGCGTGCGCAGCGCGAGCTTGCCCAGCCCGGGGACGGTCGGATCGGCCTGGAAGCCGGATTCCTGCTGGATGACGGCCACCACGGCGCAGGCATTCTCGCGAGTGGCGGGCACGCCGAGCTTGATGAAGGCGCCGGCGATATCGGCGCTCCAGCCGCCGCGATCGGCGACCGCAGCCGGCAGAGCGCTGTCGATTACGGCTTGGACGTCCACTGGGTGAGGCGTCTGGCGAGCAAACCTCGATCCTGGGCCGGTGCAGCCCGCGAGCAGCAACAGGCACAGCAGAGGGGCACCGAGCGGCGACGAGCGGATGAGGCCGCGAGCAGACATCACCGCTCGCGGAGCTGGTGGCTGTCTTCGGCCCTGAGGTCCAGATCGTAGACCCGCCGCAGGTCGGCGATCTTCTCCAACGTCGCGGGCCTGAAGGGCGGCTTGTTTTCCAGGGCGTGCAACGCAATCCCCTCCAGAAGGTCGCCGAGGGGCAGGTCCAGGTACTCCGCCAGCCCCTTGAGGACCTTGAGCAGGCGCTTTTCCAGGCGCACGCCGGTCTGGACACGTTCCACGGTGCGAGCGGGTTCCGCAGATTTGGGCTTGGGGTTCGGCATGGGCTTGTTCCGGTAGGAAGCGGTTGAGCATGGCACGACTTGCAGCCGAGTCTGCCAATCGGTACATTGGTACTTATGTACCACACAGAGCCTCGCTCACCTCTACGCCTGCTGCTCTGTCTGGCGGCCACACTCTCTTGCTGGAGTCCACGCGCGATGTCCCAGGATCCCGCCACTCAGATCGGCAGTTTCCGCCTCGACGCTCCCGTGTCGCGGGTGTTCCCTCTCTTCACTGCGGTGGGCGAGAAGGCTTGGGCACAGGGCTGGGAGCCCGAGTTGCTCAGCGGTCGGGAAGAGCGCGGATCGGTCTTTCGCACGATGCGCGACGGCCATGAGACTACCTGGATAGTCGTGGACTATCGGCCCTCGGAGGGGCGCGTCAGCTATGCACGGCTGGCTCACGGGTCCAACATGGGCTTGGTCGATGTGCGGTGCAGCCCCACAGCCGGAGGCGGCAGCGAGATCAGCGTCCGCTACACATTGACGGGACTCAATCCGCAGGGGCAGGAGTTC
This sequence comes from Steroidobacteraceae bacterium, assembly GCA_036000265.1. Classification (GTDB taxonomy): domain Bacteria; phylum Pseudomonadota; class Gammaproteobacteria; order Steroidobacterales; family Steroidobacteraceae; genus 13-2-20CM-66-19. The sequence goes on along the minus strand of DASYGA010000194.1, from coordinate 2,762 downwards.
GTCACTCACTTTCTGGACTCAGGGCATTACGGCCGCATGATGAAGGAGTGGCGCACCTCGCTCGCCAAGGCGCTGGAGCTCGGGAGACCCTGATGATGCGCTCGCGAGTGTCGGGGACGGCAAACACGTTTGGTACCGGGTCGGCTGGAAGCAGCAGACCACCGGCAGGTCCGGCGTGCGCGAGATCGCGGTGACCTCGAAGGAGGGCGGCAAGTCGTGGCAGCAGGCGCTCGATCTTCTTTTCGTCAAGGAGCGGGCAGGCTGACCGGATGGCCGTGTGGAGTGTGGTGATGAGCCTCTTCCCACGCATCCCTGCGCTTGCGCAGCTCCCCGAGATCGATCACGCTCTTGCTGGCAAGGAGGGACTGCAACGCCGACAGCCAGCAGTCGAAGTAGCGGGCGTCCGCGGACTGGGCATCGGCATCGCGCATTGCCTGCAGCTCGCGACCCAGTGCGTGCGTCCACTCCGACCATGTGAAGCAACCCTGCCTGGAGGCGAGGATGGCGAGCGCAAAGGCGCGCGCCTGCCAGGGCTCCGAGAAGGCCGGGGGCGGCTCAGGCTGCATCGAGATACTCCTCCCACAGGTCTACGTAAACGGCGTCCCGGGCAGGAAAATCCTCACCCCACAGCTCCTGTGCCTCGAAGCGGATGGAGTAGACGTGCTGTGGGTTCTCGCCCGCGAAATGCGCGTGAGTATCGGGGAAGATGAATACACCGTGCACCCGGTGGATGACTCCCGTCTTTCCGCGGGCATAGCGCGGCAGTCGGGTGTGGCCGACGGGGTTGAGATTGCGCGCCCGGACGCGTTGGCCCGGGTGAAACCGCGGCGGGTCGCCGGATGCGCGCGCAGCGGGGAAACCGGCCGCAATGAATCCCGCTACCTTCGCCACCGGCAGCGCGGGTGTCAGCTTGTCTGCGCCGGACGCGGGCTTGCCGCTCGCGAGCTCTGCGGCGCTGAGCAAGCCGTGGCGGATGAGGAGCTCCTCGAGCCCGGCCAGCCAGCGCTCGTAGTAGGTCATCCGCAGCTGCTCGGCAGCCGGAATCAATTCCCGCTGGTGCCGTGAGGCGTCGATGTTCCATCTACCGAAAGCGCCCATGGCGCGGACGATGGCAAAAGCGCGGGCCTCCCAACGGTGATGAAATACCGGCTCATCCCGTTCCGGCTGCACGGGACCCATGCCGTGCATTCCGCCCATGTCGTGTACGCCGTTCACTTTCCCGCTCCTGACTGCGGCCGCTGCACCAACCCCACGCCGATCATGGCATCGCGCGTCACGAGGGCTGCCAGCTGCTCCTCGGTCAGCCGCTCCGCCCCGGCCGGCGGCTGGGGCACGACGAGATAGCGCAGCTCCGCAGTGCTGTCCCAGACTCTGACCTGTGTTTCCGCGGGAAGCTCCACGCCGAATTCCCGCAAGACGCCGCGCGGGTCGATGACGGCCCGGGAGCGGTAAGCCGCCGACTTGTACCAGACGGGCGGCAGGCCCAGGACCGGGTACGGGTAACAGGAGCAGAGGGTGCAGACCACGAGATTGTGCACGGCCGCGGTGTTCTCGACCGCCACCATGTGCTCGCCCTGCAGGCCGCCAAAGCCCAGCTCCGCGATGGCAGTGGTTGCGTTGGCGAGCAGGCGCGCCTTGTAGGCGGGATCTTTCCACGCTCTGGCCACCACCCTGGCGCCGTTGTGCGGCCCGATGCGGTGCTCATAGGCTTCGACCAGCGCATCGAGCGCCTGGATGTCGACGAGCCCTTTGTCGATGAGGAGCGATTCGAGCGCCATCACGCGTAGTGCCGGATCCGAGGGCATGGGGCCTCCTCAATCAGTAAAATGGTCGTATCGACCGCGCGAGCGACCGGCGCACTCAATTCCAGACTCTCCGGCGAGCAAATCCATTCCACCGCAGAAACAGAGCACCCGTCCGCTCGACGCTACAGAATCCAGTATGTCATTCCGATGGAGAGGAGAGTCGGGTTTGCGCCGGCGGCGTGGAAGCGCTCGTACTCGCCGCGCACGGCCCAGTGGCCGAGCTTCCATTGCAAGCCGGCACCATAGGCGAACGAGGTGTCGGTGGCATCGTGACTGGCACTGAATTGACCTATCGCCCCGCAGTTTGGATGGCCGATCTGACACGTGCCCACTCCAACCCCCGGAGTATACTCCGTGTACGTCGCATTGAAGTCGGTCGTGATCCGCGACAGGCCGGCCTTGACATAGATGTCGATGATCGGCACGGGAAGATAGAGCACGGCAAAGGCGGCCTCGCCCTTCTGCGAGGCTTGCTCCGAATTCACGATCGCTTCGTACTGAGGCCCGGAGAACGCCGTGCCGGCCATGCTGGAGACCTTGCCGAAGTCCATGTAGGCGACCTCCGCCCCGAGAAAGGACAGGACCCGTATGCCGGCCATGCCCTTGAAGGCGGTATGGGTCTGGTCGAGATCGCCAATGGGCCCGATCCCGGGAAGCGTGGGCCGCGTGCGCACGTGGGCCTGTCCGAGGGACGCACCAACGTACAGGCCCAGCAGATCGTCGGCGTGGGCGGCCGTCGTTGCGCCGAGCGAGCACAGGATCAGCGCCGGGAGCGCGAGCGTGGCAACGAAAGAGATCTTGCAGCGCGAAAGCCGATTTTTCATGTGAGTTCCTCGCTTTAGCCATCGTTGCTCGCCACGCCAGACGCGCGTGGGTAACATCAAGGTTGACACGTCCACCTGACGAGGTGTCGCCGTCGGTCCGTGCGTCCGGCATCACGTAAGGCGCCGACGCTAA
>DASYGA010000174.1:0-17122 GCA_036000265.1 Steroidobacteraceae bacterium | reverse complement strand
CGTGATGGGTTTCGAGTACGGATTTTCGACCACCGAGCCGCACTGCCTGACCATCTGGGAGGCGCAGTTCGGCGACTTCTGCAATGGTGCCCAGGTCATCATCGATCAGTTCATCAGCTCCGGCGAGGCCAAGTGGGGGCGCCTGTCGGGCCTCACCCTGTTCCTGCCCCACGGCTACGAGGGCCAGGGGCCCGAACATTCCTCGGCCCGGCTGGAGCGATTCCTGCAGCTGTGCGCCGAGTACAACATGCAGGTGTGCGTGCCGTCGACTCCGGCGCAGATGTTCCACATGCTGCGCCGGCAGATGCTGCAGCCGTTCCGCAAGCCGCTCATCGTCATGTCGCCGAAGAGCCTGTTGCGCCACGAGCTGTCGGTCTCCAGCCTCGAGGAGCTCACCCGCGGCGGCTTCGCGCGGGTGATCGGGGAGAGCGACGAGCTGCCCGCGCAGGCCGTGCGCCGCGTGGTCTTCTGCAGCGGCAAGGTCTACTTCGATCTGTTGAAGGCCCGGCGCAAGGATGGCACGCGCGAGGTCGCCCTGGTCCGCATCGAGCAGCTCTATCCGTTCCCGGCGGAGGAGTACGAAGCGGTGCTGGCACGCTATCCCAACCTGCGCGAGGTGGTATGGTGTCAGGAGGAGCCGCAGAACCAGGGCGCCTGGTATCAGATCCGCCATCGCCTGCAGGAGCACCTGGGGCAGCGGCGGGTCGTGCTCTACGCCGGGCGGGCGCCGGCCGCGGCGCCGGCCACGGGCATCGGCAAGATCCACGAGGCCGAGCAGCAGTCGCTCATCAATGCGGCGCTGCATGCCACGGCGACGGAGGACTCGGCGAGAGAGACGACACGGCTCACGCCCGCGGCCGCTCCCGCCGCATCGCTCAGAAAGAAGACGTCATAAATGTCAGAGATCAAAGTACCGCAGCTGCCCGAATCCATCACCGACGCAACCCTGGTTGCCTGGCACAAGAAGCCGGGTGATGCCGTGCGGCGGGATGAGAACCTCGCCGACCTCGAGACCGACAAGGTGGTGCTCGAAGTGCCTGCGCCCGCCAACGGGGTGCTGCGCGAGGTGAAGGTGCAGACCGGCACGGTGGTCACTCCCGGACAGCTGCTCGCGCTCTTCGAGGAAGGTGCGCAGGCGGCCGCTGCCCCGGCCGAGGCCAGACCGGCGCTGGCGGCGGAGGAGCTCAAGGCGGCCGGCACCGATGCGGTCAAGGAGAAGCTCAGCCCCTCCGTTCGCCGGCTCATCGAAGAGAACCGGCTCGACGCCGGAGCCATTCCGGCGAGCGGCCGCGATGGGCGGCTGACCAAGTCCGATGTGGTGGACTTCCTCGGCAGGAAGGCAGCGACGGCGGCTGCCGTCCCCGCGATTTCAGCGGCGGGCAGCGCAGCCGCAGCAGCCTCCGCGGCTACGGCGGTGCCAGTCCCGCGAGCGCTTGCAGCCGCTGCGCCCGCTCTGCCGCCGGGCCCCCGCGGCGAGCAGCGCGTGCCGATGACGCGCCTGCGTCAACGAATCGCGCAACGCCTCATCGAGGCCCAGTCCACCCAGGCGCTGCTGACTTCGTTCAACGAGGTCGACCTGACCGCGGTTCAGGAGCTGCGCGCCCGCTACAAGGACCGCTTCGAGAAGGAGCACGGCGTGAAGCTTGGCTTCATGTCGTTCTTTGTGAAAGCGTCGATCGAAGCGCTGAAGAAGTTCCCGGTCACCAACGCCTCGATCGATGGCAGCGATATCGTCTATCACGAGTTCTACGATATCGGCGTCGCGGTCTCCACGGAGCGCGGCCTGGTGGTGCCCATCGTCAGGAATGCGGATGGCAAGGGCTTTGCCGCCATCGAGAAGGAGATCGGCGAGTATGCGAAGAAGGCCCGCTCGGGCGCTCTGGCCATCGAGGATCTGACCGGCGGCACGTTCACGATCACCAATGGCGGCGTGTTCGGCTCCCTGATGTCGACGCCGATCGTCAACGCGCCGCAGAGTGCCATCCTCGGGATGCACAAGATCCAGGAGCGGCCCATGGTGGTCGGCGGGCAGATCGCCATCCGCCCCATGATGTACATCGCGATCACTTACGATCATCGCATCATCGATGGCCGGGAGGCCGTGCAGTTCCTGGTGACGGTCAAGGACTGTCTCGAGGATCCCGGCCGCATGCTGTTGGGAGTTTGATCCATGGCAGATTCCTTCGACGTCGTCGTCATCGGCGGCGGCCCGGCCGGCTACCCTGCAGCCATCCGGGCCGCGCAAAACAAGCTCAGCGTCGCCTGCATCGACGAGTGGAAGAACCGCGACGGCACCCTGTCCTTCGGCGGCACGTGCCTCAATGCCGGCTGTATTCCGTCCAAGGCGTTGCTCGAATCGACGGAGCTGTATCACCGCCTGCAAGAGGAGTTCGCGGTCCACGGCATCCGCGTGAGCGGCGCCAGCTTCGATGTGGCACAGATGCAGAAGCGCAAGGGCGGCATCGTCAAGACCATGACGCAGGGAATCCTCGCGCTGTTCAAGGCCAACGGAGTCACGCCTCTTCAGGGACACGGGCGGCTGCTGCCCGACCGGCGCGTCGAGTTCACCGCCGCCGACGGCACCCGGCGGGAGCTGACCGCCAGGCAGGTGATCCTCGCCTCGGGCTCGGCCCCCGTCGAGCTCAAGTCCGCGCCCTTCCAGGCGCCGCACATCGTCGATTCGTGGGGCGCGCTCGATTTCGAGGCGGTGCCCAAGCGGCTGGGGGTCATCGGCGCCGGCATCATCGGCCTCGAGCTCGGCAGCGTCTGGCGCCGGCTGGGCAGCGAGGTGACGGTGCTCGAGGCGATGCCCGAGCTGCTGCCGATTGCCGATCAGCAGCTCGCCAAGGAGGCCGCGCGGCACTTCAAGAAACTGGGGCTCGACATCCGCCTCGGCGCGAAAGTCACTGCTGCGCGCGTCACGGCTGATGCGGTCGAGGTGAGCTACACCGACTCGAAGGGCGGGCAGACACTCACGGTCGACCGGCTCGTGGTGGCGATCGGCCGCCGGCCTTACACCCGCGATCTTCTCGCCGCCGGCAGCGGCGTGCTGCTCGATGAGCGCGGCTTCATCAAGGTCGATCATCAATGCCGCACGGACGCCGACGGTGTCTGGGCGGTGGGCGATTGCGTGCGCGGCCCCATGCTGGCGCACAAGGGCAAGGAGGAGGGAGTCATGGTCGCGGACCTCATCGCCGGACGCTTTGGTGAGGTCAACTACGAAACGGTCCCGTCCGTCATCTACACCGCTCCCGAGATCGCCTGGGTTGGCCAGACCGAGGAGCAGGTGAAGGCGGGCGGCCGGCCCTACAAGGTCGGCGTGTTCCCCTTCCTTGCCAGCGGCCGCGCGCGCGCGATGGAGCAGGCGCACGGCTTTGCGAAAATCGTCGCGGCGCAGGACGATGACGAGATCCTCGGCGTGCACATCATAGGTCCGCTCGCCGGCGAGCTGATCGCCGAGGCGGTGCTGGCGATGGAGTACTCCGCGAGCACCGAGGACCTGCAACGCACCATACACGCGCACCCGACGCTGTCGGAAGCCGTGCACGAGGCGGCGCTCGCCGCCGACAAGCGCGCGATCGACTCCATAAATCGCTGAACTAGCTCACCCTGCGCGCTTGCATCACGTTGGGCACGGAGCCCAGGCGGTGCAGCACGCGCGTGAGCTGCTCCAGGTCGCTCACGGGCACCGTGAGGCGCACCGAGGCGGTGCCCGCATCGTGATCGGTCGTGGTCGACATGGCCTCGATGCTCAGTCGCTCGACCGCCAGCACGTCGGTCAAGTCCCGCACCAATCCGCGCCGGTCATAGGCGGTGACCGCGATCTCGACGGTGAGACGCGTGGCCTCGCCCGAGCTCCACTCGACCTGCAGCAGGCGCTCCGGCCTGATTTCCCGCATTCGCACCAGGCTCGGGCAGTTGCTGCGGTGGATGGTCACGCCGCGTCCGACCGTCACGTAACCCGTGATCGGTTGCGGCCGCAGCGGCGCGCAGCAGCGGGCGAGGGTGATCGGGAGATTGCCGACGCCTTCGACCTCGACAGGGGAGCGGTTGCCGGCGCGTTTTCCCGCTTCGCGCACGCCGGTCTCGGAGGGACCTCGCAGCCGGGTCCCGGTGCGCGCCCCGGTGTCAGGCTCGTGTTTGACCTCGCCGTCACCCGATGGCGGCTCGTGACCGTCGGCCGCGGCCGCATCTTGCTTGCGAAACCACGCGCGCACTTTCGCCCGGTTGCGGGGTGATAGCAGAAAGCCCTGCTCCGGCGCGAGCCAGTCGCGGCTCGGCGCATCCTGCTTGCCGGTGATGATCTCGACGATCTCGCCGTTCGAGAGCGCGTAGGTCAGAGGCACGATCCGGCCGTTGACCTTGGCACCCCGGCAGCGATGCCCGAGTGAGGTATGGACGCTGTAGGCGAAGTCGAGCGGTGTCGCGCCGCGCGGCAGGTCGACCACTTCCCCCTTCGGTGTCAGGGCGTACACCCGGTCCTCGAACAGCTCCGAGGTCACCTGCTCGAGAAACTCCCGGTCGGCATCGGGCCCCGCCTGTGGCTCGAGCAGCCGCCGTACCCATTCGATCTTCCTCTGATACTCCGCATCCGTGGGCGTGCCTTCCTTGTAGGTCCAGTGCGCCGCGACGCCGAGCTCGGCGTGCTCGTGCATCTCGCGGGTACGGATCTGCACCTCGACACTCTTGCCCTGCGGCCCGATCACCGCCGTATGGATGGAGCGATAGAAGTTACCTTTGGGTGTGGCGATGTAGTCGTCGAACTCGCCGGGGACGTAGGTCCACAGTCCATGCACCACGCCCAGGGCCGCGTAACAGTCGCGCAGCGTCCCGACGATGATGCGCACGGCCCTGAGGTCGAACAGCTGCTCGAACGCCAGCTGCTTGCGCTGCATCTTGCGATGGATGCTGTACATGTGCTTTGGCCGGCCGTAGACCTCCGCCTCGATGCCGGCGGCCTGAAGCTGCGCGCGCAAGCGCTCACAGAGCTCCTCGATGTAGCGCTCGCGATCGGCACGCCGCTCGTTGAGGGCGCCCGCGATGCGCCGGTACTCCTGCGGCTCGAGGTAGCGGAACGCCAGGTCCTCGAGCTCCCATTTCAGCTGCCAGACGCCGAGGCGGCTGGCAAGAGGCGCGAAGATGGCCCGCGCCTCGAGTGCCCGGCGCTCCCGCTCGGTGTGTCCGGGAGCATCGTCCGGAAGATCCCTCGCATGGCGCAGGGCAACCAGCTGCTCGGCGAGGCGCGCGAGGATGAGCCGCGGATCGCTGACGACGGCGAGGAGCATTTTGCGCAGCGTCTCCGCCTGCCGGGCATCGAGCCCCTGGGCGGGGGACCAGTTGCGCGGCAGGCCGAGATCGCCGAGCTTGAGGAGGGCGGCGGCGGTGTCCGCGGCGGATCGCCCCGCAACGGGTGCGAGCCGCTCGGCGGCGCGGGTCGGATCCAGCCCGGCCGACCACCCCTGCGGCCCGGAGAGGTCGATGGCAGCCTTGACCAGCACGGCGTTGACAAGATCCGGGTCGGCCGTCAGCGCACCGAGCAGCTCGGCCGACTCGGCCGCGACGGCCAGCGTCCCGGGCCCGAGCGCGCTCAGCTCCTCGATCCCGCGCCGGGTGGCGGCGATCGAGGCGATCAGCTCGGGTGAGCAGAGTTGCCGGGTCTCCATTGCTGTCTGAAAAGGCCCCTTTGCGGCTATTATTACTTATGGCCAGCCACACCAAGTGGGCGAACATTCAGCACGTGACCGGGCGGGCGGCGAGAGCGGTGCGCGCCCGGGCGGAACCGGGCGGGGCTTGCGCGAGCCCGCCGGTGCGTTACGAGGGTTACGGCCCCGGTGTCGCTGCCGTGCTGATCGAATGCATCACCGATGACCGCAACCGCACCCGGGCGGACCTGCGCCGGGCTTTCAGTGAGCACGGGGGCCATCTGGGCGCGGAGGATGTCGTTCCCAACTCGGACCATTCGATCGAAGTGCTGGCCGATCCGATGGAGTTCGAGACGGTGCGCGCGCTTCTCACCGATCACGGCTTCGTGCCGGCCGCCGCGGAGGTGACCGAGCGAGCCTCCCTGACTACGCCGCTTTCCGGAGAGCCGGCGGAGCGGATGGTGCGCCTGCTCGAGACCTTGGAAGACCTGGATGATGTGAGGAACGTGTACTCGAATGTCGAGATATCGGACGAGGTCCTGGCGCGCATTTGATCCGGGCGCCGCGCGCACCATGCCTGCCGCCGCCGCGGGCCTTCGAATCCTCGGCGTCGATCCGGGATCGCGGCGCACGGGCTATGGCGTCATCGAGCGCCGCGGCGCGGATTGGGTCCACGTGGCGCATGGCTGTGTCACGGTGACCGGGGCGGAGCAGTCCTTGCCGGAGCGCCTGCGGATCATTTTCGAGAGCCTGCGCGATCTCATCGCGGCCCACGGCCCCGGCGAGGTCGCGGTCGAGCGGGTCTTCGTCAACAGGAATGTCGATAGTGCGCTCAAGCTCGGTCAGGCCCGCGGCGCCGCGCTGTGCGCCGTGCCCAAGGGCCTGCCGGTGTATGAATACGCGCCGCGGGCCATCAAGCTCGCCCTCGTGGGCTCGGGCGCGGCGGAGAAGGCGCAGGTGGCACACATGATCCGCACGCTCCTCGGCTTGCCAGGGCGCATCGCCCCCGATGCCGCAGACGCGCTCGCCGTTGCGATCTGCCACGCCCACTCGCGGCGCCTGCACGAGCTCGCCGCGCAATCGGAGCGAGCCACCGTGCGCGAGCCGCCGCCGCCGCCGCCGCGATGATCGGGTCGATCAGGGGGCGCATCCTCGCGAAAGCTCCGCCACAGCTGCTGGTGGAGGCGGGCGGTCTCGGCTACGAGCTCGAGGCGCCCATGTCCACCTTCTATCACCTGCCGGCCGTCGGCGAGGACGTACGGCTGCTCACCCACCTGGTGATACGCGAGGATGCCCATGTGCTCTACGGGTTCGGCAGCGAGGATGAGCGGCGCCTCTTTCGCAGCCTCATCAAAGTGTCGGGCGTTGGCCCGAAGATCGCGCTGGCGCTGCTCTCGGGGCTGAGCGTCGAGGCCTTCGCGCACAGCGTGCAGAGCGAGGATGTGGCCACGCTCATCAAGGTTCCGGGCATCGGCCGCAAGACCGCCGAGCGCCTGGTCGTCGAGATGCGCGACCGCCTGGAGACGTCCGGACCGGCGGCGGCGAGCGCGGTGCCGGCCGGCGCCAGTCCCGAGGCCGAGGCGTTCAGTGCGCTGGTAGCCCTCGGCTACAAGCCCGCGGAAGCCACGCGCTTGCTCAAGGCGGCCGCTCCGGGTACACATTCCACCGAAGAGCTGATCCGCCGCGCCCTGAAGGGCGCGGCGCCGGAGTAGTCACTTTGCAAGCTGAAAGAACACTGGGCGCCGAGGCCAGCCTCGAGGATGAGGCGGTGGACAAGGCGATCCGGCCGCGGCGGCTCGCGGAGTACGTCGGGCAGTCGCAGGTGAAGATGCAGCTCGATATCTTCATCAGCGCCGCGCGCCAAAGAGGCGAGGCACTCGATCACGTGCTGATCTTCGGGCCGCCGGGCCTCGGCAAGACGACACTCGCCAACATCATCGCCGCGGAGCTCGGCGTCAGCCTGCGCCAGACCTCCGGCCCGGTGCTGGAGCGGCCCGGGGACCTCGCCGCCATCCTCACCAACCTGCAGCCGCGCGATGTGCTCTTCGTCGATGAGATCCACCGCCTCTCCCCGGTCGTCGAGGAAGTGCTCTATCCGGCGCTGGAGGATTATCAGCTCGACATCATGATCGGCGAGGGGCCGGCGGCGCGCTCGATCAAGCTCAACCTGCCGCCCTTCACGCTGGTCGGAGCGACGACCCGCGCGGGCCTGCTGACCTCGCCGCTGCGCGACCGGTTCGGCATCGTGCAGCGCCTGGAGTTCTACGGCGTGGAGGATCTCGAGCGCATCGTGTTGCGCTCCGCGTCCATCCTCGGCGTGGCCGTGGAGGGAGAGGGGGCGCGCCGCATCGCGCAACGCTCGCGCGGCACGCCCCGCATCGCCAACAGGCTGCTGCGGCGGGTGCGCGACTACGCCCAGGTGAAGGCCGACGGGCGGATCGGGCAGGCGGTCGCGGAGGCCGCGCTCGACCTGTTGGAGGTCGACCCGCTGGGCTTCGATTCCCTGGACCGCAAGCTCCTCACCACGATCATCGAGAAGTTCGACGGCGGACCGGTGGGCATCGACAGCATCGCGGCCGCCATCGGCGAGGAGCGCGGCACGCTCGAGGATGTGATCGAGCCCTTCCTCATCCAACAGGGGTTTCTCATCCGCACCGCGCGCGGGCGCATGGTCACGCGGGCCTCATACCTGCATTTCGGCCTGAAGCCGCCGGAGCGCGCCGCGACCCCGCTGTCGCTGTTCGAGGACGGGCGGTGAGCGTCTTCTCGTGGCCGGCCCGTGTATACTGGGAGGATACCGACGGGGGCGGGATAGTCTATTATGCGAACTATCTGCGCTTCCTGGAGCGGGCGCGCACGGAATGGCTGCGGTCTCTCGGTTACTCGCAGCAGGTCCTCGCCCAGGAGCCGGGCATTGTGTTCACGGTGGCCGGTCTCACCGTCGAGTATCTCCGCCCGGCGCGGCTGGACGATGAGCTCACCATCACCTGCGAGCCGCACGCCGATCGGGCGGCGACGATCCGGTTCGAGCAGGCGATCTTCCGGGGCCACGGTCCCGGCGAGGAGCCGCCGATCCTCACCGCGGGAGTGCGGGTCGCATGCGTCGATGCGCGCACGCTCAAGCCGAGGAGGCTGCCCGAGTCCCTGATTAACGTGTTGATCTCACGGTCTGATAAGACATGAACGGACAACTCTCCATCATTCGCCTGGTGGTCCAGGCGAGCATCCCGGTGCAGATCGTGGTGGGGCTGCTGCTGCTCGCCTCGCTCAGCTCCTGGGCCATCATCTTCAGGAAGCGCCTGCTGCTCGGGCGCGCGGCCCGCGAGGCGGATCAGTTCGAGAACAATTTCTGGTCCGGGGGCGACCTCGCGCAGCTCTATCGCGCGATCGAGTCGCACGGCGGCGCGACCGGCATGGCGAGCATCTTCGAGTTCGGCTTTCGCGAGTTCGCGCGGCAGCGTCAGCAGGGTTCCATCGCCGCCGAGCAGTTGCTCGAGGGCGCGCGGCGGGCCATGCGCGTGGCGCAGCTCAAAGAGATCGACCGGCTGGAGCACAGCCTGGCGACGCTCGCCACGGTGGGCTCGACGAGTCCTTACGTGGGTCTTTTCGGCACCGTGTGGGGGATCATGACGGCGTTCTCCTCGCTGGGTGACGTCCAACAGGCGACGCTCGCCTCGGTGGCCCCGGGTATCTCGGAGGCGCTCGTGACCACGGCAATAGGCCTGTTCGCGGCCATCCCGGCGGTCGTCGCCTACAACCGTTTCGCCGATCAGGTGAACCGCCTGGAGGTGCGCTACGACGCGTTCACGGAAGAGTTCTCCACAATCCTGCAGCGGCACGCCAGCCGCGGCACGCAGGCGGCTCCGACGGCGGCGCACACGCCGGCAGCAGGCGCAGCCGGTGCATCGCCCGTCATCGTGCCGGGCGCAGCCGGAGTCCGGTAGGAGGTCCGCATGGCCCAAGTGTCCCGCGGCCGGCGGCTGATGGGCGACATCAACGTCGTGCCCTACATCGACGTGATGCTCGTGCTGCTGATCATCTTCATGATCACCGCGCCGCTTCTCACCCAGGGAGTGAAGGTCAACCTGCCGAAGGCGCATGCGGAACCTCTGCCGGCGAACGCTGCCAAAGATCCTGTCGTGCTGTCGGTGGATGCACAAGGCCAACTGTTCCTCAATATCGCCTCCGACCCGCGCGCGGCCCTGGATTCCGACGCGGTCCTGGGGCAGGTGACCGCGGCCCTGCAGGGTGCACCGGACCGGGCTGTGATCGTCAAGGCGGACAAGTCGGTCTCCTACGGCGTCGTCATGCAGGCCATGGTCCTCCTGCAGCGCGCCGGTGCGAACAAGGTCGGCATGGCCACCGATCCGCTGCCGCCGCCGCAGTCGCGCGCAGGCAGCTGAGCGACTGCCACGCCGATGTCCGAGTCCGTACACGACCGCTGGCTGTCGATTGGGATGTCCGTGCTGCTGCACGGCGGCTTGGTTGCGCTGCTTGCCTTCGGCTTCTGGCATTTCCACCGGCAGCCGTCGCCGCCGCCGAGCGTGCCCATCAACGCGACAGTGGTCGATGCGCGTACGCTGAAGGGCGAAGGCGCCGCCTCGATACCCGCGCCCCAGCCCAAGCAGGCCACGCCTCAGCCTCAACCTGCGCAGGAGGCGCCGCCGCCGGAGGGGCCGCCGCCGCCTACCCCGGACGAGCTCGCCATGCGTGAGCAGGCGGCCAAGGAAGAGGCGCAACACCAGGCCGAGGCGCAAAAGGAGCTGCTTGCGCGGCAACAGGCCCACGAGGCCCGAGAAGCGCAGCGCCAAGCGCAGGCAGCCGCGCAGGCCGCAGCTGCGAAGCAGGCCGAGAAAGCCGAGGCGGCCGCACAGGCCAAGCAGGCCGTGGTGGCCAAGAAGCTGGCGGAAGCGCGGAAAAAGGCTGCCGCGGCCAAGCTCGCGAAAGAGAAAAAACTCGCCGCGGAACGCAAGCTGGCCGAGGAAAAGAAGCTCGCCGAGGAGAAGAGGCTGGCCGAGCAGCAAGCGGCTGCGGCGCGGGCCGCCCGCGTGGCCGACCTGCGGCAGAATCTGCAGGAGGACGAGCGCGCAGCGGCTGCAAGCGGGGCGCTCGCGAGCTGGCAAAGCGAGATCACTTCGCGTATCCAGAATGCCTGGATCAAGCCGCCGACGGCGCGGCCGGGCATTGAATGCGTGCTCAACGTGAGCCTGGTTCCGGGCGGCTCCGTGACCGGCGTCAGCCTCGGGCAGTGCAACGGCGATGACGCGGTGCGGCAATCGATCCAGACGGCGGTTTACAACGCCTCGCCGCTGCCGCCGCCCCCCAATGGAATTCCGTTCCCGCGCCAGCTCATCATCACCTTCAAGCCGACCAATTGATCACGAGACCATGAAACCGACACCGAATATGGCGCCCGTGCTGCGGATCTTCCTGGCGGTACTGACGGCCGCATGGCTTGCAGCCCCCGCCGCGTACGCCCAATTGCAGATCCAGATCACCTCCGGGGTGACCAACCCGGTACCGATCGCGGTCGTTCCTTTCGCCGAGGCCCCGACGGACGGCACGGACGTCGCCGATGTCGTCCAACACGACCTCGCAGGCAGCGGTCGTTTCACGGCCGTGCCGCGCAACAAGATGCCGGCGACGCCAACCACAGCCGCGCAGGTGAAATTTGCAGACTGGAAGGCGGCCGGCAGCGACTACATGGTGGTCGGTCAGGTGGTGCCGATGGCGGGCGGGCAGCTCGCGGTCGATTTCGAGCTGCTCAACACCCTGACCGGCCAGAGCATCGCGCGGCAGCGGTTCACCGGCAGTGCCGCCGCGCTGCGCAATGCCGCGCACCGCGTGAGTGACGTCATCTACCAGGCGATCACCGGCATCAGAGGCGCCTTTGCGACGCGCATCGCCTATGTCGCCGTCGTGGGGCAGGGGGCCGACGCTCACTTCCAACTGGTGATCGCGGATGCCGATGGCTACAATCAGCATTTGATCCTCGAGTCGCGCTTTCCCATCATGTCGCCGACATGGTCATCGGACGGTAAGTGGATCGCCTATGTCTCGTTCGAGAATCACCTGTCCGCCGTATATGTGCAGCGTGTGCAAACCGGCCAGCGAACCTGCGTTTCCATGCGCGCCGGCATCAATGGCGCGCCGGCGTGGTCGCCCGACGGCCGCAAGCTGGCGGTCACTCTGAGTGGCGACAGCGGCCATCCCCAGATCTATGTGCTCAACTTGAGCGATCAGCACCTGACACGGCTCACCGACTCGCCGTCGATCAATACGGAGGCGACCTGGTCGCCCGACGGGCGGTTCATCTACTTCACCTCCGATCGCGCCGGCGAGCCGCAGATCTACCGGATCGGCACGACCCCCGGCAGCGCCACGCAGCGCATCACATTCACCGATGAGTACAACGCCGGCCCGCACCTCTCCCCCGACGGCAAGCTGCTGGCGATGGTGACGCGCGATGACAGCGGCAGCTATCGGATCGGGGTGCAGAACCTGACGACCGGCGAGTTCCGGATGCTGACGAGCGGCCGGCTCGACCAGTCGCCGAGCTTCGCGCCGAACAGCGCCACCATCATGTATGCCGAGCGGCCGGGCCGGGGACAGTCCGGTATCCTGGCGACCATCTCCGTCGACGGGCTCACGGGCCTCTCCCTGAAGCCGACTCAGGGCGAGGTGCGCGATCCGGCGTGGGGTCCGTTCATTCAGTAGCCGTTCAGTAGCCAAGTCCGAACGTCCAACAAGAGCTGCCGCCTGGCGGCGAACCTGGAGAAGGGTCTATGTATCGTCGAACTCTCGTCTTGATGTTGCTGGCCGGATGCCTCGGCCTCGCTGCCTGCGCGAGCAAGCCGCCGAAGCCGTCGGCCGAGCAGCCGCAGTCTTCCCAGGCTGGCGCCGGCGCCGCCTCGCAGGGCGCGGAAGGTGGCGCCAACGCCAATGGCGGCCCGTTCGGCAACCAGAACTCGGTGGCCGGTCCGCAGCAGGGACTGCTCGCCAAGCGCACGGTCTACTTCGACTTCGATAGCGCGGTGATCAAGGGCGACGGCACGGACGTCGTGGCTGCTCACGCCAAGTACCTCTCTGACCACGCCGACTCCCGCGTGCGGCTCGAAGGCAATACCGACGAGCGCGGCTCGCCTGAATACAACATCGGCCTCGGCATGCGGCGGGCGCAGGCGGTCCGTCAGGCCCTGCTGCTGCAGGGCGCCTCGGCGGGCCAGATCACTGTTGTGAGCTACGGCGCGGAGCATCCGGTGGATCCGGCGCACAACGAAGACGCATGGTCCAAGAACCGGCGCGTCGACATCGTTTATCTGACGCCGAATGCGCAACCGCCGCAAGCGCCGCAAGCGCCCCAGTAAGCTCTAGCGCATCCAGTAGCCAAGGAGAATCCGCCATGCGCCCGATCATCCCTCTAGCGCTCGTCACGGTGCTCGCCGCCGGCTGCGCCACGGTCCCTGCCGATCAGGACCCGGTGCAGATCAGGCTCAATGACCTGGATGCGCGCGTTTCCAAGGTCGAGCGGGTCGTCTCGAACCAGAGCCTGGTGCAGCTGGCGCAACAGGTGGATACGCTGCAGGCCGAGGTGCGGGATCTGCGCGGTCAGGTCGAGGACCTGCAGAACACCAGCCGGCAGCTGCACAAGCAGCAGCGGGACCTCTACAGCGATCTCGACAAGCGGGTGGGCGCGCTCGAGCACGGCGGCACTGCCGGGGCCGCAGGCCCCGGGGGCGCGGGCGAGGGGGCGCTAGGTGTCTCTTCGACGGAGCAGTCGGTCTATGGGCAGGCCTTCGATGCGTTGAAGGCCGGCAGCTACTCGGTGGCGATCAGCGGCTTCCAGGGATTCCTGAAACAATATCCCTCGAGTCCGCTCGCCCCCAACGCCGAGTACTGGCTCGGCGAGGCCAATTACGTGAACCAGGACTTCGCGGCGGCGCAGAGCGCGTTCCAGGCGGTGCTCGACAGATGGCCGACCTCGGCCAAGGCGCCGGATGCCATGCTCGACCTCGGCAATACGCAGCTTGCGCAGGGCAAGACGGACAAGGGCCGTGCCACCCTGCGGCAGGTCGCGAGCCAGTTCTCCGGCACCAGCGCCGCCAGCAGGGCGGAGGCGCGCTTGAAGCAACTCTCCTCGCGGTGACGGACGCCGGTGGCGCGGCTCAAGATCAGCGAGATCTTCTATTCCCTGCAAGGCGAGGCAGATACCGCCGGGGTTCCCACCGTATTCGTGCGCCTCACCGGTTGCCCGCTGCGGTGCCAGTACTGCGACACGGAGTACGCCTTCCATGGGGGGGAGTGGTGGGAAGTGGAGTCCATTGTGCAGCGGGTCGGGGAGCTGGGCGGCCGCTACGTCTGCGTGACGGGCGGCGAGCCGCTGGCGCAGAAGGGCTGCCTGACTCTTCTGACCCAACTCTGCGATGCCGGTTGCCGCGTCTCGCTCGAGACCAGCGGTGCGATGTCGCTCGAGGGCGTTGACGAGCGGGTGGTGAGAGTCGTCGACGTGAAGACTCCGGGCTCGCAGGAGGAATCGCGCAACCGCTACGAAGAGCTTGCGCGCCTGGGTGCGCGCGACCTGGTCAAGTTCGTGATCTGCGATCGCGGCGATTACGAATGGAGCTGCGCGAAATTCCGCGAGCTGGGATTGGAAGGCCGCTGCACGGTGCTCTTCTCCCCGAGCCACGAGCAGCTTCCCGCCCGGCAGCTCGCCGACTGGATCGTCGAGGATCGGCTGCCGGTGCGCCTGCAGATTCAGCTGCACAAGTATCTCTGGGGCAACGTGGCGGGAAAGTAAACCGGCCGCATCGTCGCACCGCAGCAGAGCATTGCCATGGCATCCCACCGAGCGGTCGTACTCGTCTCCGGCGGACTCGACTCCGCCACGACGCTGGCCATTGCGCGCGAGCAGGGCTTCGAGTGCTATGCGCTCTCCGTCGATTATGGCCAGCGGCACTCGGCCGAGCTCGATGCCGCCATGCGCGTTGCGGCCGCTCACGCCGCGCGCGAGCATCGCATCATGCGCATCGATCTGGCTGGCATCGGCGGCTCCGCGCTCACCGATACATCCATCGCCGTCCCGGAGCAGTCCAGCGCAGGCATTCCGGTGACCTATGTTCCCGCGCGCAATACGATACTGCTTGCGCTCGCCCTCGGTTGGGCCGAGGTGCTCGGCGCGGAGGATATCTTCGTCGGTGTAAATGCTATCGATTGGTCGGGCTACCCCGATTGCCGCCCGGTATTCATCGAGGCATTCAGCCATTTGGCGGCGCTCGCGACCAAGGCCGGTGTCGAGGGCCATCCCTGCCGAATCCAGGCGCCGCTCATCTCCTGGTCCAAGCAGCGCATCATCCGCGAGGGTACGCGGCTCGGCGTGGACTATTCCCTGACCGTCTCCTGCTACCAAGCGGACGACCTCGGCGCCGCCTGCGGCCGCTGCGATTCCTGCCGGCTGCGCCGCGCCGGCTTCGAGGCCGCCGCCATCCCGGATCCTACGATCTACCAGCGCGTGTAGTATCATGCGCGACCGTTTCCCGGGGTGCATGCTTCTTGTGCTTACGGGTCTCAGGGCGGCGCCCACCCGATCCTGGGTCTCTGCCGCCGCAAAATCCGTGGGGCGTTAGCTCAGTCGGTAGAGCATCGGACTTTTAATCCGCTGGTCGTGGGTTCAATTCCCACACGCCCCAATTTAGTCGGTCGGTATGTTCCGATCACATCGGTAACGTTGGGAGCTCTCGTGGCCGGGAGCGGTCCGTCACCGCTTCCACTTTGCCGTCGGTCAGCCCCGGGCATGTACCAGTACTGCCGATTTTGTTTCCTGGGAAACAAAATCGGAACCTAGCACTCGATGGGGCGGCCATAACGAGCTACCACCACGGTGGGTGACGCAGCTCACCGTTATCCATTCACTGTTTGCGACATGATGACGTGTCTACGGGTGACCACGACTTGCCACTGCCGCCAGTGACCTCATAAGTGACCTGGTAGGTGCTCGGACCCTTGCGCTGGAACACGAAACGGTCGTGGGTCCGAGAGCTGACGCCGTGTCGGTCCACATGAGGCGTTCATCCATCCAACCCGATGATGTGAAGTGGCGGGCGCCGGAAAAGTTGGGATGAGCTTGCCGCCCTTGGCGAACTTGCCCGCGCAGATCCAGTCCCCGGCAAAAAATGCGAGCGGCTGCAGCTGTCGGTCGAACGTCGCGGCGGCGTTCGACGGCGTGATGAGGTTCATTCGCGAACGACCAAAAAAGCGACCTCCGCAAGCTCGCAAGCGACAGGCATGCGCATTCCGGTTTGCTCTCGTTGAAATCCGCGCTAGCATGGACGTGCTGAAGGTGCCCGCCCCAAAAAGGCGGGAGAATTGGGAAGCCGGTGAAAGCCGGCGCTGCCCCCGCAACGGTAGTGGAGTGTCGACTCGGCATGGGCCACCGGACCCGATCAGAAGGGTTTGGGAAGGCGCTGAGTCGGTCGCGAATCGCAAGATCGGCGACTCTCCAGAGCCCGGAAACCAGCCTTGCAGCACTGTAGCCGTCGGATCGCGGTGGGCGATCATCGGGCACCAGGGTTCAGCGGCCGGCACTCGTCCGCGCTGCCCCGGATGCTCCTCCCCCCGCAGCTCCGTCGCGCTTTCCTTTGGCCGTTTCACGGGGAGTGAGCATGACCATGATCAGCGACCGGGTGCTGCGCAGCCTGCGCGAGCGCACGCCCGGCATGGGCCTGACACGCGAGTTCTATACCGACGCCGAGATCTTTGCGCTCGATCTGGAGCAGATCTTCTACCAGGATTGGCTGTTCGTGGCGCACAGCGCCGAGCTGCCGCAGACCGGCAGCTACCTGACGCTGCAGATCGGGGCGTATCCGATACTGCTCACCCGCGCCGCCGACGGGGTCATCCGCGCCTTCGTCAACTCCTGCCGGCATCGCGGCGCGCGTGTCTGTCCGGAGGCGACAGGGAGGGCGGCGAAGCTCGTCTGTCCATATCACCAGTGGACGTACCATCTCGATGGGCGATTGTTCGCCGCCCGCCAGATGGGGCAGGGGTTCGATCGCTCGCAGCTGGCGCTGAAGGCGCTGCCGTGCGAGGCCGTCGGCGGGTCTATCTTCATCTGCCTCGCGGCGCAGCCTCCGGATTTCGCGGCCACGCGCCGGCACCTCGAGCCGTATCTGCTGCCCCACGCTCTGTCCGAGGCGCGCGTGGCATTTCAGTCGACCATCATCGAAGAGGGCAACTGGAAGCTCGTCTGGGAGAACAATCGCGAGTGCTATCACTGCGCGAGCAACCATCCCGAGCTGGCCCGGACCTATCCGGACACGCCCACGATCACCAGTGTCACCGGCGCGGCGGACGATCCGCGAATTGCCGCGCATTGGCGCCGCTGCGAGTCGGCGGGGCTCGCCAGTGAATTCAAGCTCTCACCCGACGGCCAGATGCGCACCGCCCGCATGCCGTTGCTGGCGCCGGCGGCAAGCTACACGATG
>DASYGA010000164.1:0-4401 GCA_036000265.1 Steroidobacteraceae bacterium | reverse complement strand
GAAAGTGGCGCCAGGCGCATTGAACAAGTTCGGCCTGACGCCTGGATTGATCGGCCGTCTGGGCGGGGGCGTAGCGGCGCTTGCGAAAGACCATGGATCGTCCGACCTTTGGATCGTTTTCGCCTTGGTCGACAGGCCGGCTCACGTGGCGGACCTCGGCAGCGTCGGCGGGACGCCGAGTGAGTCGCGAACCAGATCAATCTGTTCGGCATAGTCGCGAGCGAACTGCTCATGAGCGCGCTTGTCGCGAGGCGTCATCGAGCGGTCGGCTGCCATCAATGAAAGCTGGTGCCGGCGCAGCAGCGAATTAAGGTCCATGAGTCATTCTCCCATTTTTGTAAGCGGGAGCGCCTCGTGTCTCTCAGCCGCCAGTGCCTACGAATTCTGTGCCGGCGATGTTTCCGATATGGGGATTAGGTGTCGAATTACCAACCGTGGGGCTGAACTCACGAGAAGGCGAAGCCGAGCGCTGATCCGATGGCCATGGCCGCGAAAAGGAATAGCAGCGCGATCGTGCGCCAACGGCCTTGAAACGTGTGTCCCATGATCGTCGCCCTCCTCGACGAATTCGATCGGGAACGTCGAGCGCCCGCTCGTGGCTCGAAGTCAGCGACAGCTCACCCGGACTGCGAAGAACGAAGGTCGCTCAACGCCGCCCGGGTTCGGCCCCCACGCGGTACACGACAGGTGGAAGCGAAGGCTCCCGCCGGCCAGTTAGATCGTCTGAAGGTTTAGCGCACAGGGCTGCCGCTCGCTTGTCTGCCCGACGTCATAGCTAAGACGCTGACCAACCGTTGGAGCGACACTCTTGTCCCACTGGATCGCGCTCTTTTCAAAGGGAAGATCGTTCCCGCCAGCTTCCTGCTTGATCTCGCCGTGCCCCTTGATCGTGTCGAATGACTTGACGGTTCCAAAATACTTCATGGTGAGTTCCTTTGTTGACGCGCGCCGGAATGGCGTGTGCCGGCTAGGAGGCGTGATGGATGGGCGGAGGAGCGACTTAGCGCCAAGGACCGTCGATACCGACTGGTAGCAAGCAGTCAGATAGGCCTATAGTCCGCAGTCATCAATGCCGACGAGAAAATATAGTTTCATTTGTCAGTCGGTGGAGCTAAAATATAATTTGGTTCTCCGATAGTCTTTGATAAATAAAACACCATCTAAGAGCTTCAATAATTTTCTAACAGGGGACGGCCTGTGTTCGGATTTACTGGTGCTGACAGCCCAAAGACCGTCATCCGCAAGAGGGGCTATATGACCAAAGCGCAGGCACGCTGGCCCTTTCTGACCTTTTTCGACGCAACCACCATCAAGAACGAGCGCCGGTTCGCCACCATGGTCAAGGAGCGGTGCTCTCTCTCGAAGGAAGGCGCGGAAGCCGATGTGAGGCAGTGGATGCACAACAAAGCATTCTGAGATCTCACGCGCTGAGCTGGCACTAGACTAACATCCCAGGAAGCGGCCCCATCCGCTCCAGGGCCGAGCACTGATCGCGCCGCAAGGAGAAATGAAACATGGGCGCCGAACCGATCAGCCAGCTGCCGAAGTTCGCGCCGAGGTCCGCCTTCTGGCGCGAGATGAAAGCGGCGGCTGGCGAGCATCTTGCCGCCGAGAAGAACCTCGGCCTGCCAGCCGTCGGCGACCCGCGACTCAAGCGCAAGGCGGCTTTGATCCTGCTTTGGTTTGCGCTTTCCTATGTTGCCTTGCTCTTTGCGCCCACATTGTACGCGGCTCTGCTTGCCGCGCTCTTGCTCGCGCTCGCGGCCGCAGCTCTCGGCTTCAGCGTTTTTCATGATGCCAATCATGGCACTCTATTCGGGCGCGCGACTGCAAACCTGAGGGCGGCGCAGCTCTGTTCCGTGCTGCTCGGTCCCTCGCGGTACTTCTGGGTGCACAAGCACCAGGGTCTGCACCACCGTCAACCAAACATCTTGGGTTGGGACGATGACCTCGAGACGCGCGGCTTTCTGCGACTCTCGCCTGCCTGCACTTGGGAACCTCGCTTCCGCGGGCAGGAGCTGAAGGCAGTCGTCTATTATGGCTTTAACACTCTGGAGTGGTTGTTCTGGAAGGACTTTGGTTGCCTGGCACAGGGCCGTCTGAACAAGTGGCGCGCGGTGGACTTGGGCGCACAGGAGCGAGCTGAACTGCTCGTCTGCAAGGCGTTGTATGTTCTGCTGTTTGTCCTGCCGCCTTTCGTCGTCCTGCCATTGATGTGGGCGCTCGCCGCTTTCATTCTTTTTCATCTCATCTTCAGCTGGATGATGGCGATCGTCTTCCAGGTTGCGCACCTCACGCCAGGGATGGATTTCGCCGGGGTTCGCGAGGGAGACGATTGGGCGAGTCACCAGGTTCGCACGACTGCAGACTTCGCCACTAGCTCGCGCTTCGCCACCTGGTTTACCGGCGGTCTGAACCACCAGATTGAGCATCATTTGTTTCCGAAGGTGGCGCACACCCATTACCCGGGCCTCCGGCCGATCGTTCGCACAATCGCCGAACGTCACGGACTTGAGTGCCATGATCTCGGCGGCGTTTTATCGGCATTGCGACAGCATTTCGCACTATTGAAGGCGCTCGGAGATCAAGAAGCCAATCGACCGACGCAAGTCATGGCGACGACGAGTGAATTTGGATGCCGGACGCGGGTTTCAGAGACGGATCAAGCGAATTTAGACCTCAAAATATTGCGAGCCCGTGAGTTGTTCGTTCGAATTAGCGGGCGGCGACGGTCGCGCTCTGCTAAAGCTCTGCGCATCATCGGCATTTCACCCGCAGGCGCCGATGGCTGAGAGTCTCCGCAATGCTCCCGCTTGCAGTGATGGAGCATAAACCTTGGAAACGAGCCGGGCGCTGAATCTTTCGATGACCGTGGCGCAGGTCGATCGTCATTGCCGAGAACATGGCGTCGCCATCTCTGTCTTGGAGGCCTTGCCTGACGGAGGTACGCGACTGGTGTGCATGAGCAATTATGGAGCCGCGCAGATCCGCCTAAAGCTAGGCGGTCGGATAATAGAAGGCCAAGTCCGACGAGAGCGATTCCGGCCCGTGAAGCCCTTGTGGTAGCGCGGGCTGAAACGATTTTCTCAATTGCAACAAGAGGCAGTCGTGAACGCGGAAAGTTGGCATGAGGAGCGAGACCGGCTGGTTCGTCTCCTGAAGGCGATCAAGTCCGGCAGGATCACGCACATCGATGAGGAAGACCTGCGCCAGCTTCAGGCAACGAACCCCGAGAATATTGCAGCGCTGGAAGAGCGACTCGCAAAGCTGAACGCCAGGCTTGGCATCAGTTGATGTCCTCCACCTGTGCGCGAATGGCCGAGACGGTCCGCTTTGGCTCGAGACCGAGCTCTTGCGGTATCGGTCAGCCCCACAAGTAATCGACGAGATCCTCATCACCTTTGCCCGCTCTGCATGCTGCTTGCCACTTGCAGCAGATAGCGGTCGTATTCGTCAGCTTCACTGCTGCGCCGCCAGCCGCGTTCCGAGCCATTCAGCCGAATAGGATCCCACAGATCCCGCCCCTATATCTCGGATCACTCAGAGTTTCACGGCAGGACGCCAGGAGTACCTGCGACTTAAGCTGTTTGACCCGACTTCGTCTTTGAAAGTCGCCGTTTAGTGCGACCAGGTAGATCTTGGAAACGCCAATACAACCACGTGCTTGCTTTGCGCACGAACCAGATGGAGCGGCGGCCGTAGCGCTTCAACCAGCTCATCGTGAAATCCTCGGGCATGATGCTCAAATTGCGAACTTCATCGCTTCCGTAAACGAGGCCGTTAGTGAACGCCCCAATGCGATCCTGCATTCGCTCCAGGTACAGCGACGCCTTAGATTCGTCCTTCACGAAGACAGCAATGAAATCGTTCCAGACATCCCAACGCTGAACGCCGGTGAAGCTTTCGAGCATCGCGGGACGGTAGCCCTTTTGCTTCGCCCAATGTTCCAAGGCTCGCCCGCTATCCGGATAGAAACGCCAGCAATCGACGGGATATCGATGGAATGCGCTATTCGAAGGCACATTGAGGTAGAACAGCCCGGTTGGTTTCAGCACTCGAATGATCTCGAGAAAGCTTTCCCAGAAAAACTCCGCATGCTCGAAGCAGGAGGATGAGAGCACCACGTCAATACTGTTGTCGTCAAACGGCAGCTTATAGGGATCCTCGAGAATTACATCGACGTTCGGCCCCGCCGCGAAGTCCACTCCGATATATCGGTCAATAGGCCGACAATGTGGCCGCAAGGAACCAAGTCCGACATCCTGAGAGCCGATGTCCGCAACGATCACCGGGGGACCGTCGGCAAGATAGGTGCGGAAGAATGCTCCCCCGTATTTCATGGCCGTGTCGTGCATTCGCAATCACCCCCTAACTGCCGCCGTTGCAATGGTTTTTAGCTAA
>DASYGA010000132.1:0-20362 GCA_036000265.1 Steroidobacteraceae bacterium | reverse complement strand
CTCCGATAATGACACCTGGATCTCCGACCAGGCCCTGATGACGGCCACACCCAACGCTCAGATGATCTCGCTGAGTTATGCGGGAACTGCGCTGAACGGCGGCCAGATCGGCCAGATCTACAACCTCAGCAGTCCGCAGGGTTTCGTCAACGACAACGGTACCTACAACAATCCGGCGCGGCACGGCGATGGGCGCAATATCGCGCCCTACCTTTCGGACAGCTGGCATACCGGTCCATGGCTGGTCGATGTGGGCGCGCGTCTGGAGCATATCGACGAGCACAACCGCGCCTGCTTCACCAGCAAGGAGATGCTGGGTACGCAATACGACCTCTGGGACAACGGCGTGCCGGTCTGCAACGGCGCCTGGGATTACGAGCATTACACTCACACGATGCCTTCCTTCACCGGCGGTGTGAACTACGAATTCTCGAAGAACATGAGTGCCTACGTCCGCGCGAACTCGGGCAATCACTTCTCCACGCTCGATGATCTCGTCTACGCGCATGTGAACGCGCCGAAGACGTTTGCGCCCGTGGAGACGATCCGCAACTACGAGGCCGGGTTCAAGTTTCAGGCTTCGATGGTGTACGTTGACATCAGCGCGTATCACCGCACGTTCGATGGCATACGCTATCAGGGCACCAACCTGGAAGGTGTCGCGATTCCCGGTCAGTACGGTCAGTACGGCGCCAGCGCCAACGGCGTGGACTTGGATGGATACGTTACCCTCTTCAAAGGGCTGACGGTGCGGGTGGTCGGGGACTACACCTCCGGTCACTACGACCACGATTATGCCTGCCTGCCCTATACGACCATCCTCGGCGCGACGGCTTGCGCTTCGATCAACGGCGCGCCGCTGCAGCGGCAACCCAAGGTCCAGGTTAGAGTGACTCCGAGCTATTTCGCGGCCACATCGTGGGGCGACGTGACCACCTGGCTCACCTATGAGCACGCCGGTCAACGCTACAGCGACATCGCCGGTACCCAACCGCTGGGGAGCTACAGCATGTTGAGCGCTGGCTTGGTGACAGACATCGGGTCCCACTGGGAATTCCGCGTGCAGGGAACAAATCTGACCAATACGCTGGCGCTGACGGAAGGTAACGCCCGCGTATTCGGTGGGGCGGTGGGCGTCGGTGACGTGGTGCTCGCCCGTCCGTACGAGGGCAGAGAGGTCAACTTCACGCTGGGCTACAACTTCTGAGTCGGCGTCACGAGCGATCCTCCCCGCGTCTCCCCCCGCGCGAGGAGGCTTGCGGCAGCGCCGCGGCGGTCACGTGTTCGCCGCGGCGCTTCGTTCTGTGCGTGCGCCGCGCGCTCGCGCCGACATGCATCGGACGCTGTAGGGGCGGCCCTCCGCTTCCATCCGGCTCTGCAGGTGCCGGCCGCCGGCTCGTCAGGTACGCGTTCCGCGCGAGTACCGCCCCTGCAGCAGCTCCTCGATCGCCTCGAGCGAGCGGCCTCCCGTTTCCGGCACGTAGCGGGCGGAGAAGACGACCGCGAGGATGCCGACCGACACGAAGCCGAAGAAGGTGGAGGACACCCCGAACCCCGCGACGAGCTGCGGGAAGGAGAACGCCACCACGAAGTTCGCGCCCCAGAGCACAAGCGTGGCCGCCCCCATCCCGAGTCCGCGCACCTTGAGCGGGAAGATCTCGGACAGCAGCAGCCAGGTCACCGGCGACACGAATCCCTGCTGGAAGCAGAGGAAGAGCGACATGGCCCCGAGCACCAGGTAAGCGAGCGCTGGCGACGGCTGAAAGAGGAGCGAGACGACCCCCAGGAGGAGGAGCGAGGAGGTCGTGCCGATGAGGCCCGTCACCAGCATCCAGCGCCTGCCCGTCCGCCCGACGAGCGCGATGCCGAGGAACGTCGCCAGGACGGATACGACCCCGTTCAGCACGTTGGCCACCAGCGCGCCCTGGACCCCCAGGCCGGACCGCGACAGGATCTGCGTGCCGTAGTACATAATGGAGTTGACGCCGGTCACCTGTTGAACGATGCCGATGCCGATGCCGACCAGCAGCACAGCTCTCACCCATGGGATACGCAGCGCCGCCCAGCCGCGGATGTCGGAGGCAGCCTCCGCCCCGGCGAGAGTGGCAATGGAACGCGCCTCGAGCGCCGCGGCTCCGGGCAGGCGCAACTGCCCGAGCACCGCCTCGGCCTCAACGGTACGGCCACGCGCGACCAGCCAGCGCGGGCTCTCCGGCAGAAAGATGGCGCCGATGCCCAGCACGATCCCTGGCGCCGCGGCGATTCCCAACATCCAGCGCCACACGGCATGCGACTCGCCCCAGAACTGGGCGATCACGGCGTTGACGGCGAAGGCGAGCAGTTGACCCGACACGATCATCAGCTCGTTTTGCGTCACCAGCCGGCCGCGGAGCTCCGGCGGTGCGAGCTCCGCCAGGTAGGTCGGGACCACCACCGAAGCGCCGCCGACGGCCAGCCCCAGCAGGAAGCGGAACCCGGCCAGCGCCGAGCGGTCAGGCGCCAGCGCGCAGGCGATCGCACCCGCCACGAAGGTGCCGGCCAGCAGCCACAGGGTATGGCGGCGTCCGAACCGGTCCGCGAGGCGCCCGGCGAGGAGCGCCCCGAGCGCCGCGCCCAGCAGCAAGGCGGCGGTGATGAAGCCCTCGTCGGCCGGCGTCAGGTGCAGGTCGCGGCCCATGTAGAGGAGCGCGCCGTTCACGACGCCCGTGTCGTAGCCGAACAGCAGGCCGCCGATCGTCGCGGTCATGCTGATGAGGAGCAGCCGCCGCCGCAGCTGCCGGCTGACCTCGGTCGGGGTCGTCGGCGAGCCGCCTTGCAACTCGAGGGCACCACGGAGCATGGCTGTTACCTCCAGGCGACCGATGGTATGATTATTTTAATTTCTGTCAATCTGAAAAATATGAAGCAACTTTCGCTCTATCGCCCGGCGTGCGCCGTGGGACGCTGCCGCCGATGAGCCGCGCCCCGCAGCAGGTCACGGCGCCGACGACGTCGGCGGAGCTGCGCGAAGCGATCCTCGCGCGTTATGACTCATTGAGCGGGCGGTTGCGCCAGTTTGCGCACTTCGTTCTCGACGCGCCGAACGACGTCGCGCTGGAGACGCTGGCCGTCATCGCGGAGCGCAGTGGCGTGCAGCCGTCCGCCATCGTCCGCTTTGCCAAGCAGTTCGGCTTCGATGGCGCGACTCCCATGCAGCGGGTGTTTCGCGCCGACCTGGTCGCCGCCAATCCGGCCGCCGCCTATGGCGAGCGGGTGCGCCAGACCATGGACCGGCTGGAAAATCCGCACAACGATCCGGCGAGCCTGCTGCGCGAGTTTGCCGAGGGCACGGACCTCGCCTTGCGCCAGCTGACCCACACCGTGGAGGCCGCGCAGCTCGCGGCGGCATTCCGGCTGCTGGAGCATGCCAACACGGTATACGTCGTCGGCGTCCGCCGTGCCTTTCCGGTGGCGGCCTATCTCGCCTATTCCCTGCAGCAGAGTGCGAAGCGTACCGTGTTCGTCGACGGCGTGGCGGGCTTGTGGCGGCAACAGGTCGCCGCCATCACCTCGGGGGATCTTCTGATCGGCGTCAGTTATCGGCCATATGCGGAGGAGACCGTACAGGTGGTGAGCGCCGCGCACGCCCAGAAGGCGGCCGTTCTCGCCATCACCGACAGCGCAGTCAGTGAGATTGCCAAGGAGGCCGACACCGTCCTGCGGGTGCAGGAGGCGGAGATCCGTGGCTTCCGCTCACTCGCCGCCTCGATGTGTCTCGCGCAGACGCTCGTGATCGGCTATGCCTTTCGCAGCAACCGGCGTGGACGATCCGAAGGCCGCGGTGGCAACGGCCGTCGCGGTCAGGCCACGAAGGAACGCACGTGAGCCTCTCATCCAGTGATTCGACTTGCAGCGCTCTTGCCCTGATCGGCGGCGGCCGCATCGGCAAGATCCATGCGCGCAATGCGGCGGCGCATCCGGCGCTGTCGCTGAAGTACGTCATCGATCCGCTCGGGGACGCCGCAGCGGCCCTCGCAGCCCAATATGGCGCTACCGCAGCGACGCTCGAGCGCGCTCTCGCCGACCCCGCCGTCGCTGGCGTGATCGTCGCCAGTCCCACCGACCAACACCTCACGCAGTGCCTGCAGGCGGCCGCCGCCGGCAAGGCCATTTTCTGCGAGAAGCCCGTGGACTTGAGCGTGGAGCGCGCGCGATCCGCCGCGGCGGCGCTCACCGGGGCGCGCCTGTTCCTCGGCTTCAACCGCCGCTTCGATCCGAGCTTTCGCGCGCTGCGGCAGAAGCTGCAGGCGGGGGAGATCGGCAGCCTCGAGACGCTGCACATCGTCAGCCACGATCCGGCGCCGCCGCCGGTGAGCTACATCAAGGTGAGTGGCGGCCTCTTCAAGGACATGACCATCCACGACTTCGACGTCGCGCGCTGGTTGCTCGCGGAGCCCATCGTGGAGGTGTACGCGATGGCCGCCTGTCTGGTGGATCCGGCCATCGGTGCCGCGGACGACATCGACACAGCGAAGGTGCTGTTGCGTACGGCCTCGGGGCGGATGGCACTCATCAGCAACACGCGCCGCAGCGGCTATGGCTACGATCAGCGCATCGAGGCGTTCGGGTCGGGCGGCTCCGTGCGGGTCGACAATCTCACGACCACCACTGTCGCGGTCTGGGGAGAGCAAGGCGCGACCCGCGCGCCGTTTCAGAATTTCTTTCTCGAGCGTTACGCGGAGGCCTACCGGCTGGAGATGGACCACTTCGCGGCCGTGCTGCGCGGCGAGCAGCCGGCGGTCGGCTTCGCCGACGGGGTCCGCGCGCTGGAGCTCGCCGAGGCGGCGGGGCGCTCCCACGCCACCGGCCGCCCGGTGGTCCTCAGCGGCGGCGCTTGATCCAGGCGTGCGCCGGGTCGTCGCGGAAGATCCAGCTGCGCACCGGTCCGGCCATCACGTTGAGGTAATAAAGGTCATAGCCGTGCGGCGCGCCGACCGGATGATAGCCGCGCGGCACCAGCACCACGTCTCCGTCCTCCACGCACACCGTCTCGTCGAGGCTGCGGTCGTCGGTGTACACGCGCTGGAACGCAAATCCCTGCGGCGGATCGAGACGGTGGTAGTACGTCTCCTCGAGTTGCGTCTCGGCCGGCGGCGCATCGGTGTCGTGCTTGTGCGGCGGATAGCTCGACCAATGCCCTCCGGGGGTGATCACCTCCACGACCAGCAGCCGCTCGGCGGGCTCGGTCTGCGGCAGCACGTTGCGGACGAAGCGGCGGTTGGTGCCCTCACCCCTCACTTCCTGCGACATCCGCTCGCCGGGGATGGCGCGTGCCTCGCAGCCGCCCGCGGCCGGCGCGCTGCAGAGCGCGATCTCGGCATCGCTGATGGCCTTGATGCGGGTGCGGGATCCGGGTGGCGTATACACCACGCCTGGCGGGGCATCCTCGAAAACGGTCTTGCGGCCGCCCAGGCTCGTAAACACCAGGTCATCAACGTACAAGTCGGCCGTGCCGGTCAGCACGACGATGCAGGTTTCCTTGTCCGCAGACGTCAGTGCCGCCTGTTGACCCGCTGCCAGCCGCCGCACTTCGAAGCCGACATATTTCCAACCGGCGCTCTCGGGCGTGATTGCCAGGATCCGGCCCTCTGCATCCGGTACCGTCGGCCGCACGCGCAGGCTCATCGGCCGGCTCCCGACGGTTGCGCCGCCGCACCGAGCAGTCGCCGCATCGTCTCCAGGCCGATGCGGCTGTAGGTACGTGGATCGGCGCGCGCGGGATCCTGCTCCGCCTCCACCACGACCCAGCCCTCGTAACCGATGTCGATGAGTGCCTGCGCAACGCCTTGGAAGTCGAGATCGCCGTCGCCGGGTGAAGTGAACATTCCCTCGAGCACGCCGTCGAGGAAGCTTCCGTTTCGCTTCCGGGCTTCGTCGTATATCCGGCCGCGTACATCCTTGGTGTGTACGTGCGCAACCCGCTCCGGGTGATTGCGGATCAGTTGCTCGGCGTCGATACCCCCGAGCGCCGCATGTCCGGTATCGACCACGAAGCCCACGCGCCGGTCCGTGTTGGCGATCAGCCGCTCGAGGTCATCCTCGCCATCCACTACGGTGCCCAGATGGAAGTGGTAGGCGAGGCGCAGGCCGTGCCCCTCCACGTAGCGCGCGACGGCGCTCAGCCGCTCGCCGAACCCAGCCCACTGCGAACCGGACAGGCGAGGCGTCGCGGCGAGCGGCCGCCCGCGATCGCCATGCACCGTGTTGCTGCACTCCGCGATGATGAATACTTTGCTGCCCAGCGCCTCGAGCAGCAGCAGGTGTGCCTGCAGCGCGGCGATCTCCTCCTCGGCGGAGCGGATGAGCAGGGCTGCCGACCACCAGCCGCCGACCAGCGCGAGCGCATGGGCGCGAAGCTGCGCGCCGAGCGCCGCCGGATCGCGGGAGAACTTGCCGCCGAGCTCGATTCCATCGAAGCCCAGCGCCTGGGCGTCGCGCAGCACCGTCTCGACCGGCGTCTCGCCGCCGAGCTCCGGCAGGTCATCATTGATCCAGGCGATGGGGCTCACCCCGAAGCGAATGCTCATCAGTTACTCCCAACGCGTCTTGCGGCGTCTCTCGTATTCGGCACGGGCTGCGCGCACTGCATCCCGGACGGAAACTTCCGGCACGGCTACGTCCCACCAGGCGCCGCCCGCATCCGTCGCGGACTGGGGATCGGTCTCGATGACGATCACATAGGTCCTCGAGGACGCGCGTGCGCGCTCCAGCGCCGCCGATAGCGCGCCGACATCCGCCACCTTCTCGCTCTGCGCGCCGAGCGCTGCGGCATGGGCGGCGAAGTCCACCGGCGCCGGATCCTTCTGGCGGGAATCGGCCAGCAGATTGTTGAACGGCGCGCCTCCCGTCGCTTTCTGCAGGCGGTTGATGCAGCCGAATCCGCGGTTGTCCAGCACGACGATCGCAAGCTTCAGGCCCAGCATGACCGAAGTCGCGATCTCGGAATTCAACATGAGATAGCTGCCGTCGCCCACCATGACGACGACCTCGCGATCGGGCTCGGCCAGCTTCACGCCGAGGCCGCCCGCGATCTCGTATCCCATGCAGGAGAAGCCGTATTCGACGTGGTAGCCCGCAGCGCTCGCCGGCCGCCACAGCTTGTGCAGCTCGCCGGGAAGTCCGCCCGCGGCGCACACGACGGTGGTCTCGTTGCGCGCCCAGCGGCACACCGCACCGATGACCTGGGCGTCGGAAGGGACGGCCTGCCTCTTCTCCGGCGGCCGCACCGCCCGATTCCACGCCTCGTCCCAGGCGACACGCACCGCCGCCACCGAATCGCTCCAGGCCTGCGGCACGCGGTAGTCCGCGACCGCTTCCCGCAGCCGCAGCAGTACCTCGCGGGCATCGCCGACGATCGCCGTGGAGCCGTGCTTGTGCGCGTCATAAGCGCTGACGTTCACCTGCAGGAAGCGCGTGCACTTGGCAAAGAGCGTGCGCGATGCCGTCGTGAAGTCCTGCAGGCGAGTCCCGACGGCCAACACGACATCGGCCGCGGCGGCGGTGGCGTTGGCCGCGCTCGTCCCCGTCACCCCGATCGCGCCGAGCGATTGCGGGTGCTCCCAGCTGAGCGTGCCTCTACCGGCCTGCGTTTCCGCGACGGGAATGCCCGTCGCGCGCGCAAGCTGGTCCAGCGCGGCCTCCGCGGCCGAGTAAAGCACACCGCCGCCCGCGATGATGAGCGGCGAGCGGGCCGACCTCAGGCACTCGGCGGCGCGCCGCAGATCCTCGGCAGTCGGCGGCGGGCGCCGGATGGACCAGGTCGCCGGCTCCATCATTTGCGCGGGGAAATCCCACGCTTCGGTCTGCGTGTCCTGACAGAAGGCCAGCGTCACCGGCCCGCAGCCGGCGGGTTCGAGCAGAGTCGCCATGGCGCGCGGCAGCGCCTCGAGCAGTTGTTCCGGGCGCTGGATGCGATCGAAATAACGCGACACCGGCCGGAAGCAGTCATTCGCGCTCACCGTTCCGTCGGCGAAGTCCTCCACCTGCTGCAGCACCGGGTCGGGGCCCCGCCCCGCGAACACATCGCCCGGGAGGAAGAGCACCGGCAGGCGGTTGACGTGCGCCACGGCTGCCGCGGTCACCATGTTGAGCGCGCCGGGACCGATGGAGCTGGTGCAGATCATGGCGCGCCGCCGGCGCGAGGCCTTGGCGAAGGCGATGGCCGCATGGGCCATGGACTGCTCGTTGTGGGCGCGAAAGGTGGGCAGTGCCTTGCCCGCCGCGTGCAGCGCCTCGCCCAGGCCTGCGACATTTCCGTGGCCGAAGATTGCCCACGCGCCGGCGAAGTAACGTACCGCCGGGCCGTCTTCCCCGGCGATGTGCTGGTTGGCCAGATACCGCACAGCGGCCTGAGCGGCAGTGAGACGCATCCGCGCCATGTATTGCCTCCTCCGGAATTTACCCCGGCGGGCTCGGCCTTGCCCGACGCCACGCGGCCACGACGGCCTCGAGATTGGCGGCGAGCGCGGCCACCGTCTCGGCATCGCCAGCCTCGCCGGCGAGCCGCCGCCGGGCGGGCTCGGCGAAAATGGTACGCCCAACGGCGAATCCGCGTACCAGCTCGAACGGCGCCGCCGCCTTGAACGCCGACGCGAGGCTCTCCGGATCGGAGGCCAGTCCCAGGACGAGGATGCCCCGGCACCATGCGTCGCGGCGGCGAACGGCATCCTCGATCGCCGCCCAGGCTGCGGGTTCATCGCTCGGCTCGAGCTTCCACCAGTCGGGCCGGATGCCGAGGTCGTACATCCGCTCGATCACCCGGGCGGTGGTATCCGCCTGGATCTTGCCATAGGGGGATGCGATGACCTCGATGAGCAGCTCGTGGCGGCTCTCGCGGCAGGCGCTGTGCAGGCAGAGCAGCCGCTCCTCCTGTTGCCGCCGCAGCGGCTCGGGATCCTCCGGATGGTAACGGACCAGACACTTCACCACGTGATTCTGCGGCCAGGTGCGCAGCGTCGAGCCGACATCCGGCACGCCGTCGAACGCGAGCGGCCGGGAGCCGCTCTGCTCGATCGGCCGCCCGATCCAGTAAGGATGATCGGCGGCGCGCTCCAGCCCCTGGCGGCCAAAGCGGCCGTCCAGCAGAATCCCGAAGCGCGGGTCGCCGCGGGCTACGCGATCGACGGCCTCTAGTCCCAACGCCTTGAACGCCTCCAGCGCCGACTCGCCGACGTCCAGCTCCGCGGCCAGACTCTCGAGCGGGCCGCGGTGGTCCATCGCGAGCACCAGCAGCTCCGCCGGGCGCGGCGCGCGCGTGGTAGCCCAATGCACGTGCTCCAGCGCCTCCGACTCGCGCAGCCGCCGCGGCCACTGGCCGGCGAGAAAGGCCGAGAGCTCCGCCCAGGAAGGCATCGCGGGCGCGCAGCCGTGGCGCGAGACGACGAGCGCTCCGCAGGCATTGGCATACCGGCAGCAGGTCTCGAGGGGCTCGCCGCGCAGCCAGCCGCGCAGGAAGCCGCCCATGAACGCATCGCCGGCACCCAGGATGTTGAACACTTCGACGTCGAAGCCGGGGCCTCGTACGCCGCTGCGCAAGCTCTCGTCCACGGGACCGGCGAACGCGACGCAGCCCTCGGCCCCCAACTTGCAAACCAGCACGGCCGGCGTCAGCGTGCGCACTGCGCGCAGCGCAGTCATCGTGTTGGTCGAGCCGCCGAGGATATGGAACTCCTCCTCCGTGCCGACGATGAGGTCGCACAGCGGTGCGATCTCCTGCAGTCGCGCGCTCACGGCGGTGCTCGCGACGAAGCGGTTCTCGCCGGCATCCGGCGCCGTCAGACCCCAGAGCACCGGCCGGTAATCGATATCGAACACGATCCGCCGGCCTGCCGCGCGGGCGAGCTGCACCGCCTTGCGGCTGGCCGCCAGCACGCCCGGCTGCGAAAGATGAGTGCCGTTGATGAGCACGGCAGCGGCGCGCCCGATGAAGCTCGGATCGACATCCGCCTCGCAGAGCGCCAAGTCGGCGCAATTCTCGCGATAAAAGAGGAGCGGGAAGCGCCGCTCGTCGCGAATCCCGAGCACCGCGAGGGCGGTCAATCGCCGCGGATCCGTGATGACGCCGCAGACGTCCACGCCGCAGCGCACCAGCTGCTCGCGGATGAAGCGTCCGAAATGATCATCGCCGACACGGGTCAGCAGCCCAGCGCGCAACCCCAGCCGTGCCGCACCGACCGCCGTATTCGTGGGGCTTCCCCCCACATACTTGGCGAAGGTGCCCATGTCCTCCAGCCGTCCGCCAACCTGCTCGCCATACAGGTCCACGGAAGACCGGCCGACCGTGATCAGGTCGAGCGGTTGGCCGCCGATCGGTTCCGCCATGTCGTGTCCCGGTGCCACGTGATGTAATTCTTATTCTATTACAGTACCTCGCAGAATTGCCATTCCAAGCGCGGCCGGAGAGCCGCCGCAAGATCCGGATCGGGAGAGCTGCGCTCCGCGGGTCGGCAAGGCCCGCGGAGCCGCCAATTGCCGGCGGTCGAAACGAGACGTCAGGTGGAGCTTCGCGAGCGTGGACGCAGGGCCTCCAGCATGGGGCAACGCTGCTCGCGGCGCCGCTCGCGGCAGCCGAGGGAGAATTCCTCGAGTCGCCCACGTTGCGTCGCGAGGCGGGCCATCGCCTGATCGATGGCGTCGATTTTCCGTCGTACGGCTGTATCAAAGCTCTCGCAGAATCGAGGTGCGCCAACAGCAGTCAAGCGCAGCAGGTCACGCAGCTCGCGCGTGGTGAAGCCCACTGCACGTCCTTGCCGAACATAGCGCAGCTGCGCGAGCATTTCCTCGGAGTAACGGCGCCAGCCCATGCGTCCGCTGAGCCGGCGCGGCAGCAGGCCGATTCGCTCGTAATACCGAATGGTGTCCACGGACACACCGGAGTCTTTGGCGAGCTGCCCGATGGTTCGTAAACCCATGGCGGCACTCCGTACTGATTCGTACCTTTAGTATGCTCCAGTTGGAGTGCAAAGAATGCCGCGCCGGCGCGCGGCCGAATGACGCGCTTGAAATCTCGACCATACTCCAGGTTTATAAGGGGCTCCGACGTACCCACACACCAGATTCCGGAGCGGACCTCGTCATGAGCCCTCGCATCGCCAGCCGCACCCCATACCTCATGGCGGCAGCCGCCATCCTTCTCCTGACCTGCGGCCATCGCGCCATGGCCGCAGCCGGTCAAACCGGGGAGCGTCAGGTACAGCCTGTGATCGCCCGAATCCTGAGCGCGTGGAACCATGCCGATGCACGCTCGATCGCTGCTCAGTACGAGGCGGGAGGGGACTTCGTCAGCCCCGACGGCGTGCACGCCCAAGGCCGGCGGCAGATCGAAGCGTTCTATCAGGAGGCATTCTCGAGGGGATATGCAGGCAGCCGTGCGGCCGCCGAGGTGGCCCATGTGCGCCACCTGACCGGAAGCGTCGCTCTCGTCGATGGCACCTGGAAGATCCAGCCGACCCCGACATCGAAGATCCGCCGGCCGGAAGCCGGACTCTTCTTCGCCGTGCTTCAATGGCACCGCGGGCGCTGGCACATTGCGGCGCTGCGCGAACAGGCCAGCGCCATCAGGCTGCGGGATTTGACCAGCTGATGTCTGTTCGCGGCTTGGTAGTCGTCACCAATAGAAGCGAATCGTCCGCCATGGCTTCGCTCGACCTTCCGACTCCACAGGCAGCTCGGGCCGAGAGGCAAGCCGTGGTGCAAGTGCCGCTTCCGTGGCCACCAGAAGCACGCTGCTGTGCGCGTCCAGCTGATGCCGGGCTCGCAAGAGCCGGCTCGATGCCACTCGCAACAGACCGGCTACCCCGGCCGCACCCGAAGCCGTGCTGTCGGGCCCACCCGTCCGTCGCAGGATCCCTACGGCGGCTGCGAGCTCTTCTTCGGAAACGAGCACCGGCGACACATGGAGATTTTGCAGAATCGCGAGTGCGGCGGCTGAGGCGACACCGCAGGAAAGCATGCTGGCGGCCGTTCGCAAATCGCCAGGAACGCGCACGGGTCGACCAGCGGCCAATGCCATTGCGACACAAGGGACCTTTTCAGGCTCCACCGTCAGGAGCCGCGCGGGCTCCCGCAATACTCCTTCCAGGTCGCGGCCCATGGCCGCTGCCAGCCCGCCGACACCCGCCTGGACGAAGAGATGGCTCGGGGCGTCGGCGACTTCGCGGACCTGCTCGCGGAGCTCGGTCGTCAACCGGCCGTAGCCGTCCATCACATCCTTCACCACGAGGCTCTCAGGATCTTCACTCGTGTCCGGGATCAGCAATCCCTGTCCGTCCGCCGCGGCTTGCGCAGCCGCGCAGACAGCATCATCGTACGTGCCGGAAATCCATACGATTCGTGCGCCCATGGACCTGATGCGCTCGACACGCAACGGCTCGACGCCGACGGGCAGATAGACAGTGGACTCCGTTCCGGCGCGGCGAGCCGCCGCCGCGACT
Organism: Steroidobacteraceae bacterium; assembly: GCA_036000265.1. Taxonomy (GTDB): domain Bacteria; phylum Pseudomonadota; class Gammaproteobacteria; order Steroidobacterales; family Steroidobacteraceae; genus 13-2-20CM-66-19. Next base: position 7,892 of record DASYGA010000132.1, on the reverse strand, counting down.
GCGAGACCATGATTGCCGTCGCTGGCACAAATGATGCGCGGCAAACGCTCAGCGGGACCCTCGCCCGTTCTGGCGGCCGAACCGCCTCCTGCACGCGCGAGCGCCCGTTCGGCGGCGAGCATGCCGCCCAATGTCTTGAAGTTCCCAAGAGGGCGCTCCCCTTCGCACTTGACGAAGACATGACCCACTGCCGCGAGGCGGGCCAGCTGCGGCAGCGAGAGGAGACTCGTCGGTGTGTGGTCCATGCCCCGCACTCTAAATGCCGGGGCGCATACATCGGCGGCAAAGTCCGCTCCACCGACGCGGACATTACGCGTCTCAATGCCTCAGGACGCCTGAAAGCGCCTTACCGTTGCGAGCTCGAGGGTATGGGTATCGCCAGGCCGCGCTTTACGATCCCCAGCGCGACGTTCGTGGTGAATCGCTTTACGTTCGGATTTTCCGTCATCAGGCGGACCATCTGCGCATCGTACGCCGCCGTGTCGGTGGCGGTGACCACCAGGATGAAGTCAGCCTCACCCGTGACGTAGAATGCCTGTTGGATGCAGGCCTCGGCTTCGAGCCAGGCGCGCAGTTGGCTCAACATCTGCGGCCGCTCCCGCTCGACCTGAAGCGCCACGACGAACGAGACCGGGTTGCCGATCCACTTGGGGTCGATGATGGCGGTCTCCCGGACGATGACGCCGGTTTCCCGCAGTCGCCTCAGGCGGCGCTGTACCGCGGAGGGCGACAGCCCCAGGCTCGCGGCCAATCGCTCGGCGGTCTGACCGGCGTCGCTCTGGACCAGATTCAAAAGTCGGCGGTCGAAGTCATCGAGCTCCAAATCTCTCTCCGCGCGTGCCTGACGCGCCGAAAAAGCGCGCGCTTGCCCTCCAGATTGCACGAACTCATCGGGGCGGAACCGTAGCATTCTAGCTCAGGAGGCTCACCACGATGAAACTGCTGTACCAGACACACTCACCGTTCGCGCGCAAGGTGCTCGTGTTCGCACATGAAGCGGGAATCGCCCACCGCCTCGAAGTCATCCATCAGGAGACGAGTCCCACGCGGCGCAACGACCTGGTTTTCGCGGAGAACCCGCTCGGCAAGGTTCCGGTACTGATCCGGCCCGGACTCCCTTCCTTGTTCGACTCCGATGTCATCTGCGCATATCTGGATGCCGCGCACGACGGCCGCAAGCTGATCCCTGCCGATGGCGAGTCGCACTGGGAAGCGTTGCGCAATCAGGCTTTGGCCCAGGGCCTGGCCGACGCCGGGATTGCGATCCGCTGGGAAACCGTGCGCCGGCCCGAGGCGCTGCGTTACCCGCAGATTCGGGACGGCTACATCGAAAAGCTGATCGCCGGCTACGACTGGCTGGAGCGCGAGCTCGATGTCTCCGCCCCGATCCATATTGGCCACATTGCTCTCGCCACCTGCCTCGGCTGGCTCGAGTTCCGCGACCTGCCGGGCTTTCGCGACCGCCGCCCCAGGCTCTCGGACTGGTTCGACGAGTTCAAGCAGCGGCCCTCCATGCGATCCACCCCACTTACGGGCGAAACACACGACTGAGGCGCGCGGCCTGCGCAGGACATCGGCAGCTCCCGCGGGTTTTATCACTTCAGAGCCCGCGGATGCAGAGCCATCAGCATCGACAACGGCGCTCGCGGCAGCCGACAGGTCACGCAGCTCGCGCGTCCTGGCGGAGCTACGGAGCCGGCAACGCGGCCGGAGTGGCGCATCCTGCCCCCTCTGCGGTCACGGCGCAGCTGGTTTATCCAATTAATCTATTTCATCTATAATGGACAAACGGAGGTCATCATGCGCCACATATCAGCCACCGATGCGAAGCAGCGGCTTGCTGCGCTGCTCGATGCAGCCCAGCGTGAGCCAATAGTCATCCGCCGGCAGAATCGTGATATCGCTGTGGTGCTGTCGTCTGCGGAATACGACCGGCTTCGAGGGCTCAACGTAGCGGAGTTTCAGGAGTTCTGCGACCGGGTCGGCCGCAAGGCCGTGGAGCGCGGTTTGACGGAGAAGAAGCTCACCGCGTTGCTCGCCGACGACGATGCCCAACGAACCCGACCGCATCGTCGCTGATACGAATAGCCTCGTCAGCCGGCTCTTGCTCCCGGAGTCGGTGCCCGCCAGAGCGGTACGCAAGGCCATAAGCGAGGGCCAGCTATTGATCTCCGACGCGACGCTTGAAGAACTCGCGGCCGTGCTGTCGCGCCCGAAGTTCGACCCCTATGTCAGTGTAGAGGACCGGCAGGAGTTCATCCGGGTTCTGAACCGCGTTGCCGAGCGGGTGGAGATCATCTCTCCGGTCAAGGCCTGCCGCGACCCTAAGGACGATAAGTTTCTCGAGGTGGTCGTGAATGGCGAAGCGGATCTGATCATGACCGGCGATAAAGACCTTCTGGCGCTTCATCCTTTCCGCGGAATGGAAATTATTACACCTCGGGAGTACGTGAAGCGATGAACAATCTCGTGAGCTCATCCGCTCACAGCGCAGCTCACATCGCGACGTGGACCCTGAGCGCGAAAATGGAGACCGGTCCCCGGTCCCGGTTGTATGCGGGATTGCCGACCCACTGATAGTCGAGCATCACGTGCACCGCCGACAGGGCGGCCAGCTCGTAATACGTCTCCAGGATGTCCTCGTGGCCCGCGCGCGGCAATTTCCCGTCGCCCACCAGGACCCCGAGTCCTCCGGCCGCGAGGTACTGGCGCCGGTCCCTGGACAGTGCGTTCACGACGCCGGCAACCGCCACCGTATCCCCCGGCCGATGCCATGGCCCACCGCTCACCGACACGCCCACCGAGGCGGTGCGGTCGATATCGGTGAACTCATACGTCTCCACGTTCCCGCCCGCATCGCCGAGCCGCACAAACACGCCGATATCCGCCGTGAGCTGCTGCTCGATGTTGAGCGACACCCCATCCCGCTTGCGGTAACGGCGAACCGGCGCCGGATCGGGCGGCAGTCCCGTGGCCTCTCCATAGGCGATCGCATCCCGAAGCAGAGCCATGCGTGCGCGGCTCTCGAATACGGTGAGGTCGATCTTGCCGGGCTGTCCATGAAGCTGGTGACGGTGCTCGGCCTCGATGTCGACCTGGTACTCGTGCAAGCCCGGCTCGAGCACGGCGCTGTTGGGAACATCCGAGAGATCGAACAGCCCGGCGCGCCAGGCCCACGCTCCTGCGTACCATTCCGCCGCGCCGCCGACCGTATACCCCCAGGCGTCGGCGGCGTAATCGAAGCTCCCCGCGTCGATCACCGACCAGTTGAGGAAATCCGCGCGCGGGTCGTGCGCATAGCGGTTGACATCGAAGATATCGCCGACGCTCAGCTTGCCCACCGTGACGACCAGCCTGTCGGCCGACTGCTGCATTGCGAGCTGGTTGGGCCCCGCGGCGACACTGGCGATGTCGCCGCCCAGATCGAGCGTCTGCCGCACGAACGCGCGCTGCAGGCGAAAGTAGGGCGCGTTGCGGCCGACCTTGTACGCCTCGCCGCTCGAGAAGCCGGCGAGCCCGAGCGTATCGTCCAGCCCGAAGCCCTGGTCGGCCTCTGGATTCATCCAGAGCTCCGCGCCGCGCCAGAGCCGCACGCCCAGATAGAGTGTCGCGTCCGCGGTCTCACGGCCAATGGCAGGGGAGAGACTATTGGGCCCAGCGTAAGGAGCGTGGAAGCCGTCCGTCTCCTGCTCGGTGTAGGTCGCCTGCCCGTACACGGCGAATCTGGGCTCTGCTGGCGGGGCGGCTACCCCGCTGTTGGTAGCCGGGCTTCCTCCGGGCGTCACCTGGTCCGCCTGTGCATGCGCCGGCTCGGCCACGCACCTCAGCAAAGCAAGCGCAGCGAGCGCGGCCACACTCCAAATGCGGCTACGCACGTCATACGCGAGTCGAGATGTGCAATCACGGAGCAACATGCTGCGGCGCTCTTCGAGCGCGGCCGCCGATCGGCCGCGCGGTCCCCTACATGGCCGCGTAACCAAGGCCGGAAAGAACGGCGGGCAGGGTACTCCGGCGAAGGGAGCGGGTAAAGAGCGGCGAGCGGGCGCCCCCTCACCGATATTTTTCTTCCAGCGCCCGCGCCAGCTCGCCCCGCCCGGTCGCCCGCAGCCGCTCGAGATAAGCCGGCAATTCGCCGCGGACGTGGAAGGGCCCCCCTTCCAAGAGCACGTTCTCCAGCGGATCGCGTCCGCGCGCCGCATGGCGGACCATGGCGGCGCGCCACTGTGCCAGCAGCGTAAGTCCCCGCGCGGTGGCCTCCGGGCGCTGCGGCGCCAGGTTATGCTGCTCGAAAGGATCGCTCGCGAGGTCGAACAGCATCACATCGTCGAACAGGTGATAGCCGCCGTGCAGGGTGTTGATGAGCATCCAGTCCCCGAAGCGCACGCCGCGCTGGCAGGTCCAGGCGCCCTGGGAGACGATGAGGTGATCGCGGCCGACATCCGCGCCGCCCTGCAGACTCGCGGCGAAGGACTCTCCGTCCCAGCTCTCCGGCACCCTCTCGCCCAGGAGCTCGAGCAGCGTCGCGGTCACATCGATCTGATAGTGCAGGGCGCGCCGGCGCCCGGCCGCGAGGCCGGGCCACTTCAGGATCAGCGGCACATGCGTCGTGTGCTCGTCCGCGGTCTGATGATCGCAGTAGATGTTGAGCTCGCCCAGCATCTCGCCGTGATCGGCGGAAATCATGATTGCCGTGTCGCTCTCGATTCCGAGCTCACCGAGGAGCTCGAGCAGCCGGCCCACGCAGCGGTCCGCGGCCAGCACGCCGACGTCATAGCCATCGAACATCGCGCGCACCGCGGCCATGTCGGTGATCTCCTGCGGCTGGCGCGGGTAATGCGTGCGATCGTACTCGTTGGGCCTGAAGCCGCGGCCGTCCCTGGCGCCATGCGGGCCGCACTCCTGCCAGTGGCGGGCGCGCACCTCCTCGGTCAACCAGCCCGGAGGGGGCGAGTCCCTGAAGGGCTCCCCATAGGAAGCAGGCGCGCGATAAGGGGCGTGCGGATCCCACAGTTGCACGTGCAGGAACCAGTCATCCTCCCGCCCCCGCCGCCGCAGCCACTCGGAAGCAACGGCATACACGTCCTCCGCCGTCTCCATTCCCCATTTGCCGACGTTGTAGGTCTCATCGAAGCCCGCGTGCCAGTGGAACGCCGAATGGCGCTGCGCGAAAGAGCTCACCGTCACGGATCTGATGCCCGACTCCCGCAGCCGGTTGGGGAAGGAGTCGAGATGCAGGCGGGAGAAGAACCCTCTCCCCGGCCCATCGATGGCCGGGTCCGCGTCGGTGCCGCCGTGATTGACAACGCCATTGTGTATACCAAAACGGCCCGTCAGGAGGGCCGTGCGGCTCGGCAGGCAGGGAACGTCAGAAGCGTAGACGCTCTCGAACACGACCGCGCTGGCCGCGACATGATCGATGTTGGGACTGGTCGCGCGATGATAACCGTAGCAGCCCAGGTGATCGGCGCGCAGGGTGTCGATATCGATGTAGAGCACTCGCATGGCGCGCTGACTCCGTCATGAAGCACATTCCTGTGCCTGATTGATCGGTCGTATCGCTTCGTGATCCGGGGGCGATCAGGGCGCTCCCGGCGCTATGGCGTGATGTTGTCCGCGGTCTGAGCCTGCGCCGCGCTCGGCGCGACAGGTCCGGCCGGCATGCCGGGTACTACCCGCCCGCCGTGGCGGGCCAATGCGGCCGTGATCAGCCCCCGCAATCTTGCGACCACGGCGGGCTGCTGCGCGGCGAGGTTGCTCCGCTCGGCGGGGTCCGCGACAACATCGTACAGCTCATCGTGCAGCGGTGGCATGAAAGGGTAGTGCAGCGCGCCCATGTAGTGAATCAGCTTCCAGCGGCCCTCGATGACCGCGACCGAGCCGGTCTTCAGGGCGCCGAAGCGCGGGTTCTGCTCGAAGTTCATGCTGAAGATCGCACCGTCGCTCTGTGCCCCCGACTGTGCGCCGTCACAGGCGCCGAGCAGCGAGTGACCCTCCCAGTCCGCGGGTGCGGGGGCACCCGCCAGCGCCGCCAGGGTCGGGGCGATGTCCGCTTGCTGTACCGGCGTAGCGCACCGCCTGCCGCTGGTCTCCCCCGGCAGCTTGAGGATGAGCGGGATGTGGATGATCTCGTTGTAGAGCCCCGGTCCCGTGTGCGCCCCGTAATCGTGAGCGAAGCTCTCGCCGTGGTCGGCGGCAACGACAATTGCGGTGTTCGGCCCCAGGATCGCGAGCGCATGCTGCAGGAAGGGACCGGCGTAGGCGTCGGCATAGGCGACCGCCTCATCGTACCGAGCCTCGAGAACGTGCATCTGCGGCTCCGTCAGCCGCGATTGGATCCAGCCCCAGTAGGGCTGGGTGCTCGCCATCGTCCGGTCCTGCTGCGAGGCATCGAATCGGCCCAGCCACGGGGGCGGGACGGCATAGGGCGAGTGCGGCGGAAACAGGTGTACCCAGAGGAAAATCGGCTTGCTGCGGTCGGTGCTGCGCAGCCACTGCAGCGCCGGCTCGATCGCCAGGCGCGGGTCGTGCTCCAGGTTGTGGGGCGGTCCGCGCAGGCGGGCAGCCAAGTCATCCACCTCCTGCAGGGGCGACAGCTCGGAGGCTGCGCAGATATATCTGAGATATTGCGACAGGCCATCGGCGCAGAGCGTCACCCGGCCGATGCGGTCGGTGCTCGCGAACTGGAAGTATTGCCCCACTCCCTGCTTGGCCGCGCCCGCGATCGCATTGGTGGACACGTAGCCGGTCCGATAGCCGGCTCGCTCCAGGACGGCCGGCAGCGAGGTACGCCGCGTGTAGGTCAGCGGCCATACGGGTAATTGGAGCGCGCGGTTCGTCCATGGCAGCGTGCCGGTCAGAATGGTCGCGACACCGGGCGTCGTGAAGTTGGCATTGGCGTAGGCCCGATCGAAAGTCACCGCGCCCTCGGCAAACTGGGCGAGCTGCGGTGTCGTCGGCCGTGAGTAGCCATACAGCGACATGTGCGGCGCCGAAAGCGCATCGATCGTGAGCAGCAGGATGTTGGGACGTACGCTGCCCGCGCTCGGGGACACAGTGGCCGTGGTTTTTATCGGCTGCGCCTGGCCGGGCTCCGTCGGAGCCGGCACCGGCCATGCGGTTGTGGCGGCGGGAGTCGGGCTCACGACGCCGCCCCGCGGCCAGCCGAATGCCGGCAGGCTGGCGAGCGACAGCAGGCCCACGGCCGTGCAGATGGCGGCGATGGGCATGACCGCTCGCATGGCGGCACGGCCCGTCTCCGTGAGGCCGGCGAGTATGCCCGCCACGACCGCGATGATCAGGGCGGCGTCTGCCGAGAGTGGCAGCGTGCCGTGGAAGGTATCCAACCAGATCCGCAGGCAGCCGATGACGGTCGCAACGATGATCGCGGCCGCGAGCGCAAACAGAGCCGTGCGGGCGATGCGCGCAACCACGGTGATGTACGGCCGGCGCATCGCCTCCAGCGCTTTCAGTGCCCCGGTCAGGATCAGCCAGCAGGGGACGAGGAGCGCCGCCAGGATCAGCCACGCGGTGGCGTACAGCGGCAGCAGGTCGACGGCGCGAAAACCGTAGAGGTACTGCTCGCAGTGACTCGCGAAGGTCAGCGGCAGCGCGATCCCGAGGATCGCCACCCCGGGCAAGGCCGCGACTCGCCAGGCGCGAAGGTCATTCGGCATGTCCGCCCGGACGCCGGCTCTCCTGCGGCGCCTTGCCGCGATCGCCCCGCACGATCGCGACCACTGCGCTCGCGACCTTCGTACACGCGCGCATGATCGTTCGCCGCAGGAATGCGAACACGGAGCCGATCGCAATGAGCAGCGGGAAGAGCAGCTGGTAGAGGGCGCCCGCCGAGTTCGGATCGATGTACGCGTACGCGGGCCTGAGCGGCACGCACG
>DASYGA010000130.1:0-4371 GCA_036000265.1 Steroidobacteraceae bacterium | reverse complement strand
GTCCGTCGCGCCCAGCGTCAGCAGACTGCCCATCGCACTCACCAGGCCCATCATCGAGTTTGCGCACTCGTTTAACGTGCCGCCAAGTTCCAGACAACGCTTCTGGTCCGCGTTCAGGTCGCCGCCACCGCCGCCGCCCAGCAGCCCGCCGCCCGACTGACCGTTGTCCTGCTTCATCTGCCGCTGCATCTTGTCTTCATGTTGCTTGTAGCTTTGGGCGAGCGACGCCTCCGTGCCCCTGTACGTATCCGCCGCCTGCTGTCCCTCCATCTGCTTAATCCAGTTCAGCGCGTTGTTGATCGAGTATCTGCCCTCCAGCTGACTGAACTTCGACACTTCCTCCGGGCTGTGCGTCTTCGTGTAACTCTGCGTCAGGTCGTACTGCGCTCTCGCATACTCCGTCCGCAGCTTCTGCTCCCCCGGCGAGTACGGCCCACGGTAGTCGCGCGTCTCCTTGATGCGCTGTATGTAGACCTGCAGGTACTCGAACACCGCGACCTGCCGCGCCGCCGTGTCGGTCGGATCCGTGCCCTGCATCTGCGTCTCCACCTTCTGGACCGAGGGCAGCGCAGTCGTGTAATCACTGCCCGCCGCAGGCGCCTGTGCGACAGCAGCTATCGATGAAAGACACACCAACGCCGGGCACACACACCGGCGTACATACAAACCGATTGGAGATGGGAAAAGGGCCCAGGCGTTCATAAGAATCACCCCCGGTACCGTGCTGTTGGAGAACTATCGAAAGCCGAACCTATTCCTGCGACCCCACTCGCGTCAAGCCCGGCTTAGCACCCCTTCAAGCCGCCGCAACCCACACACTCGACTGCCGCCAGCTCGTCTCCATCTCCGGCACACTCAAGTGTCCATGCCCCTGCTTGCATTCGAGCTCTGTCCCGTTGAACTCGAGAAGGTTCCACGACGGCCTTCCGACACGCGTTGGCGACGCCAGCGAGCACAGGCAGTGCTGGCAACGCAGCGCGCTGTCAATCGAGCTCCACCGCGACCCCAGCAGCCCGAACACCACAAACATCAGGCTCTGCAGGATCAGCGCCGTAAACGGAAAGAACTCCCGCACCGGCCAGGTGAGATCCATGCTCACCATCCACGCGAGCAACAGGATCAGTACCATCTTCGCGATCAGAAACAGCCGCGCCTTGAAGCGCAGCCGATACGGCGTGCAGAGATTCTCCTCAAGCGAGGTCACCGCAGTCGCAAAACTCACAAACGCAACCAATGACGACTCCACCGCAATCCGCGGCAGGGTTCCCATCGCGATCGCCGCAAACGCCTGCAAGCTCCCCGCAGCGATAATCGCGGGAATTATCGCCAGCAAAAGCAGCGAGAGCAGCAGCAGAACGCAGAGCGACGGCGTTCCCGTCAGCGCGCGGCTCACCGTCTCTGTTCGCAGCCATAGCGCGTCTTGAACTACGCCGCACAACAACTGCGGCGCGGCATCCGCGTTGCGCGCATGCGATCGATGCCAAAGCTCCGCCTGCCAGGCGCGCTCCCAATCCTCGCGCTCACTCCCCGGCACAAGCCAACGCGTTGCTCCCAGCAGAATCCGGTCCGTGCGCGCAAGCGGCGATGGCAGTTCGGGAATCATGCGTGCTTCTCCGGGAGCATCCGTGCCAGCAGGGGATAACGTTCCGTCGCAACGAGAATAGCCGCTTTGCCTGACTTGGTGATCTCGTAGTAGCGCCGCGCCGGCCGCTGTGCCGCCGTCGCATCACTCTCCGCTTCCCACCGCGACACCACCAGCTCGTCCCGCTCCAGCCTTCGCAGCGCCGGATACACCGTCCCACTCGGCAGACCCGTCGCCTCCATGATGTCGAAGCCAAAGCAGTAGCCAAGGCTCAGCGACTTCAAAATCAGGGCAGCGCTATGTGACAGGCGGGGCGAACTCATGCTATGTAGTATTCTACACCATGTAGTTTGCTACATAGGGTCAGGGGGGTCACACATGCTCGAACTCACCCACGTCTCCAAAAGCTACCGCAGCATCCCCGCCGTTGAAGACGTCAGCTTCACCCTCCGCGAAGGCGAGGTCCTCGGCTACCTCGGCCCCAACGGCTCCGGCAAATCCACCACCGTCAAGATGATCATCGGCCTCATCCAGCCCACCAAAGGCAAAGTCCTCTTCCGCGGCAGCGACATCCACGACGACCTCGCCCCCTTCCGCGCCCAGCTCGGCTACGTGCCCGAAGAAGCCCAGGTCTACACCCACCTCTCCGGCCTCGAGTACCTCCAGCTCGTCGGCCGCCTTCGTGCCATGCCCGAGCCGCTGATCGAGCGCAAGGCAAGGGAACTGCTCAACCTCCTCGGCCTCAGTGCCGCCGAGTTCTCGCCCATGTCCAGCTACTCCAAGGGCATGAAGCAGCGCGTCCTCATCGCCGCCGCGCTCCTCCACGACCCCACCCTCATCGTCTTCGACGAGCCGCTCTCCGGCCTGGACGCCGTCTCCGCGCGCCTCTTCAAAGACCTCCTCGCCATCCTCGCCCGCGAAGGCAAAGGCATCCTCTATATCTCGCACGTTATGGAAGTCGTCGAGCGCGTCTGCCAGCGCGTCATCGTCCTCAGCAAAGGCCGCCTCATCGCCGACGCCGCCCCCGCCGAGCTCACCCGCCTCATGCATCTCCCCACCCTCGAAAGCGTCTTCGCCCAGCTCGTCGAGCAGACCGAAACCGAACGCCTCGCCGCCCAACTCGTCGACATCATGAAGGTGCGCCATGCCTGAAAACCCGCCCGCAAACCCGCCCGCAAATCTCCGCGACACATCGCTCCTCCACCTCACGCGCCACTTCTTCCGCCGCTTCTTCGAAAACGACATCATCCAGTCCGGCCAGGACACCCAGACCACCGTCATCCGCGCGCTCTCCGCCGTCGCCGCCCCGGGCCTGATGTTCGCCTTCTGGCTGCAAAATCAGTACGTCCGCCGCACGTCCTGGGGCCGCGTCGAAGACGAATACTTCTTCGTCATGTTCTCCTTCGTCGTCATGGCCGCCGTCGCCATCTTCGAGTGGGAGATGCTCTTCCCCGACCGCCTCGACTTCCTCGTCCTCACCCCGCTCTCCCTCCCCACCTGGCAGATGCCCGCCGCCAAAGTCATCGCCCTCGCCATGTTCCTCGGCCTCTTCGTCATCGCCTCCAGCATCTTCGGCGACCTCATGCTCCCCGCCGTCACAGCCGATCACCTCTTCCGCCAGATCGCCGCGCAAACCCTCGCCACGCTCTCCGCCGGAGTCGCCGGCGCCGCCGGCATCATGCTCCTCGGCGGCATCCTGCTCTGCGTGCTGCCGTTGAACCTGTTCCGCAGCGTCTCACTCATCTTCCGCATGCTCGCCGTCACCGCGCTCGGCCTCATCGTCATCCACTACGCCCGCTTCGGAGACGCCATGCAGCCCCTGCTCACCAACCCCAGCGCACCCACCCTCCGCTGGCTCCCGACCTTCTGGTTCCTCGGCCTCTACCAAACCCTGCAGCACGGCGCCGCCGCGCCCGCCTTCGCCGCCCCCATGGCCCACCGCGCCTCACTCGCGCTCGCCCTCATCGCCGCTGGCCTCCTCGTCATCTATCCCCTCGCCTGGACCCGCATGCGCCGCCTCGCCATCGAGGATCAACCCACCCGCGCCCACACCCTCCCCGCCTTCACGCGCGGCGCCATCCACGCCCTCATCCGCAGCCCCCAGCAGCGCGCCATCTTCCACTTCATCGGCCAGACCATCGCCCGCAACACCCGCTACCAGGTCTACATGGCCCTCTATTTCGGAGCCGGCCTCGCCCTCGCCATCTCCTGCGCCACCCACGTCACCACCGTCCGCGGCGTCCCACACGCCGCACTCTCCACCTTCGGCCTCCACGCCGTCATGCCACTGCTCGTCTTCTGGACCATCGCCGGCCTCAAGCTCGCCTTCGCCTTCCCCCTCCAACTCGGCGCCGCCTGGATCTTCCGCACCACTGGCGCCCCACTCCCCACCTGCGTACGCGCCGTCAGAAAATGGGTCCTCGGCTGCGGCCTCGCCGTCGTCCTCGCCGTGGCTGCAACCCTCGCCTTCCTCCGCTGCACCCCCCGCGACCTTGCCGTTCAAACCATCTGCGGCATCTGCCTCTGCGCCCTGCTCGTCGAAGGCCTCTTCTTCGAGCAGGCCACCATCCCCTTCTCCCAGCCCCGCCGCCCCGGCCGCACGCAGATGCCTCTCATGCTCACCCTGCACCTCGGCGTCCTCGCGCCCTTCGTCTTCCTCATGATTCTTCTCGAGCTCCGAATCGAACGAACCCTCCCACTCTTGCTCCTGCCCATCGCCCTCGTGCCCGCCGTGCATTGGGTAGCGGAGCAACTTCGCGACCGAGCCGTCCTCATCGAAGAAGAGCGCG
>DASYGA010000119.1:0-5889 GCA_036000265.1 Steroidobacteraceae bacterium | reverse complement strand
CCGGGATCGGAATGACGACGTCGATGTCGTGGTTGGGCCGCTCGCGCAGCATCTTCTCCGCGAGACGGTCGCCCATGCGCATGCGGGCGCGATAGACGGAGATGTTGTCGATCTTCGAGTCCGGACGGGCGAAGTAGACATACTCGAAGATGCAGGGGGTGTGACGCACGCTCGCCACGCACTGATGCGAGTGCAGCCGCCCGCCTTCGTCGATGAATACGGCCTCGCCCGGAGCGATGTCACGCACGAGGCGGAACGAGAGCATGTCGAGCGCCACGCTCTCCGAGGCGAGCATCCATTCCGGGCCTCGCGGAGTATCCCGCTGCCCGAGCACGAGGGGGCGGATGCCGTTGGGATCGCGGAAGCCCAGGATACCGTGGCCGATGACCATCGCCACCACGGCATAGCCGCCGCGGCAGCGGCGATAGACGGCATTCAGCGCCGCGAACACGTCGGCCGGCGTGATCCGCGGAGTGCCGATGCGCTGCAGCTCCGAGGCGAAAACGTTGAGCAGCACCTCGGAGTCGGAAGTCGTGTTGAGGTGCCGGCGGTCCTCGCGGATCAATACTTCCGCCAGCTCCGTCGCGTTGGTCAGATTGCCGTTGTGCGCGAGGCAGATGCCGTACGGCGAATTGACATAGAACGGCTGCGCCTCCGAGACGCTCTCGCATCCGGCGGTGGGATAGCGGACGTGCCCGATGCCCGCATTGCCTTTGAGCTCCAGCATGTGATGCTGCTGGAACACGTCACGCACCAGGCCACTGCCCTTGCGGACGTAGAGCTCCCCTTCGCCGGAAGTGGCAATGCCGGCGGCATCCTGTCCGCGATGCTGCAGCACCGTCAGCGCGTCATAAATGCGCTGATTGACTGCGCTCGTTGCGACGACACCGACGATTCCGCACATGTTTCCTACCTCGTAGGGTCAGCGCCCACCAGCACTCGCAGCCCATCGGCCACCGAGTGCCCGTAGGGAAGGAGCATGGAATGCCGCCACCACAGCTCGCCATCGAGCTTGAGCAACTGCCCCAGGATGACGAACACCCCGATCAGCACCGCCCCGCGCGCGGCACCGAAAAGGAATCCGAGAAAGCGGTCCATGCCGCTGAAGATCGAGACGCGCACGTAGTGCGCCACGATGGCGCCCAGGGCCGCGCCGAAGAGCAGGATCAACGCGACGATGATGGCCCGCGCCGCCCAGGGCCGCACGTAGTGGGCGGAGAGCAGTCCGCCGAGATGCGGCTCTATCATGTCCGAGAAATGCCAGGCGACGAAGAGCGCCACGATCCAGGCGCAGAGCGCGATCGCCTCGCGCAGAAAGCCGCGCACCGCGCCCACGATCGCCGACAGCACGACGGTCGCGATCACCACATAATCGGCTATGTTCATGGAACAGGGTTGTGCGCGAAGGCGCGAGCGCTCCAGGAAACCGGCGCGGATTGTACAAGAGCGGTCGTGCCGTCGCTCGGAAACGCATCACCTTACGGGAAGCAGCTCGCCGCGATGACCCAGGGCTCGCAGCCGGGCGGCAAGATGCTGAGCAGCGGTGCGATCGCGCGCCGGACCCGCGCGGACGCGCCAGAGGACCCGAGCTCCAGCGCGCGCGGGGGACACCGACATGTGAAATCCCCGGCCCTCGAGCGAGCGCGCCAGCCGATCGGCATTCTGACGGCTGGCAAAACTGCCAAGCTGCACCATCCATCCTCCGGCGAAGGCCGAAGAGGCGGCCTCTGCCACTGCCGGATGTGCGGGCGACTTCGCGACTTGCAAGTCCGAGCGAGTCGTCGCTGCAGCGGCAGGCGTTTGTGCCGGGCTCGCGACGGGCCGCGCCTGCGCCGCAGGCGGCGCAGCAATGGCGTCGTGGATCGGGGGCGTCGCGCCGAGAGTCAGGGTATAAGAGCGAAGCGGCTGTTCATGGACGCGCTGCGCGGCGGCGATGGATGCAATCGCAGGCGTCGAGGACAGAGCGGCCGCGGACTTCGCCCGGACCGGTCCGGTCAGCAGTTCCGGAACCAACAGCACGATCAGCGCCACGAGAATGATGGCGCCCGTCAATCGCTCTTTCACGCGGGCGAGTATACCCCAAGCCACTGCAGCGCCGGTCCCACCGTGTGCACGGAGCCGCAGACGATCACGCGATCGCCCGGCCGCGCGGCTCCCTGGGCCGCCTCGCAGGCCGCAGGCACGGAATCCGCCAGCACGGGGCTCTCCACTATCGAGCCGAGGCGGCGCGCGAGCTCCGCCGCGCCGATGCCCCGCGGCCCCTCCAGGCCGCAGAGGAACCAACCCTGCACCGCCGGAGCGAGCGCCCGCGCGATCGCCGGCGCATCCTTGTCACCGAGAATACCGACGACGGCGAGCGTGCGTCCCTGACACGGCCGCTCCTGCAGCTGGCAAGCCAACACTTCGGCGGCGGGCGGGTTGTGCGCGATGTCGAGGATCCACTCGATCGCTCCCGGCACGATCTGGAATCGGCCCGCGAGCCGCACACGGTTGAGCCCGGCGGCGACCGTCGGCGGATCGAGCACCGCGACGACCTGCGCGGCGGCGGCGGATCGCTCTTCGCCGCCGGCGAGCGCCTCGAGGGCGGCGAGCGCGGTTGCCGCATTGCGGTACTGGATCGAGCCGGCGAGCCTCGAAGGCGGCAGATCGGTGAGGCTGAGCCTGGCACCGCGATAGCTCCACCGCGCCGCTCCGCCCGCCCCCGGCTCCACGTTCCAGGTGAAGTCCTGCTCCGCGATGACCGGTTTCGCCCCGAGGCGCTCGATCGCGGCGTAGACGCTTGACGGCATGCGCGGCGTACCGAGCACCGCCGGGCGTGCCGCGCGGAAGATGCCGGCCTTCTCGGCGCCGATCTCCTCCAGGGTGTCGCCCAGCCAGTCGCGGTGATCGAGACCGACCGAGCAGACCACCGATACGTCCGCATCGACGAGATTGGCGGCATCGAGCCGGCCGCCGAGCCCCACCTCCAGGAGCGCGAGCTCGACCTGCCTCTGCTCGAACAGCAGGATGGCGGCCAGGGTGTTGTATTCGAAGAAGGTCAGTGTGGTGCCGCCGCGCGCCGCCTCGATGCGCTCGAAGGCCGCGATGATCGCCGCATCCTCCGCCTCCACGCCGTCGATGCGGATGCGCTCGTTGTATCGCAGGAAGTGCGGTGAGGTGAAAAGGCCGACCGACCGTCCGGCCGCCAGCCAGAACGCCTCGAGATGCGCGACGGTGGATCCCTTGCCGTTGGTGCCGCCAACGGTGATCACCGCGGCGCTCGGCCGGTCGATACCGAGGCGGCCGGCCACGGCCGCGACTCGCGCCAGTCCGAGGTCGATGGACTTCGGATGGGCCGCCTCCTGCAGTGCCAGCCACTCGGGGAGCGTTTTGCTCATTGCGGCAGGGCCGGCCGGCGCATCCAAGCGCGGGCGCTCGCCTAAGCGACCGGCTCGCCCGCAGCGCGCGCCCCGTCCACGGAGGCCGCCGGCAGCTTCAATAACATTCGCAGCAGCGATGCGATCCGCTCGCGCATGTCGCGGCGGTCGACGATCATGTCGAGCACCCCGTGATCGAGCAGGAACTCGCTGCGCTGAAAGCCCTCGGGCAAGGTCTCGCGCACCGTCTGCTGGATCACCCGCGGGCCGGCGAAGCCGATGAGCGCGCGCGGCTCGGCGAGATTCAGATCGCCGAGCATGGCGAGGCTCGCCGACACCCCGCCGGTGGTCGGATCGGTCATCACCGAGATGAAGGGCAGATGCGCCTGCGCGAGGCGCGAGAGCGCCGCGGCGGTCTTCGCCATCTGCAGCAGGGAATAGAGCGCCTCCTGCATGCGGGCGCCGCCGCTCGCGGTGAAGCAGACCAGGGGCTTGCGATGCTCGATGCAGTGGTCGGCGCCGCGCTTGAAGCGCTCGCCCACCACCGAGCCCATCGAGCCGCCGAGAAACTGGAATTCAAATGCACACGCGACCACTGGCAGCTTCTCCAGCGTGCCGGCGAGCACGATCAGCGCGTCGGTCTCTCCCGTCGCCTTCTGCGCAGCAGCGAGCCGATCCTTGTAGCGCTTGCTGTCGCGGAACTTGAGCGGATCCTCGGGAGTGATGCGCGCGCCGATCTCCTCGGTCGAGGCCGGATCGAGGAACCGCTCGAGCCGCTCGCGGCCGCCGATCCGCATGTGGTGGCTGCACTTCGGACACACGTACAGATTGCGCTCGAGCTCCGCCCGGTAGAGGACGGCATCGCATGCCGGACACTTGATCCAAAGGCCCTCCGGCACCGAGCGGGTGCGGCGCTCGGTCTTGATGCGCGAGGGCATGATCTTCTCGAACCAGGACATGAAGGGCCGCCTAGGCTGGAAATCCAGGGATGATCATAGCCGAACCGATGCTGTCCGCTTGCGTGCTACCGGACCCCGCGAGGCCCGGCTCCGCCACGTCGGCGCACGCCGCGGGCAACGGGCGCGGGAGGGCGAAAGCGGCCGGATACCGTACGTTCCACAGGTACAGTCCGACCGCCGGCGCGGTGGCGGCGCTCAGGCGCCGGTCGCGGCTGGCCAGGACCTCGGCCGCCCAGGAGGGCGGCGCATCGCCCTTGCCGATGCGTATCAGCAGCCCCGCGATGTTGCGCACCATGTGGTGGAGGAAGGCATTCGCGGTGACCTCGATCGCGAGCCAGTCGCCGTCGCGCGCGACGGTCAGCCGCTCCAGGCGGCGGATCGGCGATTTCGCCTGGCACCCGGCGGCGCGAAAGGCGCTGAAGTCATGCTCGCCCTCGAGCGCCGCGGCCGCCTGCGCCATCCGTCCGGCATCGAGCGGGCGATGCACCCAGGTGGCGCGATCCGCGAGCAGACCCGAACGGCAGGGGCGGTTGAAGATGAGGTAGCGGTAAGTGCGCGCCTCCGCGGAGTAGCGTGCATGAAAGTGCCGGGGCACGGGCCGCACCCAGGAGATGCTGATATCGCGCGGCAGCTCGGAGTTGGCGCCCAGCACCCAGGCCCGCATGCTGCGGCTGGCAGCGGTATCGAAATGCGCGACCTGTCCGCGGGCATGTACCCCCGCGTCGGTCCTCCCGGCGCAAATCAGGCTCACCGCTTCCGCCGCCACTTTGCCGAGCGCTGCCTCGGCGAGCCTCTGAACGGTCTCGCCCGAGGGCTGGCTCTGCCAGCCTGCGTACCGCGTCCCCTGATACTCGAGCCCGACCGCGATCCGCGTCACCAGGAGCCCGGCTCCAGCGCCATAACTAAGGCAGTGATGCCATCAGACGCTCGGCTTCCTGGCGCTGCGTGGCGGAGCCCTCGTGCACGACTTCCTCGAGGATGTTGCGTGCTCCATCGGGGTCCCCCATGTCCATGTAGGCACGGGCGAGGTCGAGCTTGGTGCCGACTTCGCTCATCGTGACGGGCTCCAGATCCGGCAGCGCGAGATCGTCGGCCGACAGCTTCTGGGTCGCGGTGAAGGCGGCATCCGGCACCGTTGCGGTACCGATGTCGAGGTCGATTCCGGCGCCGTTCGTACCGTGGCTCGCTTCCGCCCCGGCATCGCCGAGCTCGTAGTCGACACTGCCCGCATCGAGTGCGCCCAGCCGCGAGGTAGCCGCCGTGTCGTGGCCGTTGGCGCGGACATCGCCCTCGCTCAACACCGCCTCGAGCTCGCTCTCATCGATCTGCCAGGCGTTGGTGGTTCCCGTGGGCTCCGGCGAGGCCTCGACCGGGCGATGGCTCGCCTGCTCCATGATCTCGCGCGAATGCTCATCCAGTCCGGCGACCAGCGTCGGGGAATCAGGGGAGGCTTCGGTGGGCTCGCCCGGGGTGCCGTCCGCGTCGAACGCTCCGAGGTCGAGCCCCAGATCGTCGATCGCGAGCTCCGCGGTCTGCTCGCCGCCGCCTTGCTTGAGTGCCGTCTCGACCTTTTG
>DASYGA010000046.1:0-3313 GCA_036000265.1 Steroidobacteraceae bacterium | reverse complement strand
TCCGGCCTCCGGCCTGCTCGCGGTCGACCGGTAGAGGTCCGCATCGAAGGTGAGGCTATCGGTGGGCTTCCACTGCGCGTTGAGGCCGTAGAGGAAGGTGTCGACCTTCCGGTTCATGGTGTTGTTCACCATCTCCGGCTGAAAGTTGTCCACGGACATGGCGGTGATCACGCCGTTCTGCACCACTGCGTTGTTCTCGAACGGCGTGCCGTCCGGGTTGGCCGCGAAGTAGTACGACTCGTTGTACCCCTTCTGCGGGTCATTCAGGTGCGTCCACAACGCGTCAGCCTTGAGCCGGAAGGTGTCGGTCGGCCGCCACTCCACGTTGCCGATCAGGCCGTAACGCTTCTTGTCATCGAAGATCGAGCCGAAGGTGATGCAGCAGGGCGTCGCGGTGAGCGGCACGGCCCCAGGGGGCGGCGTGACCCCATCCGGGGGATACGGATAGCTGATGGGCCCGTAGATGTTCTGATTGTAGGCATTCAGCGAGTCGGTGCGCGATCTGAGATCCGAGTCCACCGCGCCGAGCACGAAACCGAGGGTGCGGCTCGCGTTGGTGTCGGTGATGAACGCGGAGAATTTCCTGCTCGTCAGGCGCGACATGTCGTTCCACTGGCCCTCTGCGTTGGCATCCGCGTGGAATCCGGGATTGTCGAGGGCGCTGGCGGTGTGCAGATTGACCGTGCCGCCGATGCTGCCTTCCACTGCGGAAGCCTGGGCCGACTTGAGCACGTCGGCACCCGTGATGAGTTCCGCCGGCAACACATCGAAGGCGAGGTCGCGGCCATCGTCATCGCTCGCGAGGATGCGATTGTCGAGTGTGACGATGTTGTACTCGGGGCCGAGGCCTCGCACGCTGATCTTCTGACCTTCGCCGCCCGTGGTACGGGTGACGGTGATGCCCGGCAGGTGCTCGAGTGAATCGGCGACGTCGGAGTCCGGGAAGCGGCCGAGCTGGGTCGAGTCGATCGAGTCGAGCACGACGGGCGCGAACTCCTTCGTGTCGAGCGCCTTCTCGAGGTCGGCGCGGATGCCGGTCACCACGATTTCGCTGAGCTGGTCCGAGCCGCCGCTGGAAGTCGTGCTCGAGGGCGAAGCCTGCGGCGCCGCGCTCGTGGCAGTCCCATCGCCGGCAGCGGCGGCGTCGGCCGCGTGCACGGCCAGGGGGCCCGCAAGCTGCAGAGCAAGGAGAAGGCTGCAGGCACCGACTGCGGCTGCCGAATCGGGAGACGTCTTCATGATACGGACCCTTCTTCTGATGTTTGCGGATCGCTGGCCCGTGAGTAACGGGAGAGAACCTGTCGAATGTGATGGATCACGAGCTCGGACATCCGCGCCGGGATCGTTCCGGCGCGCACCGCCGCATGAGCGGCGGGGAGGTACTGCGAGAGGAGCGCAAGCGGCGGCGTGCCGCCTTCGAAGGTCGCGCGCAGACCGTCGAGCGCTGCGACCACCGCCGGGTCCGGCCAGTAGTAACGGATGCGGTCGCTAAGGCTGTACTGCAGCTGCAGATCGAGAGCCGCGCCGGTCTCGTGATAATACTTGCGCCAGTGCCCGGGATTGGCTCGCATGGCGCGGAGGATCGTAGTGCGTACGTTGGCGGAGCGCGCTGAGCCGCGCCACTCCTGCTCGATGCTGTCGAGGGCCCACACTGCCTCGCGCAGCGCAAAGGTGATTGCGGGGCCTACCTTCAGGATTGCAAAGTGGTCGCGCACCAGGGAGGCGAGTGCGACCTCAGTCTGGTAGTCGGTGGAATGGGCCTCGAACACCAGGTTCGGCAGCTGGTCGAGACACTGGCTGAGGTGTCGCGCATTCTGTGGCCGATAGTCGATGACCCGGTCGTGGTCGAACTCCACGCCGGGCTGCACCACCAGTGCGATGACACGGTCCCAGGCGCTCTGCATGCCTGCAGCCGCGAAGGCGAAGCGATGCGCGGCGACGGTCGCGACTGCCGCGCGCGGCTCGGTGACCGCAAGCTCGTGCAGGTCTTCCTGCGCTCCGCCGGGCACCGGCACCTCGGTGCCGACCACATACACCGGCGGCTCGCCGCCGGATTTCCGCCACGCCTCCTCCGCATGGGTGCATAGCGCCGCGGTGCGCTCGGCGACGATCTCATCGGTGAGCACCGGCGGGTCGCCTGCGCACGGCATCGAGCAGTCGAGGTGGATCTTGCGATAACCCGCCCGTACATACTCGCTCACCATCACGCTCGCACGCGAGAGCGCCTCGCCTGCAGGCAACGACTGCCAGGCGTTGGGGCCCAGATGATCGCCGCCGAGGAGAACGCGCCCGCGCGGCAGTCCGCTCGCATCCGCAAGAGACCACACGAGGTCGCGGAATTGTGCCGGCCTCAATCCCGTGTAGCCGCCCTCCTGATTGACCTGGTTGGAGGTAGCCTCGATCAGCGCATAACCGCCCGTTGCGCGCGCGTGCTCGAGCGCGGCACGCAACGCGAGCGGATGCGCCGAGCATACGGAGTAGATCCCGACAGCCTCCCCGCCGCGATGGCGGCGCACGAGGTCGAGGAGCGCCTTCATGTGGCCTCCTCCGGCTCGATGGCGAGCAGGGCCGCCGCAACGAAGGCCAACACGATGCCGGCGATCTTGAGCGGCTGCGGCACCAGACCCAGCAGCGCGAGCGCGAGAAGCGCCGTGATGAGGGGTGCGCCCGCGTTGGTGAGAGGCGAGACGACGATCGCCTTACCGTAGCGGAAGGCGTAAACCAGGGTGAGCGCGCCGACAGAGTTGAGGATCTGGGTGGCGGCGGCGAGGTATGGACCTTCCAGGCCGTAATTGATCGGCCGCGAGAAGTCGGTCATCCACAGGGCCACCGGCACCAGCGCCAGTCCCATGAGCGTCATATAGAAGAAGATCCCCTCTGCGCTCATGCTGCGGTTGGCGAGCTTGATGAAGAAGGCCTGCACGCCCCAGGCGGCGAGAATGATGATCGAGTAGAGAAGCCAGGCGACGCCGTGCCCGCTCAATCCCTGACCCGGCTGATAATCGAACATCGGCAGGGCGGCCAGGGCGATGAGGATTCCTAACGCGCCGATCAGCGTGGCGCGCTCCTGCAGCCAGAGCAGCGACAGCCCGATCGTCACCACCGGAGACAGGGCGATCAGCGGGAAGATCAGGTACGTGGGACCCGTGTGGACAGCGTGAAAAAGCAGCATCTGTCCGCCGGCGCCGGTGAGCCCGATCAGGACGCCGAGCATCACTGACCGGCGGTCGGTGGGCAGCTTCCAACCGCTGCGCGCCAGGGCGTATAGCGCAGGCGGAATCATGGTGAGGGCCCACACCACGTAAATGAGGGT
>DASYGA010000009.1:0-5683 GCA_036000265.1 Steroidobacteraceae bacterium | reverse complement strand
AGCCACTAGGGTCTCCCCCTATCCCTTCATACGTAACCTATCGATAATACATAGGTGAACTTGAGGCGGTGAGGCCACTTACAATCCAGACAATACCCCCATTCTGAATGTCCGGTCTGCGGCCGGCAACGTTTCGCCGTTTAGACCGCTTCTGGCCGATGCCTGATGCCTGGCAGCCTGATGGCCTGATGGTCGCGGATTTGGAGGAGACATATAGGCGACAAGCCCTTTGCGCATTCGCCAAGCAGCTGATTCCGCGCGCAAATTTCCTATCAATTGGCCGTCTATGCCGCATCAATTGGCCGGCTCCATAATTGCAATTGGCCGGCTTCGCAATTACAATTAGCCGCACCCTTCCGTGATCGGACGCTCCTTCGTGTATCCCCGGTTCATCGAGCAGCGTGTGCGAGAAGCCCTGTCGGATACGCGCGTAGTGCTGATCACAGGGCCGCGGCAAGCGGGCAAGACGACGCTAGCAGAAAAGCTGGCCGATGGTGAGATGCCCTTTTTGACTCTGGACGATCAGACGACCCTCGACACGGCGCGTGCCGATCCGGTGGGTTTCGTTCGGGGTCTCGACCGGGCGGTCATCGATGAGATTCAACGCGCACCGGAAGTTCTGCTGGCCATCAAGCGCAGCGTGGACACCGACAAGCGCCCAGGCCGGTTCCTTTTGACCGGTTCCGCAAATCTCATGATGCTGCCGCAGGTTGCGGATTCGCTCGCCGGCCGCATGGAGATTGCAGAACTCCTTCCGCTCTCTCAAAGCGAGCTTCGCCGCCGTCCCTGCGAATTTCTCGCACGAGTTCTGCAGGGAAAGCCTCCCACTGCGGGTGAACCCGCCGTCGGGCAGGAACTCCTTCAGCGTGTGACATCCGGCGGCTACCCCGAGGCCCTGCAGCGGACGTCCTGGCAGCGTCGGCAGAAATGGTTCCTGGATTACACCAAAGCAGTCATCGAGCGCGATGTACGTGACATTGCGCAAATCGAGCATGGCAGACAGATGCCTCGGCTGTTGCGGATCCTCGCCCAGCATTCCGGAAGACTGATCAACTATTCGAGCCTCGGCGCGCCGCTGGGCATAGGACATGTGACGACACAGAAATACACCGGCGTTCTCGAGCAGCTCTTTCTTATCCGAACACTGCAGCCCTGGCATACCAATGAGCTAAAGAGGCTGGTCAAGACGCCCAAACTGCATTTTCTCGACTCCGGCCTGCTGACCGCGCTCCGCTCTCTCTCTCCGGCCCGGCTCGCATCGGACCGCATGTCCTTCGGGGCCGTTCTCGAGACATTCATACTGGCCGAACTCCTCAAGCTCGCCACCTATCACGAAGAACCGCTCGAGTTCTTCCACTTCCGTGATCGCTACGACTATGAAGTCGACATCGTCATCGAGGACTCACGAGGTCACCTCGTTGGAATTGAAGCCAAAGCGGCAGCAACCGTAACCGGCGCCGACTTCTCCGGCATGCGCAAGCTCGCCGATGCCTGCGGCAAGCGCTTCATCATGGGTTTGGTGCTATACGATCACGATACCGTGGTCCCGTTTGGCGAGAGACTCTTTGCCGTCCCGATCTCTACCCTCTGGCAATGACATTTTTGGCTTCCTCACCGCGCCTGCGACCATCCCACGCGGCATGCCAGAATAACGCCCATTTAGCGGGCGGGAATGGCTCCGTTCCTCAGTCTTGGAGCCGGTGTAAGTGCCATGAGGATACGAGTCATGAAACGAGTGATTTCCGGTTACGCGCTGCTGCTGGCTCTGGCGTTTCCGCTGATCGCGGCGGCAGCGTCGCCCACCAGCCACTACCTTTTCGTGTGGGCGATGGAATCCCAACGTCCTCACGCCTCGGTGCCGGAAATGACACCGGCCGACATTCCTGCGCGGCGCAACGGGCTGGGATTGGGCGAGGACTTTCTCGCGGTTTTCGACGTCCAGCCGGGCCCTTCGTTCGGCAAGCTCGTTGCAATGCTGCCGGTCGGAAACGCGGCACAGGCACATCACACGAACTACGCGGAACCTCCGAACGAAGTCCTGTATGCCAACGATTGGCTCGGCAATCGCACCTACGTCTTCGACTTGCACGATCCGGTGCATCCGCGGCTCGTACGGAAATTCGGCAGCGTCGGCGCGCTCGGCTATCCGCATTCGTTCGTCTATCTTCCCAATGGTGACACGCTGGCAACCTTCCAATATTCCGGAGGGTTCAACCACGCCGCGGGCGGACTAGTGGAGTTCGATCCGCACGGCCGGGTCGTGAGAACCGCTGCGGCGGCCGCGCTGGGTTATCCCAATATTCGCCCGTACAGCTTGGCGATCGTTCCGAAGCTCGATCGCGTCGTTACCAGCAGCGCAGACATGATGGACGCGCAAGTCAGTCATGTGGCGCAGGTCTGGCGTCTTTCCGATCTGAAGATGCTCAAGACCATGCGATTGCCGCCGCAGTTCGATTGGTATGACGACACAGCGGCCGATTCATCGGAACCGCGCGTACTGACGGACGGCAAGACCGTCCTGGTACCGACGTTCAATTGCGGACTGTACGTGGTGCGGAATCTCGGTGGCGGCGATCCAACGCTGCAACATGTTGCTGACTTGGGTTACCGCATGTGCGAAGTGCCGGTCGTCGTGGGCGGTTATCTGGTGGAAGCCGCGCAAAGCGGGCATGCGATCGTGAGCCTCGACGTGAGCGATCCGGAACAGCCGCACGAAGTCAGCCGCATCCTGCTGCCGCCTGACGAATATCCGCACTGGCTTGCGCTCGAACCGGGCGGGGATCGCCTGGTCATAACGGGCTACGGCGCGCTCGACACCAAGGCCCGCTTCGCCACGATCGATCGCGGCACCGGGAAACTGACACTGCAAGCGCAGGCGATCGATTTCACGCGCGTCTGGCCGAATGGCTGGCATGGAAGCGCCATGCCGCACGGCGCCGTTTTCAGCAACCCGTGAGACGGCACTGCGGGGTTGCGGCCACTCACGGCAATGACCGGGACATCCCAGGGCACGCATTGGGATGCTCAAAGCTGTTTCCTGGGAAACAACCCGGGCGGATCGGAATATCAGTCCCTATCCATTTTCCGTGCCATGCCGGAATGGATAGGGCGTGCCCCATCAACGAGAGCGCCAGCACCTCCGTCTTCCTGCTCGACCCGGACGGCTACCACATCGATCGCGCGCAAGGGCAGCGTGCGCCTTCGCTTGCTATCCTCGCTGGCGCATGAAGACTCTGCTGATCGTGTATCACTCGGTCACCGGCGGCACGGAGCAAATGGCCCGTGCGGCAGCACGCGCTGCGGCGCGCGAGCCGCAGATCGCCGTTCGCCTGTCACTCGCGCCGGCGACGGAGCCGGGGGCGCTGCTCGCGGCGGAAGGCTATCTTTTCGCCTGTCCCGAGAATCTCGCCGCCATGTCCGGCCTCATGAAAGATTTCTTCGACCGCAGCTACTATCCGGCGCTCGACAGCATCCAGGGCCGTCCCTACGCCGCTCTCATATGCGCCGGCAGCGACGGCACCAACGCGGCCCGCCAGATCGAGCGCATTGCCGCCGGTTGGCGGCTGCGTGCGATTGCACCGCCACTCATCGTGTGCACGCACGCGCAGACGCCCGAGGAAATCCGGATGCCCAAGCAGATCACCGCGTCGGACCTCGCGCGCTGCGAAGAAGTCGGCGCCACGCTCGCCGCAGGCTTGAGCCTCGGCATTTTCTAGGCGACCCGTGGCGGGCGTACCATTCTTGGCTCCCCAGCTGGACGGGGCGTAGTTCGTCTTCTCCGAGGGTATCTGCTAGCCTCTCGGCAGTGCGAGACGGGAAACAGCAACTATGCTCGTGGGCACATGCCATTGCGGCGCATTGACCTGGAGCCTGGAGGGCGATCCAGGCTCGATAACCGCCTGCAACTGCACGCTCTGCCGCCGATACGGCGCGCTCTGGGCCTATGATTATGAAGACGAGCGCATTCGCATATCGGGGCCGAGCTCGGTCTATTCACGCCCAGGCAAGACGGATCCTGCATTGCAGATTCACTTCTGCCCGACCTGCGGCTGCGTGCTCTGCTGGCGCGGTTTACGTCCCGAAAAAGACGGGCGACGGCGGATCGCGGTAAATATCCGCCTCGCTCCTCCCGATGCCGTCGCGGATCTGCGGGTCGACCATTTTGATGGGCTGGACTCGTTCGACGATCTGCCTGACGACGGACGTTGCGTGCGCGATATGTGGTTCTGACGGTACCGGCGCCCCGTGCGGGCGCCGACCTTCGTCGGCACGTTGGCGATCAAGCCGTAGCGGTCGGGCGTGATCTGCTGCGCCACGCAGACCAAGCCCTGGCCGCCGATGATGTAGATGCGCCTGCGGGCCGCATCGTAATAGACGTCATCGCCCGCGATATCCGGAACCTGCGCCCCACTTGCTCACCGGTATCCGTGTTGCAGACGGCCCGTGTTGGTCTAGGGACCCACTCTATCGGTCCGAGGCCGTCTCGCTCACACTCCCTGCGGCTTGGCATGAAGCTGCCGGACGACCTGCAGAGCCTTTGCCACATGCTCGGCCGGCGAGACCTTGCTGATCACGCTCACGATCTTGCCGTCCCGGCCGATGACGAAAGTCGTCCGGTCCGCGAATCCATGACCGATCTCCACACCGCGTACATCCTTCAGCCCCGGCGGACCCTGCTGAACGTCGACCTCGTAGGATTTCGAAATCGCACCGCCGGCGTCGGATGCCGTCGGAAACTTGCCGGCGCAGTACTTGGGGTCGGCGGAGAAGGCGTTGAGCCGTTGGATGCTGTCGAGCGACACACCGATGATCCGCGCGCCTGCAGCCGCAAACTTCGCGCTGTCCTGCGCAAATGTATGCGCCTCGAGGTCGCAGCCTCCGGTGTAGGCGGAGGGATAGAAGTAGACGACCACGGGGCCCTTCGTCAGGGCTTTCGCGAGCGAGAACGTGAATACCTTGCCTGCGCGAGAAGCCTGTGCCGTGAACTGAGGAGCCGAATCGCCCTCATGCAGGGCAGCCATCGCCGGTAGAGCCACGAAGCTCATGAGGAGTGTACCGAGCAGCAAACGTTTCATGTCGAACACCTCGAAGTAAAGCCGCCAACCGTTGGTAAAGCCGCCATCCATTGCTCGCGACCGCCATCGTCTTCGACCGCGAGCGAGACCCATTGTATAGGAGTGCAGCGGATAGGCGGATCTGCTCGCAGATTCATGTGCCCGGAGATGCCGCGGAAGAACCCGAGGCCTCCCGCCCGGTACCCACTGTGGTACTGCGTAGCTGCAAATTCGGGCCCGATACATCATCCCAGCGTGCCCGGAATGCCGCGCGCAGCATATTCGCGCATACCGCCAATGTGCAGCCATGAGTCGGCAGTCGTTACCACGGCCTTTATCGGCACTTGGGGAAACTCAGATCTGCGGCGGCTCGTGGAATGCGACGGATTGCCCCCGTTTTGAGCCAAGCCGCGGACTAGCGCCAGCGGGCGAGCACGACTCCTTCTTTCGAGTACTTCACGATGCTCAGCCCGTCGGCGGAGTAAAGGTTTCCGTCGCGGCCGCACGCAAGGCTGAACGGCGCATGCTCGAATATCCTGTGCTCACCATGATTGCCGATCGTCTTCAATAGATGACCCTTCGGGTCGAACTCCTTCACCCTGCCGTGCTGATAGTCGGCGACGTAGATG
>DASYGA010000006.1:0-2440 GCA_036000265.1 Steroidobacteraceae bacterium | reverse complement strand
CCCCGTGCACCATGATGATTTTCTCGTCCAGCGTCATCTGGGCAACCAACAGCGCTGCCCGCTGCTGGGGCGCTGACCGGGCATCCATCCACGCTCTGGCGCTGGACCCGATGGCCGTCACCCGGGATGCCGCCATCGGCGACGCCGCTGGCGCCCGAGATGCGGATGCCGGTGATGCTGCAGCCACCAGACCCGCCAGAACGAGTGTCCCCGCAAGTAGCACTACGCAAGACTTGCGGGAGAGTTTTCGTGAGGGCGCCATTGTCATCACCGAGTCCATCCAAGAATCGCGCGGTATAGGCACAACTTCTAAACCGTTGGGGAATCCCCGGCGGCTATGGATCCTCAGCCCGCGGCTGAGGCGCGGAAATCGATATCACCGTAGAGCGTGCAATGACCGGCCGCAACCCCCACGGTTTCAGGATTCGCCGGGCAGACCGAACGTTCATTTCCGGGTGCCCGCTTCCTGGCCGCCGAAGCCGGCGAAGGTAGCGCCGCCCGCGTTGGGTAGCTGCCGGCGTCGTCTGAGGTGAACTTCGTGCCGTCGAAGTCGCCGACGGACTACTGGTCACCGCAGCCGCCGGCGGTAGGAAGGCGAAGACCTGCTCCTTCATGATCAGCAGAGCCGCGGCCGAAACCACGGGCGTGCAGTGATGCGGCGCGTAGGTCGGCTCGGTCAGGAGATCTGGCTTCCGGTGCCACTCCGGTGCCGCTCGCGGAGTTCTCGCTTGAGCACTTTGCCCGCGCCGGATAGTGGCAGCGCATCGACGAATTCGACGGTGCGGGGGACCTTGTAGCCGGCGATGTGGCTTCGGCAAGATTCCTGGAGTTCGTCCACGCTCAACTGCGCACCGGGATGCAGGACCACAACGGCGTGGACCCGCTCCCCCCACTGATTGTCTGGGATTCCGATCACCGCACACGCCGCGACGGCCACGTGGCGTGCCAACGCATTCTCTACCTCGACCGAATACACGTTCTCGCCACCGGAGATGATCATGTCCTTCATCCGGTCCACGATGAACACATAGCCTGCATCGTTCATGTAGCCCCCGTCGCCCGTGTGCATCCACCCGCCGCGGAGAGCCTCGGCACTATCTCCCGGGCGGCCCCAGTAGCCGATCATCACGTTCTCGCCGCGGACCAAGACCTCGCCGACGGTGCCGCGTGGAACCTCTTTGCCGCTGCTGTCGACGATCCGGACCTCGACATGGATGGCGCCTCGACCGCACGATCCGGTGAGCTGGGGGTCGTCGTGATCTTCCGGGGACAGGAGCGTCGCAACCGGCGACAACTCCGTCATTCCATAGGCCTGGACGAACCGCGCAGCGGGGAATGCCTTTCTGGCCCTTTGGAGGAGGGCCGCAGATATCGGCGAGGCGCCGTAGACCACACCGCGCAAGCTGGACAGGTCGGCCGACTCGATCGCCGGTGAATCGACCAGGAATTGGATCATGGTGGGAACCAACAGCACATCGGTGACGTGGTGCTCGGCGATGGCGCCGACCACACTGGAGGGAGTGAACGACGGCACGATCACGTGAGTTGACCCCGCCATCATGCCAGCGTTCCACGTGGCGATATCGGCCAGGTGAAACATCGGCGCCGTATGCAGCAGCCGGCCGCCGCGGACCACGAAGTCCAGCGTGGCCAGGCTGCCCATCGCGGAGGCGATCATGTTGCGATGACTGAGCATCACACCCTTGGCGAAACCCGTTGTCCCACCCGTGAAGAACACCCCGTACAAGTCATCGGGCCCACAGTCGACATCCAGGATCGGCGACGCGTCAGCGATCAGCTGCTCGTACTCGACGCAGCCATCCGGAGCGGCCCCATCCCCGCAGTAGACGACCGTTTCCAGGCCGTCCCATTGCTCACGCAACGCGGGCAGCATCGCCGCGAAGGCGCTGTCGACCAACAGCACCTTCGTCTCCGACTCCCGCAGCGCATAACCCAGTTCGGCTGCGCTCCAGCGGATGTTGCACGGATTGACCACCGCCCCCAACCACGGGACGGCGAGCAGATACTCGTGATACCGATCGGAATTCAGGGCGAGGATGGCAACACGATCGCCTCGCGCAACGCCTAGCGCTGCGAGACCACCGGCCAGCCGGGCGATCCGATCAGCCGATTCCCGCACCGTCCGGGTCCGCGGGCCGAAGATTGTCAGAGCCCGGTCAGGATTCTGCTGCAGAGCACGACGCAGCGCAGTTGTCATATTCACGCGGCCACTCCACGGATCCAACGCCACTTCCGATTGAGACACTCCATGGTTCCACGCGTTCCGGGTTTCCGCGCGGGAATACAGGAAATCGTGGTCCTTCCCCCGGGCGTCGGTGTCGGTGAGGGTTCGCGGCCGGCGGCGGCCAACTCCTTCAATGAACCCAGCCCTGGAACGCCCGCACGCCCGGCCGAGGCCAGCTGATCGCGGCGACCGAAC
>DASYGA010000106.1:0-4630 GCA_036000265.1 Steroidobacteraceae bacterium | reverse complement strand
ACGCTGCGCGATGCGATCGCCCGATTGGATGATGGCTCGACGGCGGCCGCCACGACCGGCGACCTCTTGCGCGCCAGCGATTTCGGTGCACTCTGGAGCCGGCGCGAGGCGCTGCTGTGGGGCCGGTCAGGGTGAGATCCGCAGTACCTTGCGCAGCCGCTCGAGCGTGATGCGTGCCGGATGCGTGGGCGCGAGGCCCGCATCCACGATGCCGCCGGCTTGCGTGAGGAGAGGGCGCGCCTCGCCGAGCTGCCCGAGGGAGGTGAGACTATCGGCGAGCTCGACTTTCACCGCCGCAATGGTCGGCCCATCCGGCGCGTACCGGCTGTCGGCATAGCCGGCAATCGCCAGCCGATAGAGCGGGACGGCCTCGGCGAACCGACCCTCGCGGGCGAGCAGCAGCGCCTTGTCCTCGTAGGCCATGCTCAGCGCCGCACTGTGGGGGAGCGAGTTCGCCTGGAGATACGCGATGGCCCGCTCATAGGCTTGCTCGGCCTGATCGTTCGACCCGGCCTCCCGGTAAGTGTCCCCCAGCCAGAGCAACCGCAAGCCTTCGAAGCTGCGGGTCATGGCGGAGCGCGGGTCGCCCGGCATCGGCGAGGAGAGCAACTGCAGGGCTCGCGGGGTCTCGCCGACGAAGGCCAGCGGATGGGCCAGTCTGATGGCGTAAGCCGCCGTCGACTGCGGGTTGGAGTCGTTGGTCTGCTGGTAGGTGCGGAAGGCCTCGCGGGCCGCGGTGGCGGCCTCGCGGTAATCGCCGTGCATCCAGAGCACCTGGCTCAGGGCAAAGAGCGCCCCGATGTACTCCTCCCGGTGCAGGCTCGCCTGTTTACGGTAGCCCGCGATGACGCGCCGGAACCAGACGATCGAGTCGCGCAGATGGTTGCGACGAAAGAGAACGTCGCCGAGACTCAACTCCGTGTCGATGTATCTGTCGCTGGCGCTGCCGAAGATGCGCTCATAGCCGACGAGGACCTGTTGCCACGCCTGCGTCGCCTCATCGAAGCGGCCTGCCTCTTGGGCGACCTCCGCATAATCATTGAGCGCATCGAAGTAACGTACATCGCCTGTGTCGAAGTGCGCTCTGACGAGCGCCACGCGGGACTGGGCGAGGGCGAGCGCGTCGCCCCATCGCATGGCTTGGGCGTAGGCGATCGCGAGGGCTCCAAGCGTACTGACCGAAGCCACGGTGTCCTTACCGTGCGGGTCGCGCTCGAGCGCCCGCGCCCGCTGCAGGGCCGCGATGGCTCGCTGCGGCTCCGTCTCGAGATAGGCCTTGCCGATTGCATTCCAGACGGCGGCCAGCGCCTGATGATCCTGCGGCTGTTGCGCTTCGAGGACCGGCAGAGCGTGCCTGAGCAGCGTGAGAGCCTCACCGTTCCGTCCAGCATATGCGTAGGCGCTCCCCAGGCGGTACTCGGTCCGTGCCCGCAGCAGCGGGTCGCCGGCGGAGCCCAGCGTCTTCTCGATGTGCAGGGCTTTCTCCAGATCCTCCCTGCAGGGCGTGAACTGCCCGAGCTCGCAGTGCAGCGCGCCGACGGCGGAGAGCATGCGGGCACGCACCTCGGGTTGATCCGAGAGGCCGGGGTCGATCTGGCGCTCCGCCCGGGCGACCAGATCGCGCACGTCGAGGCCCTTGCCCCCGGTGGTCTCCGGATTCGCCTCCTCGAACAATGACACCAGGTAATCACTCACCCGCTGCGATGCGCTCGCTTCCTCCTCGGCCCGGGCGAGAGCTGCGCGCGTGATCAGGGTGGCCCGCACGGTCATTACGGCGCCGCTGATCAGCGCCAACGCCGTCAGCCCGGTCGCGGCGACACCTACCTTGTGCCGCCTGACGAACATCGAGGCGCGATACCCCAGCGTCGGCTTGCGGGCGGCTACCGGCAGCTTTCCGAGGTGCCGCCGAATGTCCTCTGCCAGCCGATCGACAGTCGCATAGCGCCGCTCGGGCTCCTGCCTGAGCGCCATCAGCACGATGTTGTCGAGGTCGCCGCGCAGGCGGCGGCTCAACCTCTCCGGCGAGTCCCGACGGAACGTGCCGGCCATTTCCCGGCCGCGTACTGCCAGGCTCGGCCGCGTCGGTGCCGGCCCAGGCATCGAGGTTGCCGTATTGCGCATCGCGCGGGCGGAGCCCGCGTGCGCTTTGATCCCGGTCAACAGCTCGTAGAGGATGACGCCGAGCGAGTAGACATCACTAGCGGCTGTTACGGGCTCGCCCTTGAGCTGCTCCGGGCTTGCGTAGTCCGGTGTCAGCAGCCGCATGGCGTTGATGGTCAGGTCCGCGCGCACGGGCATGCCGCCTGGCTCCAGGACTTTGGCGATGCCGAAGTCGAGCAGCTTCGGTGTGCCGTCCGCCGTCACGAGGATGTTGCTGGGCTTGAGGTCCCTGTGGATCACGGCGCGCTGGTGGGCGTACTGCACCGCGGAGCACACCAGCAGAAAGAGGCGCAGCCGCGCGTCCAGGTCCAACCGGTTCCGATCGCAGTATTCGGTGATCGGCTGGCCCCCAATCAGCTCCATCACCAGGTACGGTATCCCGTCCTCCGTGGTGCCGCCGTCGAGCAGGCGCGCAATATTGGGGTGTTCAAACGCAGCGAGGATTTGCCGCTCGGTCCGCAGCCGCTGGCCGACGAACTGCGCGTCCGCTCCCGCCCGCACGAGCTTGACGGCCACCTCGTGCTCGTATTCGTGATCGACGCGCACCGCGCGGTAGACCTCGCCCATGCCGCCGGCGCCGATCTCCTCCAGCAACCGGTAGGGACCGAGCCGCCGGCCCACATGCGGGCTGGCGGCCTCCGGCGGTTCGAGCACCGCCGCCGCAGGGCTCTCGAGGAAGTCGCTACCGGCGTCCTGGTCGGCTTGCAGGAGGGATTCGAGCTCGGCCCGGAGCGCTGGATCCGAGGCGCCCAGCCGCTCGAGATAGGTCTCGCGCAGCGTGCCGCTCAGCGCCAGAGCCTCGCCGAGAGCGGCTTTCACCTGTTGCCATCGCTCGGGTTCCATGAAGTTGCGGCACGCCCCCCACGCTGGTTCTTGATTGTTCTGCCGTCAAGCCGGGGCTGGCGTGCAGCCACGCCCCGGCGGCGCTCATATTCTCAGGAATCGGGCGGCGTGCAAAATATCGGGCTGCTCTCCGGAATCGCGCCCGGCCGAGCTGCCGGACCGCCCCGGGGCCTGCCGTCAGGAGTCAGCTTCCGGACGACCCGCCTTCATCAGGCGTTGAGCTGTCTGCTCGAGCCCGGCGGCCGTGCGGCGCGCTTCCTCGTCCATCTTTCTCTCGAGCACCCAGGAACCAATCACAGGCGGCACCCAGAACGCAGGCACCAGTTGGATTTGAACAGCCATGCAGGTCATCGTGCGGCCCCTGGAGCATGGCTTGACGGTCCACAGGCCGTGGCCCCTTTCGAAATCCCCGCTGTGGGGCAGCATCTCGGCATCCAGCGTGCCGCCATCGGCGCTGGCCGTCGCGGTCATAATCTGCTCTTGATGCATCGTCTGGCAGAAGATCAAGACACAGGCATGGATCGTCGTGAAGAGGCGCACGCGATCCGGTGTGCGGGTCTGCTCCACGCGCATCGAGCGCAGATCAGGGTTGTAGCGCGCCATCGCCCCGTAGTCCTGCAGCGCGCGGAAAACCGCCGGTGCAGAAGCGTCGATGGTCAGATGCATGTCGATCTGAAATCGGGCGCCATCCCGCTTCACCCGGACACTGGAAACCTGCGCGGCGGACGCTTGCATCGCCCAAAAGGCGAGCAGGCAAAGCGTCCACCCAAGTGCCCTTCGAGACGTGCTTCGAGCTGCAACGGGGGCGATCATGCGTGGATGGTACCGCAATGCCCGCGAAAGCCCCGCCAGCCATTGCCAGCGGCCCCGATTCAGTGGAAAATTCGCCATCGCGAGCCCGCCGAGCGGCGGCAGGCCTCGAGGTCTCGCTCCGAAGCCCCGCTGGCCAGTCCGGGGCTTCTTGTCATTTAGTGGCTAGGTGGCAGAGTGGTCATGCAGCGGCCTGCAAAGCCGTCTACGCCGGTTCGATTCCGACCCTAGCCTGATTTCCCCTGTCCTGCGACGTACCTAGAAGATCAATGGCGTCGCGAAAGGCCCGGAAAACCCTGCAAATCCAGCCTATCGGCGTCTTAAGCTGTCCCTTGACTGGATAGCTCAGGGTGGGGTACACGGCAGGGGAATCTCAGAAGTCAACAATCAGATACCCCACTTTCCCTGTGCCAGTGCTCAACGAGGCCAAGATTCGCTCCGCCAAGCCGCAGGAGAGGGCCTATAAGCTCTTCGATGAGCGGGGGCTATTCATGCTCGTCACGCCGACCGGCGGGCGGCTGTGGCGCTTCAGATATCGGCTGGGTGGGGTAGAGAAGCTGTTGACGCTCGGCGCGTACCCCCATGTGACTCTGAAGCGGGCGCGGGAGAAGCGCGAGGACGCACGCAAGTTGGTGGCAGATGGCGTCGATCCAAGCGCGAAGCGGCAGGCCGAGAAGGCATTGCAGGCCGATACCTTCGAAGCGATCGCTCGCGAGTGGCTGGAGTTGCAAAGCAAGTCGCTGGCGCCGGAGACAATGGAGATCCTGGGGACGCGGCTCAAGAGCTTTCTGTACCCGTATGTCGGGAGTCGTCCCGT
>DASYGA010000459.1:0-46312 GCA_036000265.1 Steroidobacteraceae bacterium | reverse complement strand
GGCTCGTGCACCTCGCGTTTCCGTACATATTCATTCCCGGGGTCGTGGGCGAGGGCCTGCTTACCCTGTGGCTGCTTGCCGCCGCCGTGAATACCGAGAGGTGGACCCAGCGGGCGGCGGCGGGCGAGCTCGGCCATGCGTGACGTAGAACACCGATCAGATAGCTCGCGGAGGATTCCAAGATGAAAGCGCTTCGATCCCTCACCCCTGTCCTTTTTCTCTCATTTTCAACGCCGGGCTTTGCCCACGCTCCGCCGCTGGCGACGGCCCCGGCGCAGCATTCCTTCGCTGAGATGAAGTCACTGGCTGGCACCTGGGAAGGGACGCTTACGACCTTCCCCGCAACGCCCTATCAGGGCAAGCACGCCCGGATCCGGTTGCGGGTGACTTCCTCAGGAAACGCGCTCATGCATGAGATGAACATGCCGGGCGAGCCCGATGACCCCGTCACGATGCTGTACCTGAAGGGCAATCAGCTCTATTTGAGGCATTATTGCGACGCCGGCAACCGCCCGCGGATGGTGGCGAAAGCGTCCCCGGATGGGAAAGCGATCAACTTCAACTTCGTGGACGTGTCCGGCAGCACGCGCTACGGGTACATGGAGCATGCGAAGTTCACGCTGGTCGATGCGAGCCATCACACCGAGGACTGGACTTACCGCGAGCCCGGAAATCATCCGGTCCGGGCGCATTTCGACCTGCACCGGGCGAGTGGCGCCGTAGCGGCTCGCTGACGCATCGCCGGGAACCAGATTGAGCGACGAGTGGAATGACAACCAGCCGATCTATCGCCAGCTGCGGGATCGTGTCGTAGCCATGATTCTCGACGGTGAGATCCAGGAAGGTGATCCGCTGCCATCGGTGCGCACGGTGGCGGCGGATTACCGCGTCAACCCACTTACCGTCCTCAAATCGTATCAACAGCTGGTCGACGAGCAGATCGTCGAGAAGCGGCGGGGTATCGGCATGTTCATCAAGACGGGCGTGCGCCAGCAACTGCTGCGCGACCGGCGGCGCAGATTCCTGAGCGAGGAATGGCCGGCGATACTCGCCACCATCCGGCGCCTGGGCTTCACGCCGCAGGAGCTGCTGAACGGCGCTGCGGCAGGCGGGGGGCCGGACGATGGACCGCCGCCCTCCAAGGGGAGGCGCTGAGCCATGTCAGTGATCGAAGCACGCGGGCTGCGCAAGCGATTCGGGTCCACCCTCGCACTCGACGGCCTCGATCTGAATATCGAGGCGGGGCGCATTCTCGGGCTCATCGGTCCCAACGGCGCGGGCAAGAGCACCGCGCTCAACGCGATGCTTGGCCTGGTTCCGTATGAGGGGGAGCTCAGGGTGTTGGGCCGCGATCCGTGGGCCTCGCGCGACGACCTCATGCGCGATGTCTCGTTCATCGCCGATGTTGCGGTACTGCCTCGCTGGTTGCGGGTCTCACAGGCGCTCGATTACGTGGCAGGTGTGCACCCGAGGTTCGATCGCGCGAAGGCCGAGCGCCTGCTGGCGAGGACCGATATCCGGCGCGGCAGCAGAGTGCGAGAGCTGTCGAAGGGCATGGTCACTCAGCTGCACCTCGCTCTCGTCATGGCCATTGATGCGAGATTGCTCGTGCTGGATGAGCCGACTCTCGGACTCGATATTCTCTATCGCAAGCAGTTCTACGATTCGCTGCTGACCGACTACTTCGATCACAGCCGCACCATCGTCGTGACCACTCACCAGGTCGAAGAGATCCAGAACGTGCTCACGGATTTCATGTTCATCCATCGCGGCCGGATCGTGCTCGCCTGCAGCATGGACGAGTTCGAGGCGCGCTATGCGGAAGTGACCGTGCATCCAGAGCGCCTTGCCGCCGCGCGGGAGCTGAGGCCCATGCACGAGCGCCAGGTCTTCGGCCGCAGCACCCTGCTCTTCGATCGGGCGGACCGCCGGCAACTGGAACAGCTCGGCGATGTGCGTACACCGGGAATCGCGGACCTCTTCGTGGCCGTGATCGGTAGCGCGCCCAATGACGGGCAGGCGGGGGGATCCCGGAAATGAGCGGCACGGAGTCAACCATCATGCCGGATTCTCCCGAGCCGGTCTCCGGCGCGCAGGCGGGCGGGTCGCATGCCTCCGGACCGGCAACCCTGTCGGCCACGCGACTCGTGTACTGGTCGGTGCTGCGCGAGCTGTGGGAGCACCGCTGGCTCTACATCGCACCGCTCATCGTCGCCGCCGTGTTCCTGGTCGGGTTCGTGATCGCGGCGTCCCGGTTCCCATTTCCGCTGCCACTGAATGCGCAATTGACGGCCCATTCGTTGGCCCACCAGCTCGAGGAGCCGTTCGATTTTGCCTCAGCGGCCTTGATGCTGACGTATGTGGTCGTCGCGGTGATCTACTGTCTCGCGGCTCTGCACGGAGAACGCTCGGATCGCAGCATTCTGTTCTGGAAATCGCTGCCGGTTTCCAACACCACGGCGGTGATCGCCAAGGCATGTATCCCGATCGTCCTCCTGCCCCTGATCACCTTTGCGACCATCGTGGCCACGCAGATCATCATGTTGCTGGCCGGCAGTGCCGTGCTGCTCGGCAGGGGCATCGGTGTGGAGGCGCTCTGGGCACAGATTCCGGTGCTGCCCATGTGGGCGGCTATGCTCTATCACTTGGTGACCATGCACGCGCTCTATTGGGCGCCGTTCTACGGCTGGCTGCTGCTGGCTTCCGCCTGGGCCAGGCGCGCAGCCTTGCTCTGGGCGGGTGTGCCGGTGGCGGCGGTCCTGATCATCGAGAAGCTGGTTTTCAACACCTCGGCGTTCGGCCACATGTTGCTGTCACAGCTGGGGGGAGGACCGGCGGCCATTCCCTTCCCGCCGCCGGAGAACATGACCATGCAGGCGCCTACGCTCGCCAACCTGGGAGCCTTCCTCGCGAGTCCGGGATTGTGGGTTGGCCTTGCGGTGTGCGCGATTTTCCTGGCCGCCGCGGCGCACCTGCGCAAATATCAGGGACCGATCTGACCCGAACTCAGCGGGCAAACCGGTCGGTGGCGGTGACGAGTTCGTGCAGGTTGCCGCGCTCGAAGGCGGAGTGGCCGGCGTCCGCCACGATGCGCAGGTCAGCCTCGGGCCAGGCGCGGTGCAGGTCCCAGGCGCTCTTCATCGGACACACGATGTCGTAACGACCCTGGACTATGACTGCCGGAATGTGGCGAATGCGGTGCACGTCGTCGAGGAGCTGGCTGTCGGTGCGCCAGAAGCCGCGATTGATGAAGTAGTGGCACTCGATGCGCGCGAAGGCTTCCGCGTACCGGTCTTCCTCGAATCTGCCGATGTAATCGGGCGCCGCGCGCAGATAGCTGGTCGCGGCCTCCCACATCGACCAGGCTTTGGCCGCGCGCGTGCGCACCTCGGCGTTCTCGCTGGTCAGCCGCGCATAGTAGGCGCTCAGCATCTCGGTGCGCTCAGGCTCCGGGATTGGCGCGACGTAATGCTCCCACAGGTCCGGGTACAGGGCACCGGCGCCACCGGGGTTCTGATAGAACCACTCGAGCTCCCAGCGCCGCAACATGAAGATGCCCCGCAGAACGAGCTCGGTCACACGCTCGGGATGGGTCTCGGCGTACGCAAGCGCGAGCGTGGAACCCCACGAGCCGCCGAACACCAGCCAGCGATCGATGCCCAGATGCTGCCGCAGGCGCTCGATGTCATCGACCAGATGCCAGGTGGTGTTATCCACGAGACTGCCGTGCGGACGACTCCTGCCGCAGCCGCGCTGATCGAGCAGCACGATCCGGTAGCGGGCGGGATCGAAGAAGCGGCGCATCTTGGGGTCGGTGCCGCCGCCCGGCCCGCCATGCAGGAACACTGCGGGCTTGCCGTGCGGATTGCCGCATTCCTCGAAGTAGATCTCGTGGACTTCGGAGACGCGCAGAAAGCCCGTTCGGTGTGGCTTCACGCGGGGATAAAGGCGCCGGCGCGCGCCTGATCGAGGTGATGCCATGGCGGTGGCAATCCTACCCGCAAAAGGCTGTGACTTCGATCGCGTATTGGCAGCGGGCCGCTCGCCGGCACGAGATTCCAGCAGGTACAGTGCGGCGCCCAAGGGCGGCGAGCCAATCGCGCCGCCGCGCCACCATCATCGATCGGACGCAGGGAGAGGTTGTTGAACACGCCGCGAACATTCTGTGCACTCGCACTCACCGCGCTTGCGGCGGCATCCATCCGGGCGGGGGGACATGCCGCCGAGCTGCCACCCGCCTGCAGCGGGCCGTCGGCGTTTCTGGCGGTGATCGATCGGCCGACCGCCGAGGACTCCGGCTGCGTGGTGCCGCCGCAGAGGTTCGACGTCGAGGCGGGCGCGATCGCTGGCAACCTGTACCCGGCGCCCGGCGGCAAGATCTACATGCTGCCCAACCTTGCACTGCGCTGGGGCCTGGCGGGCAATTCAGAGCTCGTCTGGCTGCCGCCCGGGTTTCAATACCAGTCGGTCGCTGCCGGGCCGGGCACCGCAGCGGCGACGGTACGCGGCTTCGGCCCGACCACGATCGGCTTCAAACACGTGCTGGGCTACAGCGAGCACTGGCAGTGGACCGCGGAAACCCTGGCAACGCCTCCCTCGGGCGACAGCACATTCGGCAGCCACGGACTTGGAGGTGCGCTCAATGCGATCGTCGGGTATGGCGGTGGCCCGCTCGGGGTCTCGCTGCAGATGGGCGTTACCTCCCAGACCGCGCCCACCGCGGCGGGCGGCCAGCGCTTCCAGAGCTTCAATCCCGATCTCGTCGTGACCTGGGGAGCGAGCTCACGGCTGCAGCTCTTTGGCGAGATCTACGGGCAATCGCATTCCGGCTACCTGCAGGGCTGGGGTACCGACGCCGATGGCGGGCTGCAATACCTGGTCACTCCGGATCTGGTGGTGGACGTGGAGGAGGGTGTGCGCGTCGCCGGCAGCCTCGGCGGGTTCGCCAACTACACGGGCGTCGGGCTCGGAGTGATGTTGTGAGGGCCTATACCTGCAGCCTGTCTCCGGGACGGCCCACCAGCAGATAGAGCGCCGGCGCCACGAAGATGCCGATCGCGAGGCGTGAGATCATCCCGGCCACGATCACCAGCGCGAACGGGCGCTGCGAGTCGGTGCCGACGCCCGTTGCGACGGCGGCGGGCAGCAGGCCCAGCGCCGCGACCAGCGCGGTCATCATGATCGGCCGCAGGCGCAGCACCGCGGCCTCCTGGGCGGCCTGCGCCATGTCCATCCCGCCGAGGCGCAGCTCGTTGACGCAGGAGGTGTAGATCACGCCGGTCAGCACCGAGACCCCGAACAGCACGATGAAGCCGATGCCCGAGGATACCGAGAACGCGGTGCCGGTGAGCCACAGGGCGAGCACTGCGCCGAAGGGCGCCGACAGCAGCACGCCGATGATGACGATCAACGGGAACTTGAAGTTGCCGTAAAGAACGAATAGCAGCCCGAAGATCAGCAGCACCGTCAGCGGCAGGATGATCCGCATCTGCGCTCGCGAGGCTGTGTATTGTTGATATTCGCCGCCCCATTCCACGCGATAGCCTTGGGGCAGTTTGATCTGCCGCGCGACCTGGTGGATGGCGTCGCCGACCGCGCCGGCGAGATCGCGGCCCGCGACGGAGAATTGGACGCCGATGTAGCGCGAGTCGTTCTCCCGGTAGATGAAGGAAGCGCCGTTCTCGACCCGGATCGTCGCGAGCTCTTTGAGCGGCACCTCCTGTCCGCCGGGCGTCGCGACCGGAATGTCGCCGATCTCGAGCGGGTTGCTGCGGAACCGCGGCTGCAGGCGCACCACCAGGTCGAACTGCTTCTCGCCCTGCACGACTTGCGTCGCGACACCGCCGCCGATCGCGGCGTCGATCAGATTGTTGATGTCATCGACATTCAAGCCGTAGCGCGCAATCGCAGCGCGGTTGATGTCGATCGCGAGATTGGGCTGACCGAGCTCGTGCACCAGCGTGATGTCCGTGATCCCGCGCACCCGCGTCATGGTGGCCTTGACGGCCCGCGCCAGCTTCTGCAGCTGCTGCAGGTCCGAGCCGTAGATCTTCACGGCGAGCGCGCTCTTCAGGCCGGTCTCGGCCTCGTCCACCGCGTCCTCGGCCGGCTGGGTGTAGTTGAACTGAATGCCGGGGAACCTCTGCAGCTTGGCATCGATCGCGGCGATCAGTGCCTGCTTGTCGCGGTACTGGCCGTGCCATTGCGAGTACGGCTTCAGCCCGACGAAGAACTCGTCGTTGAAGAAGCCGGTGGAATCGGACCCGTCGTCGGGACGGCCGAGCTCGGATGTGACGGTGGTCACCACCGGGAACGAGCGCAGCACCGCGCGAATCTGCGGCGAGATCCCGGCTGCCGTCTGATATGAGATCGTGTATGGCATCGTCGCGCGCACCCACAAGGCGCCTTCATCGAGGGTGGGCATGAACTCCGCGCCGATGCCGCGCATCATGAGGATCGCCAGCAGGAGCAGCACCACGGGAATCACGACTGCCCGCCATGGGACGCGCTGCGAGCCTTGCAGCGCGCGCGCATACCCGGCCTTGACCCTTTCGTAGAGCGGGTTGAGCCGCTCGCGCACTCCCTTGCGCATCAGCACGGCGCACAGCACCGGCAACAGGGTGAGTGTCACGACCAGCGAGCCGATGAGCGCGAATATCATGGTGTCGGCCATTGGCCGGAACAGCGTCCCCGACGGCCCACTCAGGAAATAGATGGGCAGGAAGCTCGCGACGATCACGGCGACCGAGTACACCAGGGGACGGTCGATCTCCGCCGCCGCACTCAGGATCGCGTCTCTGATCCGATAGTCGGTGCCGCGGCGCGCGGCCAGTTCGCGGAAGATGTTCTCGACCATGAAGATGGCGCCGTCCACGAGAATGCCGAAGTCGACGGCGCCGATCGACAGCAGGTTTGCCGAGGCGCTCTTGAGGTCCAGCAGCAGGAATGCGCACAGCAGCGCGAGCGGAATCGTGACGGCGACGATCAGGCCGGCGCGCAGATCGTAGAGAAAGAACACCAGCACGACGATGACCAGGACCAGGCCGATCGCCAGGTTGTGCATGACGACATCCCTGGTCTGCCGGATCAGCGTGGTGAGGTCATAGAACGGATGGATCTTGACGTCCTTGGGCAGGATTTGCTCGTTGAGCTGCTGCGTCTTGGCCTCGACCCGCTGCAACACATCCTGGGTCTTGCTGCCCGTCAGAGCGAGAACCACGCCTTCGACTGCGTCATTCTCGCTCATATAGCCGAACTCGCCGAGGCGCGGCGCGATGCCGATCCTCACCTGGGCGACGTCCTTCACCAGAGTGGGCGTACCATCGTGCACCGCGAGCACGATGTTGCCTATGTCCTGCAGGGTGCGGATGCGGCCGAGGCCGCGCACGTAGAAGAACTGGCTGCCCTGCGAGTAGAAGCCGCCGCCGCCATTGCTGTTGTTGGCGGCGATTGCGGCCTGGATCTGCGTGACGGTGAGGCCGAGCGCGGCGATCCGCACCGGATCGAGCACTACCTGATACTGCATGTCGCCGCCGCCGAATGCGGAGTCGTCGGCGACGCCGGGCACCGAGCGGTATTGCGGTCCGATCACCCAGTCCTCGATCGTCTTCAGCTCCATCGGCGAGCGATCGGAGCTCTCCAGCACGTAGCGGTAGACCAGGCCCGATGGCGGTGACATGGGCGAGAGTGAAGGTGATACGCCGTTCGGCAGCGTGATGCCGGGCAGGCGGTTGTACACGCGCTGGCGTGCGAAATAGGACGTGGTGCCGTCCGCAAAGGTCAGAGTGACATCCGAGAGGCCGTAGAGCGAGATCGAGCGCTTGGTCGTGAGCCCCGGTATCGCATTCATCGCGCGTTCGACCGGTACCGTGATCAGCCGCTCCACTTCCTCGGCCGAATGCCCCGGCCATTGCGCGATGATCTCGACGTACGGCGGCGAGAGATCCGGGTACGCATCCATCGGCAGGACCTCGTAGGCCCATACGCCCGCACCTGCCAGCGCGAGCGACAGCAGCACGATCAGCAGGCGTTGCTCGAGCGCGAACGCGACGATGCGGTTGATCACGGAAGCCTCGCGGCGGGCTTCTTCCGCGGTGGGCTGCGTGCTCATTGAGTCTCGATGAAGTTCAGGAAGATGCTGCCATCGACGACCACCTTGTCGCCGGTCTGGAGCCCCTGCCGTATCAGATAGCGATCACTCACGCGTGCGCCCAGCGTCACCGATCGCCTCGCGTAACTGCCGTCGGCGGCAAGAACATAGACGAACGGCAAATTCTCGTCGTTGCGCAACACGGCGGCGACCGGAATCAACAATCCCCGATGCGGTTGGCGCGACTGGATTTGAACCTGGACGTACATCTGTCGCTTGAGGACAGCATCCGGATTGGCGACCGGCACGCGGGCGGTCACCGAGCGCGTATCCGGGTCGACCACCGCGCCGACACTGGTGACCGTACCCGTCAGGGGCGTTCCGCCCCCGCCCGTGTCGATCGTCGCGGTATCCCCAACGTGTACCCGAGCTATGTCCGCACCGAACACCTGCGCCATCACCCACATCCGGGAAGTGTCGGCAACCGTGAAGCAGGGCGAGGTTCCGGCGGACAGAGTCTGTCCCGGGGCGATGGACTTCTCGACCACCGTGCCTGCGATGGGCGCGCGGATCACGCCCTGCCCGAGCACGAGCGGCTTGCCGGCGCGAATGGCGGCGATCGTCCGCTGATCGACGTGCAGCGCGAGCAGCTCCTGCAGCGCGGCGGTGCGGTCGGCGTCGGCGCTCACTGCCGCGGCCTGGGCGTCCGCGTTCTCACGCTGCGAGATCGCCTGGTGGGCGTAGAGGAAGCGGTCGTTGACCGCGACCGCATCGGCCGCCGAAGCGGTGATCAGCGTCTTGCGATACGCGCCGACCGCGGTCGTGAAGTCGGGTGAGCTCACCATGGCCAGCGCCTGGCCGGCCGCCACATGGTCACCCAGGTTGACCAACACGCGCGTGACCGGCCCGGAGAACGGCGCCAGCACCGGCGTCGAGCGGTCGTGATCGAAGTCCACGATCGCGGTCGTCGTGATGCTGGTGCGGTAAGTCGTGGGCGCCACCGTGAGCAGATGAATGCTCGTCCGCTGCGCGGCCGTCAGGGTCACGTTCTGCGGCTTGCTCGCTTGCGGGCTGGCATCGGGCGCGGCCGATGAGCAGCCTGCGAGCAATGCCAGTGAGAGGGTGAGCCATGCGCCGCTCGAGCGGCCGGCGCGCAGCAGTGACTTCGTGATCATGGTTTGTTCAGTCCCGCGCTGTGCCACCAACCACCGCCGAGCGCCTGGTACAACGCCGCGGTGTCGGCGAAACGATTGGCCTCGTCCTGGGCAAGAGTCATCCGTGCCTGCTGATAGGCCTGCTCGGCAGCCAGTAACTCGAATACGCCGATGTAGCCGTGCTGCAATTGCAGCTGCGACAGGTCGAGCGTGCGCTTCGCGGCGCGCGCCGCCGCGCTCGCCGCCTGCAGCGCCTGGGCATCCTCCTGCAAGGCGGCCAGTGTGTCCGCCACGTTCTGGAAGGCCGCGAGGACGGTGCCGCGATACTGTTGCGCGGCCTGCACGTAGGCGGCCTTGGCGGCGCGCTCCTGGTGCAGCAGCTGGCCGCCCTGGAAGACCGGAGCGGTCAGGGACGCGGCGATGCCCCAGAATCCGGTGCCCGAGCCGAACAGCTCGGAGATCGCGAGCGCGCTGCTGCCCGCGTCCGCCGTGAGTTGGATGCTCGGCAGGCGCTGCGCGGCCGCGATGCCGATCTGGGCGCTGGCGGCATGGAGGTTGGCGCGCGCCTGGCGTACATCGGGACGCTGCGCCACCAGCGCCGAGGGCAGGCTGAGCGGCAGATCCTCGGGCAGGTGCAGGTCACTCAAGGAGACGGTCGCGGTGGCAGGCTCATCCGGGAAGCGGCCGGTCAGCGCCGCCAGCGCATGCTCGGCCTGCCGCAGCTGCTTCACCAGCGCGGGCAGGGTGGCTTCGGCCTGCGCGAGCTGCGAGCGCTGCGCGGCCACATCGAGTGCGCTGGCATCACCGTGCTGCAAGCGCAGTTGCAGGATGGCCAGACTGCGCTTCTGCAGCTCCACCAGCTCACGCGTTGCCTGGACCTGCTCGCGAAGGGAGGCGGCCTGCACCGCGGTTGCGACTACATTGGCGCTCAGCGTCGTCCATGCAGCGATCATCTGGAACCGTGCGCTCTGCTCCTGCGCCCGCAGCGACTCGACGGTGCGCCGGCTGAGGCCGAAGACATCGGGCACGTACGAGATGGTGAGCTCCGGGGTAAAAAGGTCGTACTGGAACTCATTCGGGACCGCCGGGTAGTTGGGTGTCGGCGCGAGCAGGTCCGACTGCTTCTGCCGGCTCGCAGCCATGCCGGCGGAGACGGCTGGAAAATACGCGCCACGCTGTGCCAGGACGTCTTCCCGGGCCACCCGCAATGCTG
Organism: Steroidobacteraceae bacterium; assembly: GCA_036000265.1. Taxonomy (GTDB): domain Bacteria; phylum Pseudomonadota; class Gammaproteobacteria; order Steroidobacterales; family Steroidobacteraceae; genus 13-2-20CM-66-19. The sequence goes on along the minus strand of DASYGA010000459.1, from coordinate 35,856 downwards.
CCTGCGCCGCCTGCAGGCTGGGGTTGCTCTTCAACGCGGCCGCGATCAGCGTATCGAGCGATCGGCAATGAAACAGCCGCCACCAGTCGGCGGGAATGTCTTTCCCCGGCTGAAAGCGCTGCGCTGCGCCGGCGGAGTCGCCAGGGGTGGCCGCCGTTGCGGCGGGCGGCTTCGCGCTGTAGCCGGCCAGCGGCGATGCCGGCGGCGGCTTGAAGCTCGGTCCGACCGCACAGCCGGCGACGAGCAAAGCGGCGCAGCCTGCGATACAACGCAGTCCGCGCCACGGGTTCAGGATTGAGCTCATACGTATCGGCAGAATGGATTGCAGCGCCGGCCGCCGCGACTCGCAGCGGCAGACGGCCTGCACCGTGGAAAGGGGCGCAGCCGATGCACGTGCCCTGCAGCGGGCACGGCGGGCCGTTTGTCAGCCGATTGAGAGCGGCGGCGGCGGCCCGCGGGCGGGGTGAGCGCGCAGCCTGCGGACGCTGCGTGGGGCTGCTGCCGCGGGAGCCGGCAGCAGCCACGCGGCCAGGACTGGCTTGACGAGAGCGGCCGGATGGGGCGCGGAACCGGCCAGGCCCGTGAAGTGCATGGTCCAGTCGCAATGGCACGAGTGGCTCGGCCCAGCCCCCAGATCGTGCGCACCATAGCCGCAGATGACCACGATCATCGCTGCCGCCGCGACGAGCGCGATCAGGCGGTTACGGCACAGTGTGGGGCGCGTCGGCATCGCAGCCAAGAAGCCTAGCCCCAGCCCGGCGGCCGGGCAAGCGCCGGTGGAATGCCCGATAATGTCGCTTGGTCGCATTTACGGCATGGCCGCGTTGAAGCTCACCCCCGATTCCCTCGTCACGCACCTCGAGCGCCAGCTTCTGCCGGCTTACCTGGTTTCCGGCGATGAGACGTTGCTCACCGGGGAGGCGGTCGATGCGATCCGGGCGCGCGCGCGCGCGGTGGGCTTCACCGAGCGCGAGGTGCATTTCCTCGAGCGCGGCTCCGACTGGGATGACGTGCGCGCCGCCGCGGGCAACCTGTCTCTCTTTGGATCGCGCCGCGTGCTCGAGCTGCGCCTGCCCACCGCCCGCCCCGGCGTGGCGGGCAACAATGCGCTCCTCGGTCTGCTCGAGCGCGAGGACCCGGATACTTTGCTCGTCATTCTCACGCCGCGCCTCGATCGCGACGGGCAGGGCACGCAATGGTTCAAGGCGCTGGAGTCCCGCGGCGGCTGGATCCCGGTCTGGCCGGTGGCGGCTGACAAGCTTGCCGGCTGGCTGCGGGCACGCTGCCGGCGCCTGCGGCTCGAGATCGGCGAGGAGGCGCTCGCCCTGCTCGCCGAGCGCACCGAGGGTAACCTGCTCGCGGCCCATCAGGAGTTGGAGAAGCTGCGTCTGCTGGCGCCGCAGGGAACCATAACAGCCGACACGGTCCTCGCGAGTGTCGGCGACAGCGCGCGCTTCGATGTATTCCGGCTGTCGGAGGCCGTTCTGGAAGGCGAGGCGGAGCGCGCGCTGCGGGTGCTGGCCGGACTGCGCGCGGAGGGTACCGAGCAGACTCTGGTGCTCTGGGCGCTGACCAAGGCGCTGCGGGACCTATGGGGCGCGGCCGCGAGCCCGGCCGGAGGGCGCGCGCGCGGCGCTTGGCAGCGGCAGGCCGCGGCCCTGGACAAGGCCGTTCGCCGCGCACCGCGTCTCTCCTTTCGCGCGCTTACTCTGCGCGCCGCCCGCGCCGATCGCATGATCAAGGGACGGCTGCTGGGCAACGCCTGGGACGAGATGGCGCTGCTGGCGGCCGACATCTGCGGCCGGCCGGCGGTACCGGCGCCGCGATCCATGTTCAAGTAGGACAATCGATGCAACCGATCGGTCTCTTTGGCGGCACGTTCGATCCGATCCATTACGGTCATCTGCGCACGGCCTTCGAGCTGTGGCAGGAGTTGCGCCTGGCGCAGGTGCGCTTCCTGCCCACCGGCAGCCCGCCGCATCGCGACCAGCCGCTGGCCAGCGCGGACCTGCGGTTGCGCATGGTGCAGGCCGCTGTGGCCGATGAGCCGGCGTTCGTGGTCGATGACCGGGAGATCCGCCGGAGCGGTGTTTCTTATTCCGTTGATACCCTGACGGAGCTGCGGACAGAGTATCCGGACCGATCGCTCTGCTTGCTGCTGGGCATGGACGCGTTCCTCGGCTTGCCCAACTGGCATCGCTGGCGCGATCTGCTGGGTCTGGCACACATCGTGGTCGCGCACCGGCCGGGTTGGAAGGCGCCGACCATGGGACCGCTGGGAGAGGTCATGGTGGACCACGGCACCGGCACCGTCCGGGATCTGCACGAGAAGATTGCAGGCCGAATCTATGTCCATGCCGTGACACAGCTCGAGATCTCCTCCACGGACCTGCGTCAGCTGGTCGTGTCGGGCCGCGACCCGCGCTATCTCGTGCCCGATAAAGTGCGATACATCCTACGCGAGACTCAGTGCTATGCTTCCGGCAGGCAGTGAACATTCGGTTCTCAATCGGCGCGCTGCGCATAAAGGAGCACCCCTTCCTCACATGACCACCCGCACAATCCGGCGCCGCGGCGCTCCCGCGCAGGCCACCAGGTCCACACGAGCCGCCTCCCCGCCTCGCAGTCCGGCGTCCCCGCCCTGCAGCGCGCCGACTCTCCTCCAGACCGTCACCTCCGCCCTGGAAGACATGAAAGCCGTGAGCATCAAGATGCTGGATGTCCGCGGACTGACCGATATCGCCGACACCCTGATCGTCGCCTCCGGCACCTCCGACCGCCACGTGCGCTCCATTGCCGATCACGTGATCGAGCAGGCCAAGAGAAACGGCTTTCGACCGCTCGGTACGGAGGGAGAGCGGGAAGGGGAGTGGGTGCTGGTGGACCTGCAGGATGTCGTAGTGCACGTGATGCTGCCCCGTGTTCGCGAGTTTTACGGGCTGGAGCGTCTCTGGGACTCCGGCGTAGCGATGCACGACAGCGCGGGTGACGGGCCGCACGCGGCGCAGCACTCGTAGAGCAAGTGCGGGCGAGAGTGGTAGCGGTGGGCACCCGCCCGCCGCCATGGGTGCGCGAAGCCTACGATGATTACACGCGTCGTCTCGGCAGCCGCGGTGGGACCCGCGGCGTGCGTCTGAACCTTACATTGCTCGAGATCGAGCCGGGGCCGCGCAGCGCCGGCCAGAGCCCGCGCAAGGCCATCGACTTCGAGGCCCGCAAGTTGATGGCAGCCCTGCGGCCCGACGAGTGGGTGGTGGCGCTGGACGAGCGCGGCACGCAGATGAGCACGCGGGAGCTCGCCGACTGGCTCGGCGGCAGGATGCGCGAGGGCCGCGACCTGGCGTTTCTCATAGGCGGTCCCGACGGACTCGCGGCGGAGGTTCTGCAGCGCAGCGACATGTCCCTCTCCCTGTCGCGCCTCACGTTGCCACATGCGCTGGTACGGGTCGTGTTGGTGGAGCAAGTTTATCGCGCGATCAGCATAATGACCCACCATCCATATCATCGCGACTGACATCCGTGACGCGTATTGCCGCAGAAGAGTCCGTGATCTGCCTCGCTTCCATGTCGCCGCGGCGGCGTGAGCTGCTGGCGCAGATCGGCGTACCGCACACTGTTGTCGCTGCGCACGTGGATGAGCGGCTCCTGCCGGGCGAGTCTCCCCCGGACTACGTCGCGCGCCTGGCGCGCCTCAAGGCGACTGCGGTGCTGGAGCGCGCCGAGCCCCTGCCGGTATTGGCTGCGGACACCACCGTGGTCGTCGAGGGAGCGGTCTACGGCAAGCCTGCAGACCGCGCCGACGGGCTCGCCATGTTGGCGGCGCTCGCCGGCAGGACGCATCAGGTGTTGACCGCCGTCGCTCTTGCGACCAGTCGGGGTGTCGCGCTGCGCATCAACTGCAGCTCCGTCACCTTCCGCGACATCGGCCGTGCGGAGATGGAGGCCTACTGGGAGACCGGCGAGCCACGCGACAAGGCGGGGGGCTATGCCATCCAGGGTTATGGCGCCGTGTTCGTCGCGGCCCTGAGCGGCAGCTATTCCGGTGTCATGGGGCTGCCGCTTCTCGAGACGGCACAGCTGCTGCGCGATGCCGGCATCCACTGTTGGAAAGGAACGGCGCCTTGAGTGTCGAGATCCTGGTCAACGTGGGGCCGGGCGAGACCCGGGCCGCGCTGGTGGAGGAGGGCGTCGTGCAGGAGCTGTACGTCGAGCGCCGCAGCCGCCGCGGTCTCGTCAGCAATCTCTATCAGGGCCGCGTGATGCGGGTCTTACCCGGGATGCAGGCGGCGTTCATCGACATTGGGCTGGAGCGCACCGCCTTTCTGCATGCCGCGGACATCGTGACCCCGCCGCCCGATGAGACCGTCGTCGGGCTGATGCCGCTGGGTGCGCCACGCATCGACGACGTGCGGCGGCTCCTCAACCCCGGCGACGACATCCTCGTGCAGGTGATCAAGGACGCGATCGGCAGCAAGGGTGCGCGCCTGACGACCTATATCACGCTGCCGGCGCGTTTCCTGGTGTACCTGCCCCGGGGCGACGGCATCGGCGTATCGGCGAGGATCGACGATGAGGCGGAGCGACAGCGCCTGAAGGCCGCGGTTGCGCAGCTGCGCGGTCCCGACGCTGACGGCGGCTACATCCTGCGCACCGCGGCTCAGGGGGCAAGTGTCGACAGCCTGCGGGAGGACATGGAGTATCTGCGCAAGCTCTGGCAGCACGTGCGCACGCGTGCGCTGCGGGCTGCCGCGGGCACGCTGGTGCACGAGGATCTGCCGCTGCCGCTGCGCCTGCTGCGGGATGAGCTTTCGCGCGGCGTTGCGCGGCTGTTGGTCGATTCGCCGGCGGAGCATGCCCGCATGAGCGCCTTCGCGGCGCAGTTCATGCCCGCGACCGCGGCACGGGTCGAGCTATATTGCGGCGGCCGTCCGCTTTTCGATCTGCACGGCATCGAGGACGAAATCGCCAGGAGCCTGGAGCGCAGGGTGCCGCTCAAGTCGGGCGGTCATCTGGTCATCGACCAGCGCGAGGCGATGACCACCATCGACGTCAACACCGGCGGCTACGTGGGCCACCACAACCTGGAGGAGACCACTTTCCGCACCAACCTGGAGGCGGCGGCCAGCATCGGGCGGCAGCTGCGGCTGCGCAATCTCGGCGGCATCATCATCATCGACTTCATCGACATGCACGAGGAGTCGCACCGCCGGCAGGTGCTGGCCGCGCTCGAGCATTCGCTCGCGGGGGATCGTGCGCAGGCGCATATCGTGAGCCTCTCGCCTCTCGGCCTGGTGGAGATGACCCGCAAGCGCACGCGCGAGAGCCTGGAGCACCTGCTGTGCGAGCCGTGCCGCTCCTGCGAGGGGCGCGGCTTCGTGAAGACACCGGAAACGGTGTGCAACGAGATCTTCCGCGAAGTCCTGCGGCAGGGCTCGAGCCTGCCGGGCCGCGAGCTCCTGGTCCTGGCTCACGCGGATGTGGTGGAGCGATTGCTCGACGCCGAGTCGGCCACCCTGGGGGAACTCGCGGCTCAGGTTGGATTGCCCATCCGGCTGCAGGTGGAGCGGCTTTACGGGGTTGATCAGTTCGACATCGTGCGCGCGTAAGGGGGCAGTGCTGCCGGCGGTCCATGGCGGCCGGCCCTGCGGCCAGCCCTCCGTGGCTGGGCGTTCGCGCGGGTCGAGGACACATGGCGTGCCCTCGACCAAGGCAGCCGCGCTCACCCATTGCGGGCGGCCTGCTGGATCCCCATAGTACGCGGGCATGCCCCTGGTCTCCGCCATCCAGATGACGTCCAGCCCGGACGTATCGGCCAATCTGCGCACAGCGCTCAGCCTCCTGGAAGAGGCGGCAGGCAGCGGCGCGCAACTTGCGGCGCTGCCGGAGAACTTCTCCTTCATGGGCCTCTCCGATGGTGACAAGCGGCGCCTCGCCGAGGACGACGGCCACGGCCCCGTCCAGGATTTTCTGGCGGACAGCGCGCGGCGGCTGGGCATCTGGATCGTGGGCGGCACGGTACCGCTGCACGCCCCCGGCGATGGCCGGGTCGCAGCCGCATGCCTGGTCTATGACCGCGCCGGCGAGCGCCGGGCCCGCTACGACAAGATCCACCTGTTCGATATCCAGGTGCCGGAGCGAGCCGAGAGCTACCGCGAGTCGGCGAATGTGGCGCCCGGCTCCAGCCCCGTCGTCGTGGAGACGCCGGTGGGGCGCCTCGGGCTGTCCGTATGCTACGACGTGCGCTTTCCGGAGCTCTTTCGCAAGCTGAGCGCGGCGGGTGCGGAGCTCCTCACCGTACCCTCCGCGTTCACCGAGCCGACGGGCCGGGCCCACTGGGAGATCCTGCTGCGGGCGCGCGCGATCGAGAACCTCTGCGGGTTGATCGCCCCGGCGCAGTCGGGATTCCATGCGAACGGGCGCGAGACCTACGGCGACAGCATGATCGTCGATCACTGGGGCCGCGTGCTCGAGCGGCTGCCGCGCGGCCGCGGCTGCGTCACGGCCGACATCGATCTCGAGCAGCAGCGGCGCGACCGCCGCAGCTTTCCCTCGCTCACCCACCGCGTATTCAACTGATATGACAACCATGGACATTGGCAAGAGCTCAATCGTGACCGACACGGCGCACTCCGCCGCCGATCCGCTGGCACTCGCGCGCGATCTCATCCTGAAGCCGAGCGGGCTCGATGACGGGCGCCTCGACCGCATCTTCGGCGAGGTGTTCACCCACTCGGTCGACTTCGCGGACCTGTATTTCCAGCTAGCCCGGCAGGAGTCATGGTCGCTCGAGGATGGCATCGTGAAGGATGGGAGCGCGAGCATCGAGCAGGGAGTCGGCGTCCGCGCGCTTGCCGGAGAGAAGACCGGCTTCGCCTATTCCGACGAGATCATCCTGCCGGCGCTGCAGGAGGCCTCCCGTGCCGCGCGCGCCATCGCGATGCACGGCGGCGACCGGCGCGTCAGCGCCTGGCGCCCGCAGGCGGGCCATCGGCTGTATCTGCCGGCCGACCCGGTCGCCTCGCTCAGCGACCAGGACAAGGTCGCATGGCTGGAGCGGGTCGACCGCGAGACGCGCAAGATCGACCCGCGCATCGTGCATGTCAGCGCGAGCGTGACCGCCGTGCACGAGGTCGTTCTGATCGCTACGAGCGATGGCGAGCTGGCGGCGGACGTGAGGCCGCTTGTGCGTTTCAACGTCTCCGTCCTGGTCGAGCAGAACGGGCGTCGCGAGCAGGGCTACTGCGGCGCCGGTGGCCGCTACTCGCTCGCGGAGCTGGTCGCCGGCGATCGCCCGCTCGCCCTGGCGCGCGAGGCCGCACGCCAGGCGCTGGTGAATCTCGAGGCGGTGCCCGCGCCCGCGGGTCCCATGACCGTCGTGCTCGGGCCGGGGTGGCCCGGCATCCTGCTGCACGAGGCGATCGGCCACGGCCTGGAGGGCGATTTCAATCGCAAGGGGACCTCCGCATTCGCCAACCGCATCGGCGAGCGCGTCGCCGCCCCCGAATGCACCGTCGTCGACGATGGCACGCTGGCGCAGCGCCGCGGCTCGCTCAACATCGACGATGAGGGCACCCCGACCCAGTGCACCACGCTGATCGAGAACGGCGTGTTGCGCGGCTACATGCAGGACCGGCTCAACGCCCGCCTGATGGGGACCCGCGCCACCGGCAATGGCCGGCGCGAGTCCTTCGCCCACATGACGCTGCCACGGATGACCAACACCTACATGCGGCCCGGGCCGCACGATCCGCAGGACATCATCCGCTCGGTGTCGCGCGGCATCTACGCGGTCAACTTCGGCGGCGGACAGGTGGATATCACCTCCGGCAAGTTCGTATTCTCCGCGAGCGAGGCGTATGCCATCGAGAACGGCCGCATCGGCGCGCCGCTGAAAGGGGCCACCCTCATCGGCAATGGCCCGGACGTGTTGACGCGTGTCACCATGGTCGGCAATGACCTGAAGTTGGATGATGGAGTTGGGACGTGCGGCAAGGATGGGCAGAGCGTCCCCGTGGGGGTGGGGCAGCCGACCCTCAAGATCGAGAGCCTGACGGTCGGGGGCACGGCGTAGCCCACATTGTTCGCGAGCTCTGATAGTTCAGCGCCCCGGGGCCTCGCTTCGAAAGGCATTCCCCCGCTGAATAGATGACATAATCCCCCGGCAAGTGCTCCGGGCGCGCGATCGGAGTATGGTGAGCGTCATGCACCTGTCCCGCCCCGTGTATGAAGGCCTGCCCTGGATCTACATCGGCGCGGGGCTCGGCGCGCTGGGTGCCAGCTATCTCATCGGCGATTCACGCGCGATGGGGCTGCTGACGGGGCTCGCCGGGCTGGCGGCCCTCCTGGGCGGCGTGGTGGTGCTGCTGCGGCGCCGGGATTACCGCGAGCTGCGCTCTCAGTACGACCAGGCCGACATCGGCCAGCGCCGGGATCAGGACTGATCCCGGGTCGCCTCCAGCCCGAGTTCCTCCTCCTCTTCCTCCCTGCCGTCGACTCCGTCCTCCATGCCTGCGGCGTGCTGCAGGACCGGGATGCCGGGTACCGTGTCGTTCAGGTTGCTGCGAGTGCGCGCCAGGCGTTCATCGACGTAGATCAGCTCGTGCTTGCCGATGAGCACCACGTCGCCGTCATTGAGGTAATGCCGGCGAACCCGCCGCGATTTGACGTAGATGCCGTTCGTGCTGTTGAGGTCCTCGATCATGCACGAGTTGGCGGAGGTCGTGATCTGGCAGTGGTGGCGGCTGACGAATCGGCTGTCGATCTGCAGGTCGTTGTCGGCCGTGCGGCCGACGATGACCCTGCCCTGCGTCAGGCTGATTTCCTGCACCGTCCGTCCATCGGTCGCGACCAGCAGCCTTCCCAGGGGCGGCAACGCCGGGTCGATGCCGCGCATGCGGGGCAGCGCCAGCTCCGTGGCGGCGCGGATCTGCTGCTGGGTGCGCGCCGCGAATTCCACCCATTGCAGCTCGCCCACGGCGCTCTCGATGTCGGCGGGCGTGACCAAACCGCGATCGGCCGTGTAGGCCGCCATCATCGCGGTATCGCACAGTGTATTGACCAGCCGCGGCACTCCGCCGGTGAAGCGGTAGATCTCCGGGAATGTCTCCTCGGCGAAGATCTGCCGGTCGCCGGCGCCGGCGACTTCCAGGCGATGCTGGATGTAGCTACGGGTTTCGCTCTGGGAGAGCGCGGTGAGGTGGAAGCGCAGGCGCACGCGCTGCGTGAGCTGCACCAGCTCCGGCGCATCGAGCTTCGCGTTGAGCTCCGGCTGGCCGGCGAGAATGATGCGCAGCACCTTCTCCTTGGTGGTCTCCACCCCGGAGAGGAGGCGGATCTCCTCCAATACCCGCGGCGAGAGGTTTTGCGCCTCATCGACGATAAGCAGCACCTTGCGCCCGGCGGCATACTGCTCGATCAGGAAATTGTTGAGTGTCGCGATGATCTCGCCCTTCTTCATCTTGAAGGGCGAGAAGCCGAACTGCACCAGGATGGCCTGCAGGAAGTCGACCGCCGATACCTGCGTCTGGTTGATCTGCGCCACCACGACGTCCGACTGGATCTCCTTGAGGAAGGACTCGATCAGGGTGGTCTTGCCGGCGCCGATCTCCCCGGTGATCACCACGAAGCCGTCGGTGAACCAGATCGTCGATTCCATGTACGCCTTGGCGCGGGCGTGCTGCTTCGACAGGTAGAGGAACTGAGGGTCCGGGCTCAGTCGGAACGGCAGCTCTTTGAGTTTGAACGGGTCGAGATACATGGTTGTCTGCTGTTGCCGACGGAGGAGCCGCACGCCGTTGGCAGTTTCGACCCGCGCTGGCCGGGCTCGTTCCGCCGCTATCTTACGGGATGCGTAATCCGGGAGCCAGCCCGGCAAGCAACCGCCGTGCCTGCCGGTCCCGCCGGTCGGCCGTAGGCTCCACCACGGTGCAATGCCCCACCTTGCGTCCCGGCCGCGGCTGCTTGCCATAATCGTGCAGGTGCAATCCCTCGTGCGCGAGCAGGCGCTCGCGCGGCGGGATGTCGCCGATCAGATTCACCATCGCGCTGAAGCCCAGGGGACGCGTCGAGCCGAGCGGCAGATCGAGGATGGCGCGTAGATGATTCTCGAACTGGCTGGTCGCGCAGCCTTCGATGGTCCAGTGTCCGGAGTTATGTACGCGGGGAGCCATCTCGTTGGCGATCAGGCGTCCATCACGGACGAAGAACTCCACCGTGAGCACGCCAACATAACGGAAGTGCTCGAGACAGCGCCGCAGGTGGCGTGCGGCGGTGCGCTGCCAGCCCGGCGGCCCATACGGGGCGCGCGTCAACCGCAGGATCCCCTGCGAATGCACGTTGCCGTTCAGGGGGTAGATGGCGATCGCGCCGCGCAGGCTGCGCGCTCCGATGATCGACACCTCGCAATCGAACGGTACCCACTCCTCGTAGATGAGGGGCACCTTGCCGAGCTCTTCCCAGCCGCGGTGCGCATCCTCCGCAGCTCTTACCCTGACCTGTCCCTTGCCGTCATACCCCAGCCGCCGGGTCTTGAGGACCCCGGGAACACCGATTTCGCGCAGCGCCCGCTCGAGTTGCGAGCGCGAGCCGACAGCCCGCCAGCGCGTCGTCGGGATGCCGAGCCGCTCGAACAGCCGCTTCTCGGAAACACGATCCTGGGCGGCGGCGAGCGCCGCGATGGGCGGACAGATGCGGGCACCGTGGGCCGCCGCGGCGTGCGTGCGCAGCGCCTCGACGGAGATGTTCTCCCAATCGAAGGTCAGCACCTCGCACTCGCGCGCCAGCCGGCGCAACAGCTTCGGCTCGGTGAACGGGCCGTGCAGCGCCGGCGCGATGTGGCCCGCGGGCGCATCGCGCGCCGGATCGAGAAACAGGAAATCGAGGCCGAGGGGATAGCCGGCCAAGGCGAGCATCCGGCCGAGCTGGCCGGCTCCCACGATACCTACGGTCATGAGCGCGGCGGCGCGCGCGGATCGGGGTTGGCGAGCACCCCGGCAGTCTGCCTGTCGCGGAACGCCTCGAGAGCCTCCGCAACGGCCGGATGCCTGTTGGCGAGGATGGCCGCGGCGCAGAGTGCGGCGTTGGTGGCCCCCGCGGCGCCGATCGCGAAGGTGGCGACCGGTACTCCGGCGGGCATCTGCACCATGGAGAGCAACGAGTCGAGGCCGCCCAGCGCCTTGGACTGCACGGGCACTCCCAGGACCGGGAGGCTGGTCTTGGCCGCAGTCATGCCGGGCAGGTGGGCCGCCCCGCCCGCGCCAGCGATGATCACCTCGAGTCCGCGCGCGCGCGCGCTCGAGGCGTACTCGAAGAGCAGATCCGGCGTGCGATGGGCGGAGACGACCCGAACCTCGTGCGCCACGGAGAGCTTTTCCAGCGTCTCGGCGGCGGCGCGCAGGGTCTCCCAGTCGGAAGTGGAGCCCATGATGATGCCGACGAGCGCTTGCATCGCCGCATTCTAGTTTATTGGCTCGAAACAGCCTACGGCGGTTGCCGGGCACGTCCTGCGGCGTGCCCTGCTAGCGCGACTTCGCCGGCTTACCCGCTTGCTTTCGAGCTGCTGCCGTTGTCCAGCAGCGCGCGCAGTGCCCTGAACATCTCCCGGCCGGCGGCTCCCACGGTCCCCGGCCGCACCACGCCCGTGCTGCGCTCGCGGTGCGCGGCGGCGATGCGGCGGGACCATTCGAGCCGGTCGAGGCCGGGCCGCAGCTGGGCGAGTTCCTCGAGCGCGGCCTCGCCCTCCAGGATGAGGCGCTCCCGCCAGCGCTCCGCCCGCTTGAAAAGCTGTGTCTCGATCGCGTCGCGCTCGCTGCGCGAGGCCAGCGCCGCGCGGATGGGCTCAAGATCGATCTCCCGCATGAGCTTGCCGATGTACTGGCGCTGGCGCGCCCCGCCGGCGCGGCTCTTGATGTGGCGCGCCGCGCGGATGGCCTCGCTCAGCCGCTCCGGCAGAGCGAGGGCATCGAGCTCGGCATCGCGCAGCGCAATGAGGGCCTCGCCGAGGCCCTGGGCGGCGTGGGCGACCCGCTTGCGCTCGCTCTTGCTCGGGCGCTCGGGTTGCTCCTGCTCCTGCGGCTGGGGGTGGTGCTCTGGCATGGGGGCGATCAGGGTGGCTCGAACGGCTCGGGTCTTGCGGCTGCTAGAATCCGGATTCTGCCCCATTTTCCCCAAAAGCGAGCGGAACACGCATGCCACAGGCTGTCGCGGCGACGGACTCTTCATCATTGCTCAACGACATCGTCGCTTTCGCGCTGCAAGAGGCCCGCCGGCAGGGAGCCTCGCAGTATGAGGCCGACGCCAGTCTCAGCCAGGGACTCGGTACCACCGTGCGGCTCGGGGAGGTGGATACCATCGAGTACCAGCGCGACCGCGGCCTGGCCGTGACGGTGTACTTCGGCAAGCGCAAGGGATCGGCGAGTACCGCCGATCTGGGCAGGGAGGCAGTCAGTGCCACCGTGGCGAAGGCCTGCGCCATCGCCCGCTTCACGGCCGAGGACCCGTATGCCGGCCTGGTCGAGCCGCAATACCTGGCGCGCGACATACCGGATCTGGACCTCGATCATCCCTGGGGCCTCGCCGCGGAGGAGGCCATCGATATCGCCCGCCGCTGTGAGCAGGCGGGCCGGGCCGTCGATCCGCGCATCGCCAACTCCGAGGGCGGCTCGGTGAGCAGCCAGCGGCACACGGGGGTCTACGGCAATTCGCTCGGGTTTCTCGCGGGCTATTCCGCAACGAGCCATTCCGTGAGTTGCTCGCTCATCGCGCAGGAAGGCGAGCAGATGCAGCGGGATTACTGGTTCACCACGGCGCGGGATCCCGCCGACCTCGATGAGGCGCAGTCGGTGGGAGCGACCGCAGGGCGGCGGGCGCTGGCGAGGCTCGGCGCGCGCAAGCTCACCACGCGCAAGGCCGCGGTTCTTTTCTCTCCCGACATGGCGCGCGGCCTCTACCGGCACTTCATCGGCGCGATCCGCGGCCCGAGCCAGTACCGCAAGGCCTCGTTCCTCCTCGATGCCGCCGGTCAGCAGGTTTTCCCGTCTTTCCTGCAGATCCGGGAGCGCCCGCACCTTCTCAAGGGGCTGGCGAGCGCCCCGTTCGACGACGAGGGCGCCGCCACGCGCGACCGCGAGCTGGTGCAGAACGGGATACTCCAAGGTTATGTGTTGGGCAGCTATTCGGCGCGGCGGCTCGGCCTCACCACCACGGGCAATGCCGGCGGCATTCACAACCTCATCGTGGCCGACTCGGGCGAGTCCCCGGGATACGAGGCGCTGCTGCGCCGCATGGGATCGGGCCTGCTGGTGACGGAGCTGATGGGGCAGGGAGTCAACGGTGTGACCGGCGACTACTCGCGCGGCGCAAGCGGCTTCTGGGTCGAGGACGGCGCAGTGGCCTACCCGGTGCACGAGATCACGATCGCCGGCAATCTGCGCGATATCTACCGCAACATCGTCGCCGTCGGCAGCGATGTCGATACGCGCGGCGGGATCCTCTGCGGCTCGGCGCTCATCGGGGAGATGACGATCGCCGGGGACTGATCCGCTTCCTCACCCGCGAGGTCGTGGCCAAAACCGCGCTCGGGATCGGGCTGGACGAGCAGCCCCGGTGGGGGTGAGGAGCGGCGCGTCAGCTCTGCGGCGGGTCAGCTCTGCGGGCGAAGATCGCTGCGATCATTGCGAGCAGCGCGGGCACGCGGAAGGGCTTGCGCAGGAACGCCTCGTACCCGTCCAGATGCTTGCGCAGCGCCGCTTCCGGCGCGGCGCTCATCATGATGACCGGGATGTCCCGAAACGCGGGAGCGGCCCGCATCGCCGCGACCAATGCGGCGCCGTCCATCAACGGCATCATGAAGTCCGATAGGACGAGGTCCGGCTTGTTCTCCTCGAGCCTCTCGAGCGCGCGGCGCCCGTTCGCAGCGGTCAGCGTCCGGTAGCCTGCGTCCTCCAGCGCGGCGACCAGCACCTCGACCGTGCCGAATTCGTCGTCGACGACGAGGACGGTCCTCACTCCTAGTCCTCCCGGAGTCTTCCTTGCGAGCGATCGTGCGGCTGCACGACTCGTGGCTCGCGCGCGAAGCCGCTCAAGGCTGCTTCGATACCGTGCATGGGCTCGCCGATCTCGATGCCGCGCTCGGTGATCTCGAACTCCCGCAGCTGGGGATCGAAGCCGCTGTCGCGGATCTTGGTGACCGACACGACTCGCCTGATGCGGCCTTCGAGCTCCGTATAGCGCAAGAGGATGAGGCCTTCGAGCAGCGAGGACATGCCCTTGCTCGGCAGCTCCGCGGCGGTGCCGAGAATGTTGCGGCTTTCCATGCTTATCAACACGGTTGCCTTCAGGGCGCGCAGCTCGTTACCGAGCGTCGAGACGAAACGAGTCATGCGCTCCGGATTGGTCGCCGACTCGGCCAGACCGGTATAGCCGTCGATGAACAGCCGCTTCACGCCGCGGCGGCGCACCGCCTCGATGATTTGATGGCCGAGCTCATCGAGAGTGTGCTCGCCCTGCGGGTACCAGATCAACTCCACCGCGCCCTGCCGCTCGAGTCCCCGCAGGTCGACACCGAGCGTCTGCGCCCGCGCGCGCAGCCGCTCCGGAGACTCGAAGAAGCCGAAGAATGTCCCCAGCTCCGCCGCGCTCGAGCGTGCCAGATACTGCAGACCCAGGGTCGTCTTGCCGATTCCGGTCGGGCCATAGATTCCGATCGATGTCTCGGCGAGCAGGCCGCCGCCCAGGATCGCATCGAGGCTGGCTATGCCGCTCGACTGCCGGTGCGGTGAATATTCGTTGCGTACGGTGGGCAGGGCGAACGCCGCCTCCACCCGCGGAAAGATCTCCAGACCCTGGCACGTGATCCGGAAGGAGTGCCGGCCGGGAAGAAAATCGCTGCCACGGAACTTGGCGACCTGCAGGGTGCGTTCGGTGCGCTGGTCGTACAGCGTGTCCGCGAGTTGGATCATTCCATCGACCATGGTGTACTCGGGGCTGACTTCGCGCTCGCTGCCGTTGGTCAGCAGGAGAACGGTGCAATCGAGCGCCGCGGCGTGGCTCTGGATCTCGTGCACGAACTTCTTGAACTCGCGCGGCGAGGATGCCGATTCCTCGGTGGTCCCGAAGCCGTCGAGCACGACCAGAGTCGCCTGGTGGCCTTTGATCTCCCGGCGCAGAAGATCGACGATGCCCTTCAAGCCCTCGTGTTCGAGAATGCGAAAGGCGCTGACATAGTAGAGGCGGTCCGGGATCGCATCCTCATGGTAGAAGGTCATCGGCTGCAGGTGCTGCAGCATGCGGGTGTGCGACTCCGCGAGCACGGTGACGAACGCCACCCGGCCGCCCGCGGCCACATGGTCGAAGCAGATCTGGTTGGCGAGGATGGTCTTGCCCGTGCCCGGGACGCCCTCGATGATGTAGACCCCGCCGCGCAACAATCCGCCGCACAGGATCCGGTCCAGACCGGCGATGCCGGTGGGGACCCGTTCGAGCTCGAGGCCGGTGCCGTGCTGTGTCATTTCGCTTCCGCGGGAGCCAAAGTTGCATCGAGCGGCAGCCAGACCGTGAACGCGGTGCCGTGACCCGGGGCACTGTGCACGGCGATCGAGCCTCGATGCGCCTCTATCAAAGCACGCGCAAGCCACAGGCCTACCCCGAAGCCGGTGCGGTGCTGTCCGGTGATGACCTGCTCGAAGCGCCCGAAGATGCGCGCCTGGTGCTCGGCCGAAATACCGATGCCGTGATCCTTCACCTCGAGCCGTACGCCGTCTCCGTCGCTCCCCAGGCTGACGTGCACCGGCTTGCCATCGCCATACTTGATGGCGTTGGAGACGATGTTGCCGACGATCTGCTCGATCGCAAGCCGGTCCCAGCGGCCGTGCAGGCCGGCCGGCGCGCTCAGCTGGATGTCGACCCGATGGAACGCCGCCTCGACGGCGTAGGTCTCCACGGTTTCGCGCACGACCTCGGCTATATCGAGCTCCTCGAAGTGAAGATCGATGTTGCTGGCATTGATGCGGGAGATGTCGAGGAGCAGGGTCGCGCGCTTGACGTAGCGATCGAGCACCACACGCATGCGATCGAGCCGGTGCAACAGCTCATCACCGCCGCCGCGGCGGGCAAGCGCGATGGCGCTCGCGACCTGCAGCATGAGCGCATGCATGGGGCTGCGCAGCTCGTGGGCGGCGATCGCGAGGAACTCGTCGCGGGCGCGCACGGCCTCGCGCAGCTCCTGGTTTTCTTTGAGCAGATCGGTGTCTGCGCTCATCGCGAGCGACCGGGGAATGATTCAACGAGGTTGTCCGGCAACTATATACCGGCCGGCCGCCCGAAATCCGGGGAGGGTCACTCATGCCTGGGCGTCAGCGGAGCCAGAGCCTGGAGCGGGACAAGACTCCGCCAGAGAGGCACTGGCTTCTCGTCGGCCGCCGCGGATGTTCCAGATCCGGCACTTGCAGCCCGGAATCGGCTCGCGGCGGCAGCGCGTGCTTCGATGGAGGCGGTACCTTATGGTCGCTGCGCCGCTCGCCGGGTACACTGACTCGCATGGTTGCCGCCCCCTGGATCGCTCCCTCCATCCTCTCCGCCGATTTCGCGCGCCTCGGCGAGGAAGTCGACAGCGTGCTGGCCGCCGGCGCGGATATCATCCACTTCGACGTGATGGACAATCATTACGTGCCGAATCTCACGATTGGCCCGATGGTCTGCGAAGCGTTGCGCAAGTACGGGGTGACGGCACCGATCGATGTGCATCTGATGATCAGCCCCGTGGATCGGATCATTCCGGATTTCGCGGCCGCCGGGGCCAGCTACATCTCGTTCCATCCCGAAGCGACGGAGCACATCGACCGCACCATCGAGCACATCCGCGAGCAGGGCTGTCGTCCCGGCCTGGTATTCAACCCGGCGACTCCGCTCGACTACCTGGATTACACGCTGGAGAAGCTCGACCTCGTGCTCATCATGTCGGTCAACCCCGGCTTCGGCGGCCAGAAGTTCATCCCGGCCGCACTACGCAAGCTGGCCGATGCGCGCCGCCGCATCGACGCCAGCGGACGCGACGTGCGCCTAGAGATAGACGGAGGCGTCAAGGTGGACAACATTGGGGCAGTCGCGCGCGCGGGCGCGGATACCTTCGTGGCGGGATCGGCGATCTTCGGCAGTAAGGATTACGCCGCGACGATCAAGGCAATGCGGGCGCAGATCGGATTCCGGGAGCACTCCAGCTAGGGACGGCCGGCGGCCCCCGGAGGTCGGCGTCCGGGTGCGGCAACCTATTGCTGCTCGGGCACCTTCAGGTCGCGCAGATTCACTCAGTCTTCGTCGTCTTCGTCGTCCTCATCATCGAGCGGCGG
The DNA here is from genome assembly GCA_036000265.1 of Steroidobacteraceae bacterium. Classification (GTDB taxonomy): domain Bacteria; phylum Pseudomonadota; class Gammaproteobacteria; order Steroidobacterales; family Steroidobacteraceae; genus 13-2-20CM-66-19. The sequence goes on along the minus strand of DASYGA010000459.1, from coordinate 18,514 downwards.
CGGAGCGGGGCTCTTCGCCATCGGCTTGGCCGGCACGATGACCGGTCGGGTCTTCATCTTCGGCCGCGCATTGAAGACCACGATGGTCTTGCCCGTGGCGCGCAACAGTCCCTGATCCTCCAGCACCTTGAGCACCCGGCCCGCCATCTCGCGCGAGCAGCCGACCAGGCGCGAGAGCTCCTGTCGGCTGACCTTGATCTGCATGCCCTCGGGATGCGTCATCGCATCCGGCTCCTCGCAAAGATTGTTGATGGCGTGCGCCACACGGCCGGTGACGTCCACGAAGGCAAGATCGCCCAGCTTGCGGTTGGTGCGATCCAGCCGGGTGGCCAGCTGGGTGGCGAGCTCGAAGATCAGGCCGGGGCTCTCGGCGGCGATCTGCCGGAAGCGCGGATAGGTCATCTCGGCCAGCTCGCACTGATTGCGGGTGCGCACCCAGGCGCTACGCGTCGGCTGGTCACTGAAGAAGAGGCCCATCTCACCGAAGAACTGCCCCCGGTTCAGGTAGGCGAGCACCATCTCGTTGCCTTCTTCGTCCTCAATCATCACCTCGACGGAGCCGCTGATGATGTAATAAAGGACGTCCGGAAGGTCACCCGCATGGATGACGACCGTCTTCGACGGTACGGTGCGGATGCGGCAATAGCTCAAGAACCGGTTGATCGCCGGGATGTCGCTCAACGGCTTGACGTTCTCTTCCATACCCGCTCCCCGAATTTGTGTGGTCATGATTGAGAGAGTGTGTTTATAGGGGGCCCCCGCTGGCCGCAAGCGTACCGCACGCGGTGCAGCGAAAACCAGAGCAGCGCGTTTTTCCGGGGCGCAGGGTTGCCGTCATGCGCGCGTAATGATCAAAGCCAGTAGGCCGTGCCGGTCATGACACGGGCGGTGTGGCGCATGAGAGCGCGGACGGGACCTGGCAGCTCCATTCCGCCGGCAGCCCTGGCATTGGCGCCGTGCGCGGCCTCGTCGGCGCGCATCTGTTGCACGATTGCGCGGCTGCGCTGGTCCGTCGGCGGCAGGCGGCCGAGATGCTCATCGAGATGCCCCTCGACCTGCCGTTCCGTCTCCACCACGAACCCGAGGCTGGCGCGGTCGCCGGCGAGGGCGGCCAGTGCACCGATGAAGAAGGAGCCTGCGTACCACAGCGGGTTGAGCAGGCTGGGGCGGGAATCGAGCTCCTTGAGGCGGCTCTCGCACCAGGCGAGATGGTCGGTTTCCTCGCGCGCGGCGTCGAGCAGCATCCTGCGGGTGGCTTCGGAGCGCGCGACCATGGCCTGGCCGTGGTAGAGCGCCTGCGCCGCGATTTCGCCCGCATGGTTGACGCGCATCAGAGCGGCAGCCCGGCGCGTCTCATCGGGAGAGAGCGCGGGTGCGCTCCCTCCTTCGCCGGCGGCGCCAGGCTGGGGCACCGGGCGGGAGGCCTGTGCCGGCGCAAAAAGGGCGCGCAGCGCCCGGTCGGCGGCGCCGATGCAGGCGTCCAAAGGGGCTCTCGCCATTACCTCGGGCTTCATCGACGCCTCAGTGGGAGTGCTCAGTCTCCATGGGACACGATTATAAGCTCTCGTTTTGCATTGGCGGGGGACCTTCAGTAGACTTGCCGGCCCTTATTGAGGCGCTGGATCCGGGCTGCTGCCCGGCCCAGCGCGCCTATGGCAAAAAGCGTGGTTTTTGCCATAGGATCCGCCACCTGGCGGCGGCGGGGCACATCCTTGTGCCTGTTTTCGTGTCATTCGGGGCCGCGTGAGGCGGCCGTTGAGGCTCGTATGAAGACGGTTTTCGCCAAGTCCGGCAGTGTCCGGGGTGATTGGTTCGTGGTCGATGCCACCGACAAGACACTCGGGCGTTTCGCCTCGCAGATCGCGCATCGGCTCAAGGGCAAGCACAAGGCTGACTACAGCCCGCATGTCGATATGGGCGATCACATCGTGGTGCTCAACGCCGGCAAGGTGCACGTCACCGGCCGCAAGCTGAGCGACAAGATTTATTATCATCACACCGGCTATATCGGCGGCATCAAGTCGATCGCCCTGCAGAAGCTCCTGGATGAGCATCCGGAGCGCGCGATCGAATTCGCCGTCAAGGGCATGCTGCCGAAGAACCCGCTCGGGCGGCGCATGTTCAAGAAGCTGCACGTGTTTGCGGGCGGCGAGCACCCGCACCAGGCGCAGCAGCCTCGGCCGCTCGAGATCTAGGAAATCGCACCGATGACAGCAGCTCAGCAACTGAATTACGGCACCGGCCGGCGCAAGACAGCGACCGCGCGCGTCTATCTTCGGCCCGGCAGCGGCCGCATCACCGTCAACGACCGCCCGCTCGATGAGTTCTTCGGGCGCGAGACCGGCCGCATGATCGTGCGCCAGCCGCTCGAGGCTCTGCAGCTCGGCGATCGCTTCGACATCAGCGTGACCGTCGACGGCGGCGGAATCACCGGCCAGGCCGGCGCCATCCGCCACGGCGTCACCCGCGCGCTGATCGAATACGACGAGACGCTGCGCAAGCAGTTGCGCGATGCCGGCTTTGTCACCCGCGACGCCCGCGAGGTCGAGCGCAAGAAGGTCGGGCGCCGCAAGGCCCGCCGCAGCGGACAGTACTCGAAGCGCTAGCCGAGATCTTGCAGCTGGCGGGTTCGGGCTTCAATTACTGCAGGCTCAGATTCCGCCAGCTTCTTGGGGGATCGTCTAGTGGTAGGACAACGGACTCTGACTCCGTTTACCTAGGTTCGAATCCTAGTCCCCCAGCCAAAAAGAGAGAGGCCCGCCACTGGCGGGCCTCGTCTTTTTGGCAACGGGACTAGGATGAGAACGCAGTTCGACAAAATCGCCTGGAGCGATTTTGGACGCCAAGCGTCCGCGCTTGGCGGCCGCCGAAGGCGGCGAGGCCAGGATGGGCCGAGCAATCCTAGTCCCCCAGCCAAAAAGAGAGAGGCCCGCCGCATGGCGGGCCTCGTCTTTTCTACCCTGCCAGCCGCCGCAACGCCTCCCGGTATTTCTCGCTCGTCCGGTCGATGATCTCCGCCGGCAGCTTCGGTCCAGGCGCCTTCTTGTTCCAGTCGAGCGTCTCCAGATAGTCACGCACGAATTGCTTGTCGAAGCTCGGCGGACTGATGCCGGCGCGGTAAGTGTCGGCCGGCCAGAACCGCGAGGAGTCGGGCGTGACCGCCTCGTCGATCAGGGTGAGGGTGCCGCTCTCGTCGACTCCGAACTCGAACTTGGTGTCGGCAATGATGATGCCGCGGCTCAGCGCATGAGCCGCCGCCAGCTCGTAGAGCGCGATGGCGGTGTCGCGAACGCGAGCCGCGAGCGGCGCACCGATGAGCTTCGCGACCTGCTCGAAGGAAATATTCTCATCGTGCTCTCCGGCGGCCGCCTTGGTCGCCGGAGTGAAGATGGGCGCCGGCAGCCGCGAGGCGAGCGGCAGATCGGGCGGCAGCGAGACGCCGCACACCGCGCCGGTCTTCTGATAATCCTTCCATCCGGAGCCGATCAGATAGCCGCGCACCACCGCCTCGAGCGGCAGTGCCTTCAGCCGCCGCACGATGACTGCCCGCCCCTCGAGCGCGGCGCGCTCGGCCGGGTCGCCGACCAGATCGGTCACGGCGCGTCCCGTCAGGTGATTCGGCACGATGTGCTGCGTGCGCGCGAACCAGAAGTTTGAGATCTCGTTGAGCACGCGCCCCTTGCCGGGAATCGGGTCGGGCAACACCACGTCGAAGGCCGACAGCCGGTCCGTCGTCACGATGAGGAGCGCATCGGCGCCCGCCGAGTAGATATCGCGCACCTTGCCCTCGTGCAGCTTCTCGAGACTGCGCAGCGAGGTGCGGAAGACCGTTTGGCTTGCCATGCTTGCTACTATAGCAAGCGCATATGCGCTACACCGGCAAGGTCTTGGGGGGCTTGATCGGCATGTTCCTCGGGCCCTTGGGGGCCCTTGCGGGCGTGCTGCTCGGGCATCAGGTCGATGAGCAGCTGGAGCGGCAGGATGCGCTGCCGCCGCCCAGCCCCGAGGAGCTCGCGGTCATCGGCGAGCGCTTCTTCCGCGCCACCTTCCGGGTGATGGGCTATCTCGCCAAGGCCGACGGGCGGGTCTCGGAGCAGGAGATCTCGGCCGCACGCGCCGTGATGGCCGAGCTGCGGCTCGACTCTGCGCGGGTGCGGGAGGCCATCGACTGCTACACGGTGGGCAAGCAGTCCGGCTTCGATCTGGGTGTGGAGCTGACCGAACTGGGACGCCTCTGTGGCGGCCGGCCCGACCTCGTGCGCGTCTTCGTCGAGATCCAGGTGCGCGCCGCGCTCAGCGGCAACAACCTCGATGGACCGGTGCGGTCGCTGCTCAACCGCATCGCCGGCCGCTTGGGTGTATCACCGTTCGAGCTGGCACAGATCGAGGCGGTACTGCGCATCCGCGGCGCCAGCTTCCGCTTTGCGTCCGCCGGCGGGGAGGCGGGCTGGAGCGGGGCGCAGAAGGTCGATGAGGCCTACAAAGTTCTCGCGGCCGCTCCCGGCGACAGCGATCAAGACATCGTCAAAGCCTATCGGCGCCAGCTGAGCCGCCATCATCCAGACAAGCTGAAGGCCAACGGCCTGCCGGAGTCGATGATCGAGCACGCCAAGCAGCGCACGCAGCAGATCATAGAAGCGTATGAGCTCATACGGCAGAGGCGGGGGATTTAGCCCATTCCTCAATCACCGCCTGCACCGCCCGCAGGCCATCCGTGAGGGCCGCGGGACCAGGCTGCAGGATGATCGCGGATTTGATCTCGCGCACGAAGCCGGTGCGCACCGCCGCAATGTCACTCCAGCCCGGTCGGGCCGACACCTCGTCGGGGCGGAATTTCTTGCCGCACCAGGAGCCGAGAATGATGTCAGGCGCGCGTCGCGGCACCTCGGCCGCATCGGCAATGATGCGCTGTCTGCCCATGGGCTGGACCGAGAGCTCGGGGAAGCAATCCTCGCCCCCCGCGATACCGATCAGCTCCGAGACCCAGCGGATACCGCTGATCAGCGGCTCGTCCCACTCCTCGAAGTAGACGCGCGGCCTGCGCCGTAGTGCGGCGGCCTGCGCGCGCACTGTCTGAAGATCCGCCTCCAGTCGCATCACCAGCGCCGCCGTGGGCGCCTCGCAACCGATCATGCCCCCCAAGGTGCGGATCATGCGGAAGATCTCGGCGACGCTGCGCTGATTGAACAGGTGCACGTCAAGGCCTGCGCGCGCAAGCTGAGCCGCGATGTCCGCCTGCAAATCAGAAAAGCCGAGGACGAGATCGGGCCGCAACTCCAGGATGCGGTCGATCTTCGCGCTGGTGAACGCCGAGACGCGCGGCTTTTCCTTCCGCGCCCGCGTGGGCCGCACCGTGAAGCCTGAGATCCCCACGATGCGGTGCTCCTCACCCAGGAGGTAGAGTGTCTCGGTCGTCTCCTCGGTGAGGCAGACGATCCGTTGCGGAAATGCGTGGGCGTCGCAGGGCATGTGCTAATCCGGCGTGAGGCACGGCAGACTCTATCGGAGTGACATCGGCGTGTCAGCCGCTTAACCTTGTCGGCGCATGTGGGCGCGACTCTGGAGCTTTCTCGACTGGTGCTTCTTCGGCCCCGCTTCCCAGGGGTCCGCGAGAGCGGCGCGCATTCTGCGCGGCATGCGCTACCCGTACGCGGTCGTGCGCGATCTGTCGCGCGGCGATATCAATCTGCGGGCGATGGGGCTCGTCTACACGACCCTGCTGTCGCTCATCCCGCTCGCCGCCTTCAGCTTTGCGATCCTGAAGATCTTCGGAGCGCGCGGCGACCTGCAGCCGGTGGTGTACGAGCTCTTCAGTGCACTGGGGCCGGCCGGTGCCGCCGAGCTGACCTCGCGCGTCATGGAGTTCGCCAACAGCGTGAGCGGCGGCGTGGTCGGCTCGGTGGGATTTGCGCTGCTCGCGTGGACCCTGGTCGGCACGATCAAGAAGGTGGAGGACAGTTTCAATTTTCTCTGGCGCGTCCAGCAGGCGCGCAGCTTCGCCCGGCGGGTGAGCGAATACATGACCCTGATCGTGGTCGGCCCCGTCATCCTGGTCGTCTTCATCGGTATGTCGCGCCGCGCATTGGAGAGTGCTCCGATCCGCGTGCTCGGCCGCCTGCCGCTTCTGGACATGCTCGCCGCCGCGGGGGTGAAGGTGGCTCCGTACGTGATGGTGAGTGCGTTCTTCACCGCGCTCTATCTTTTGGTTCCGAACACGCGAGTGCGTTGGCGGCCGGCGCTCATCGGCGCCTTGGTGGCGGGCGTGGCATGGGCGGCGGTGGGCCGGGGATTCACCGCATTCGTCGTGCATTCCACGCGGCTCACCATCGTCTATGCGGGATTCGCCTTCATCGTTGCTGCCCTGCTGTGGACGTATTTCGGCTGGCTGATCCTGCTCGCCGGCGCGCAGCTGTCCTTCTACATCCAGAACCCGACGTACCTGCGGCTCGGGTTGCAGGAGCTGCGGCTCTCCAGCATCGAGATCGAGCAGCTGGCCCTGCGGCTGATGTACTTCGTTGGCCGCGCCTACGTCACGGGCGGCAGGCGCTGGACCGTCAATGGACTCGCGACCGAGTTCGGCCTGCCCGGTATCGCGGTCGCACAGATGGCGACCACACTCGAGCGCGCGGGAATGCTGGTGATCACGGACGAGGAAGAGCTGCTGCCGGCCCGCGATATCGGCCATCTTCCCGTACTCGACATACTGGAGATCGCCCGTAATCAGCGCAGCGGCCATTTCAGTCCACGGACGGTTTTCATTCCGCCAGTGGATCGTCTGATAGCGATGCTCGATGAGGCACGCCGCGGTCGCTGCGGCGAGCTGACGCTTCGAGATCTCGTGGAGGAGCCGCCGCTCACGCTGGCTGCCGGCAAGCGCGGCTAAATCGTGACGACGGCCTGGTCTGTTCCGATCAGCAGCATGTCCGCCGGGCGCCGCGCGAACAGGCCTGCTGTCACCACACCCGTCAGGCTCGCGAGCTCGCCCTCGAGCGTCGGCGGATCCTTGATGTCGAGGCCGCGCACGTCGAGGATGTGATTGCCATTGTCGGTGACGAACCCCTGGCGCCATACCGGATGCGCGCCACGCGCCCGCAGTCCGCGGGCGACGAGCGCGCGCGCCATCGGGATCACCTCGATCGGCAGCGGGAAGGCACCGAGCCCGGCGACGAGCTTGCTCTCATCGATGATGCAGATAAAGCGCGCAGCAGCCGCGGCGACGATCTTCTCGCGCGTGAGGGCGCCGCCGCCGCCCTTGATGAGGTGACGCGCGCGGGTGGCTTCATCGGCGCCATCGATGTAGAGCGGCAGATCCGCGACGTCATTGAGATCGAGCACGGGAATGCGAGCCGCCTCGAGGAGCGCGGTGCTGGCGTTGGAGCTGGACACCGCCGCGCGCACCAGTCCCGGGTGCGATGCCAGCGCTTCGATGAGGAAGCGCACCGTGGAGCCGGTGCCGACGCCGAGCACTGCGCCGGCCGGAATGTGCTGTAAAGCGGCTTCGGCGGCGCGCCGCTTCCTGGTATCGGCGATCGATGCGCTCATGCGAATACCGCCCTCCGAAAATGAACGTGCCCGCCGGAGCGGGCACGAGAAGCGCGAATCTCGTCTTACTCGGCGGCCGCCGAAGCGGCCGCCGAGTAAAGGCCTTACTTCTTCTTCGCAGCTTTCTTCTTGGCCTTCTTTTTCGCCTTCGCCATGTTAGCTCTCCAGTTGTCGGGTTAGTCCGAGGTCGGAGTATATACAGGTGAAACAAAAAAACAAGCAAGGGTGGTGTGGATGTGCTAGCCGCCACATGCGCAGCGCATCACTTCGTGCTCGGTGATCACCAGATCGAGTGGCACATCATGCGCGGCGGGGACGATGCTCTGCACCTCCTGAACGGCATAACCGATTCCGATGAGCAGCGGTGAATGCCAGAAGGCGCGCAGCCGCCGGAATCCGAGAGCGCGATCGTAGTAGCCGCCGCCCATGCCGAGCCGCACGCCGCGGCGGTCGAAGCCGACGAGCGGCAGGAACACGACATCGAGCAGCCGCGCACTCGCGAGCGCCGGCCCTTCGGGCTCGGCGATGCCGAAGCGGTTGCTGCGAAGCGCGCGTGGCTTGCGCGCAAGCGGTGACAGAGAAGCTGCAGGCGTATGCCGCGGGATCGGTACGAAGCGCATGGTGCGTGTCCACGCCCGCCGATCGATGCGCGGCAGATACACGAGACACCCGCGGCGCAGCGCGAGCGCAATCAGGCAGGAGGTGTCGAGCTCTTCAGCGGTGGCCGCGTAGATGCCGATGCGCTGACCGGGACGCAGCTTGAGGATGCAATCCGCATGCCGGGCGACTTGTCGGGCGGCGTCTGCGCGCTCCGCCGCGGGCACGGCGCGGCGCTTCGCCCGAAGGGATGCCCGCAGAGCTCTGCGGGCATCGGCCACGCTGGAATCAGGAAGCGCCACCCGCCTGTGCCGGTGCGAACCGTTGCTCTCGAACCAGAGCAACAAGTGGGACGAGCTGTGGCAGGTAAGGCTTTCCGCTCATGGCGGACTTGCACAATGCTGCCGACGAGCCCTGCCCCGTAGGTGTTTCAATTAGGGTCCGAGGTAACCCGGTCCGCTTGTCGAACACCGCAGGCGACGCCGGGAACCACTCTACACCAAGCCCGCGCGCTTTGGGCGATAGCGTGGCTCACAGTTCGAGTTGCTGCGCCCGCTCGAGCGCGGTCTCGACCCGTTCGCGCAGCGCGCGCACCTTGCCGCCCGCCTCGCTCTCGACCTTGGCGTCGCGGCCGCGCAGCTGCAGCAGCTCGTGCGCCATGTTGAGCGCCACCATGACGGCCACGCGATCGAGCCCCACGACCTTGCCGCTGTCGCGGATCTCGCGCATGCGGCCGTTCAGGAACTCCGCTGCATCGAGCAGCGCGGAGCGCTCGTCATAGGGGCACGCAACCACGTATTCCTTCTCCATGATGCGCACGCTGACCCGTGCCTGATCCTGACTGCTCATGCGCCGTGCTCCAGGGTTTTCAGCCTGCCGATCATGGCCTCGACGCGGGTGCGCACCTGCTCGTTCTTGGAGAGGAGCGAGGCGCGCTCGGTCGCGAGCGACTCGTGCCGCTGGTGAAGGGCGCGGTTCTCCTCCCGCAGGTGCTCCACCGCGGCAACCAGTTCCTCGATGCGCCGTGCAAGGCGCGCCAGCTCCAGATCGAGCTGTGATTTGACGGTGTCGCTCATGGTGCCCCCGAATATAGTGCCGCGCTCGCGGCGGGGTCAATCATAACTGATGGCCCCCTAAAGGGTTTCCCAGGGTATCGCTATGTGCCTGGCGGAACTCAGGACCGCTCCAAAGGGTTGCCCGGCGCGCATCGTTACGCGCTGGCGGAACTCAGGCCATTCAAAGTGCCTATAATGCGGATGTCCATGAATCGAGCAAACTACGCGGACATTCAGCGCGCTCTGACGGACGAGCGCGCGTTGACCGATGCCGCAGAGGCGCACGGCACGCTCGCCGGGTGCTTGTGCGCCGCCCTCGGGTATCGCTTCGAGGACTGGCTGCTGGAAATTCTGCCGGAGGGGCGGGCACAGCCGCTCGCCGCCGCCACACTGCGCGAGCTCTACACGGAGACGGCCGGATCGCTGCGGGCACCGGACATGCAGTTCGACCTGCTGTTACCGGAAGACGCACAGTCGATCGATACGCGGACCGCGGCGCTCGCCCAATGGTGTCAGGGATTCCTCTACGGGCTCGGCTCCGGCGCGATTCAGGATGCCGGCAGCTTACCCGGTGACGTGGGGGAAATCGTGCGCGACCTCACTGAGATCAGCCGTGTCGGCGTGGATGTCGCCCAGACCGAGGAATCGAACGAGAGCGCCTACGCGGAGCTGGTGGAGTTCGTGCGTGTGAGCGTGCAGGTCATCTTCGAGGAGCTCGAGCCCATGCGGGGCCAGCCCTCCTCACCCGGAGCACCCCTTCATTGATCCGCCATAGGACCGCCGCGCGACGCGCAACGCCACCGCACGTCCTGGGTTCCGCGAGCGCGGGCCGACAGGATCTGCGCAACGAGTTCGCGCGCCGCCGGCGGGCGCTGATGAAGCTCATGGGCCGCGACTCGATCGCCATCCTGCCCGCGGCGCCGGTGCGGCAGCGCAACAACGATGTCGAGTATGCCTACCGGCAGGACAGCGATTTTTATTACCTGACCGGGTTCGACGAGCCGGAATCCGTCGCGGTACTCGTTCCCGGGCGCGAACAGGCCGAATACATCCTGTTCGTGCGCGAGCGCGACCCGGCACGCGAGACTTGGGATGGCCGGCGCGCCGGACCTGCGGGAGCGCGGCGCACCTTCGGCGCGGACGATGCCTTTCCGATCGCGGACATCGACCAGATCCTGCCCGGGCTCATGGAGAACCGCGCCAGGGTGTTCTATTCCATGGGTATGTATCCGGAGTTCGATCAGCGGCTGGTCGGCTGGGTGAACAGCCTGCGTACGCAGGCGCGCAATGGACGCCAGCCGCCGCACGAAATAGTCGTTCTCGATCACTTCCTGCACGACATGCGGCTCTACAAATCGCGGGTCGAGATCGGGCTGATGCGCGAAGCCGCGCGGATCGCCGCCGCGGCGCACGTGCGGGCCATGCGCTTCTGCCGGCCGGGGCGCAAGGAATACGAGGTGATGGCGGAGATCCTCCATGAGTTCCGTCTGCACAATGCGGATACCTCGTATCACCCGATCGTCGGCGGCGGCGCCAACAGCTGCATCCTGCATTATCGCGACAACGATCAGCGGCTCGAGGCCGGCGATGTGCTCCTCATCGATGCCGGTTGCGAGTACGAGACCTACGCCTCGGACATCACGCGGACTTTTCCAGTCGGCGGCCGCTTCACGCCGGAGCAGCGCGCGGTGTATGAGGTCGTGCTCGAAGCCAATCGCGCGGCCATCGCCAAGGTCCGGCCCGGCAACCATTGGAACGAGCCGCACGAGGCCGCGGTGCGCGTCATCACTCAGGGTCTGGTGAAGCTGGGCCTGCTGAAGGGGCGGCCTGCGAAGCTCGAGCGCGATGGCGCCTACAGGCGCTTCTTCATGCACCGCACCGGGCACTGGCTCGGGATGGACGTGCACGATGTCGGGGATTACAAGATCGGTGACGAGTGGCGTGTGCTCGAGCCGGGCATGGTGCTCACGATCGAGCCCGGGATCTACATTCCCGCGGGAGCGCGCGGCGTTCCGAAGCGGTTCCAGCGGATCGGCGTGCGCATCGAGGATGATGTCGCGGTCACCAAGAGCGGTGTCGAGGTGCTCACCGATGGGGCACCCAAGGACGTGGCAGCCATCGAGAAACTGATGTCGCAGAGCGCCGCAGCCCATGCCTGAAGCCGGGAGCAGGACAGCAACATCACCGTCCGCGGCGCTCGCAGAAGTCGACGTCGCCATCGTAGGCGGCGGACTGGTGGGGGCGAGTCTGGCACTCGGACTGTCGGGCACGGGTGTGCGAGTGCTGCTCATCGAGAGCTTCGCGCCGGACTCGGCGGCGCAGCCGAGCTTCGATGAGCGCACCACGGCTCTCGGCAACGCCAGCCGGCGAGTCTTCCAGGGCCTGGGCGTCTGGGATGAGATCGCGCGCGAGGCCGCCGCGATTCGCGCCATCCACGTCTCCGATGCGGGGCGCTTCGGGTGCGCCCGTCTCAAAGCCGCCGACCACGGGATCGAAGCGTTCGGTTACGTCGTTCCCAATAGAGTGATCGGGGCGGCGTTGTGGCGAGGTCTCGCGGCTGCGAGCGGAGTAGAGGTCCGGGTGCCCGCCAGCATAGAGGACGTCGAGATCACGACCGAGCGCGCGTACTTCAAGGTAGCCACTGCCGCGGGCGGCCGTGAGGTGACATCGGCGCATCTCCTGGTCGCCGCCGATGGGGCTCACTCAGCGGTGCGGGCGGCGGCGGAAATCGAAGCCGGCATCGAGGATTACGATCAGGTAGCGATCAGCGCCTCCGTGATCGGCGATCGTGCTCACGATGGCACCGCCTTCGAGCGCTTCACGCCTACTGGGCCGGTTGCGGTGCTGCCGCTTCGCGGCGGCGGCTATGGAACCATCTGGTCCTGCGCCCCGCAGCGCGCGACGGAGCTGCTCGCGTTGGGGGATGACGCTTATCTTGCAGCCCTGCAGAGCCGCTTCGGCTGGCGTGCCGGCAGATTCCGGCGCATCGGCCGCCGCGCATCGTATCCATTGAAGCTCACCCGCGCGGCGAGCACCGTTGCCCGTCGCACCGTGCTCATCGGCAATGCCGCTCAGGCGCTGCACCCGATTGCCGGGCAAGGGTTCAATCTGGGCCTGCGCGATGCCGCGCTGCTCGCCGAGGTGATCGCTGGCGCCACCGGCGATGTGGGATCGGCGGAGCTGCTGCGGAAATTCGCCGACTGGCGAGCCGCCGACCGCGGCGGTGTGGTGCGCTTCACGGATGGGCTCGTAAGGCTCTTTGGCAGCCGCGCGCCCGGGGTGGGTCTGCTGCGCAACCTGGGGCTGCTGGCGTTCGATCTCTCGCCGCCCGCCAAGCGTGCGCTCGCGCGGGTCAGCCTGGGATTCGGCGGGCCGACGCCACGATTGGCGCGCGGGTTGCCGCTGCGATGAACGCGGTGACTCCCACGCCGACCGGCGAGCGGTGGGATGTCCTCATCGTCGGTGGCGGCCCTGTCGGGGCTGGCGCCGCGGCGTTGTTGCAGGTGGCCACAAAGGATGCGCGCCGACCGCTGCGCGTCGCCATCCTCGAGCTGAACAGGCCCGCCCCGATCGCGCCGGACGCTCCCCTTGAGTCCCGCGTCTCCGCACTTTCCCGTGCCAGCGAGCGCATTCTGGCTGCGGTCGGCGCCTGGACCCTCATTCCCCCGGCGCGCATGCAGCCTTACGAGCGCATGCGTGTCTGGCACGAGAGCGTGCAGCCGCGAAGCGCCGACGTGCTGGAGTTCGACGCTGCGTACGCTGGCGAGCCGAACCTCGGCTACATTGTTGAGAACCGCTTCATACAGACGGCAGCGCTCACGGCCTTCGAATCCGCTGGCGGCAGCGTTATTGCGGGCGAGCTCTCTCGCCTGCGCGTGCGCGATGATCACGTCGAGCTCGAGACCACCGCCGGCACTCTTGCCTGCCGTCTCATCGTCGGCGCTGATGGTGCCCGTTCCTCCGTCCGCGAGTCGATCGGCCTTGCCGCGGAAACCTCCAGCTACCGCCAGACCGCAATCGTTGCCAATGTGCGCACGGAGCTGCCGCACGAGCACACCGCCTGGCAGCGCTTCCTGCGCAAGGGAACGCTGGCTTTCCTGCCGCTCGCCGACGGCTGCAGCTCCATTGTCTGGTCCGCCGATGATGATGCGGCGGCACCGCTCCTTGGCATGTCCCCGGACACCTTCGAGCAAGAGCTGCTACGTCAGTCGGATGGTGTGCTGGGCGCCGTGAGGCTGCGCACGGAGCGCTTGTCCTTTCCACTGCGCAAGCTGACAGCGCATCGTTTCACGGCTCACCGGTGCGCGTTGATCGGTGATGCCGCGCACGTCGTCCATCCGCTGGCAGGGCAGGGCGTCAATCTGGGGCTGTTGGACGCCGCGGCACTTTGCGAGCTGATTGTCGCGGCTGTCCGCATGCGCGAAGACCCCGGCGCGCAGAGCATCCTGCGTCGTTACGAGCGCTGGCGTAAAAGCGAGATCGAGCCCATCTCTCTGGCCATCGACGGCTTCAACCGCTATCTCGCCCACGGCGCCGGTCCATTGTCGCGCATCGCACAACGCGGCCTCGCGCTGGTGAATCGGACCGACGAGGTCAAGCGCTTCTTCATCACCCGCGCTTTGGGCCTGGCTGGCGAGTTGCCGCAAGTGGCGCGGCACCCGTCCGCGGCCGCGCATCCCCTCAGCTGAGCGGAATCGCGTCGATCTTGGCCGCGCAGATGAAGTCGTTCTCCGACAGCCCCTTGATGGCGTGCGTGGTGTACTGCACGCGGCAGTAGTTGTATCCCACCTCGAGGTCCGGGTGATGATCCTCGATGTTGGCAATGTGGGCGAGCGCATTGACGAAGCTCATGGTGCGGTAGAAGTCCTTGAACTTGAGCTCGCGCCGCAGGTACGGCCCTTCCTTCGACAGCACCCACTCGCGCGAGAGCTGCTTCGCGAGTTCCTCCGCCTGAGCGCGCGAATACGGGGCGACGCCGCCCTCACAGGGCTTGCAATGCTTCTCAGCCAGCTCGCTCATGAGCACCTCCGGTAACGTCATAAAGCCAGTGTCGATCAGAGCGCATCGCAAAAGGATCCTGGCCGGAAGCTGATCGCCAGGGCTCGGCGCATGCGCCGAGCGGGTTCCGCCAGGAGGCGGAACCCCGGCTTCTTGCGCGGAGCAGGGATAGCGGGAGCGCAAGAAGGCGATCCGCACATTTTGGATTCACGGCGTTCCGGCCAGGGTCGTTTTGCGGTGCGCTCCTCAGGCCACAGTAGTCCCTGCCGTAACACTCTCCTTCTTGCTGAATTTCCGGGCGATGTACTGCTCCAGCAATTCCTGGAACTCCTCCGCGATCCGATCGCCCTTGAGCGTGACCGTCTTTTCCCCATCCTCATAGACAGGCGCCACCGGGCGCTCCCCGGTCCCGGGCAAGCTGATACCGATGTTGGCGTGCTTGCTCTCACCAGGCCCGTTGACGACGCAACCCATGACCGCCACGGTCATATCCTCAACCCCGTCATACTCTCGGCGCCACTGCGGCATCCGATGCCGGATGTGCGTCTGGATGCTCTGGGCAAGCTCCTGGAAGACGGTACTCGTTGTTCGTCCGCAGCCAGGGCACGCGGTAACGAGCGGCAGGAACGACCGCAGACCCATGGTCTGGAGGATTTCCTGGGCTACGATCACCTCCTGCGTCCGATCGCCGCCCGGCTCCGGCGTGAGCGACACGCGGATCGTGTCGCCGATCCCCTGCTGCAGGAGCACCGACATCCCGGCGGTCGAGGCGACGATACCCTTGGAGCCCATGCCGGCTTCCGTCAACCCGAGATGCAGCGGGTAATCGCAGCGGCCTCCCAGATCCGCGTAGATCGCAATCAGGTCCTGCACTCCACTCACCTTGGCCGAGAGAATGATGCGGTCGTGAGCCATGCCCAGGTCCTCCGCGCGCCGGGCGCTCTCCAGCGCCGAGAGCACCACGGCGTTGCGCATGATCTGCTGCGCGCTCATCGGCTGCGCCCGCGAGGAGTTCTCGTCCATCAGGCGCGTGAGCAGGTCCTGGTCGAGGCTGCCCCAGTTGACGCCAATGCGGACCGGCTTGCCGTAGCGGCAGGCCGTCTCGATCATCTCCGCGAACTGCGGGTCGCGCTTGCTGCCGCGCCCGACGTTGCCCGGGTTGATCCGGTACTTGGCCAGCGCCTCGGCGCAGCCGGGGTGCTCACGCAACAGCTTGTGGCCATTGAAATGAAAGTCGCCGATGAGCGGCACCATCACACCCTGCTGATCCAGTCGATTGCGGATGTGCGGCACGGCTTCCGCGGCTTCGGCCGTATTTACCGTAATGCGGACCAGCTCCGAGCCTGCGCGGGCGAGAGACTTCACCTGGTGCACGGTGCCCTCGACGTCCGCCGTGTCGGTGTTCGTCATCGACTGCACCACGATCGGCGCCGTACCGCCCACGCGGATGGGGCCGATGGCTACCTGTACGGACTTGCGACGCTGGATGAAGGACATGGTACCTGCCGGAGAAGGGCTTCCTGGGACCCGACATTTTACATGGTATGATCCGCGCACCCCATAATCGGTCTGTCCGGAGAGGGTCCGGCCACCGCCGGAACGCCGAAGGCGCAAGCTCCGCCCGGAAACGCTCAGGCACACGAACGGCAGATCGCGGGGGCTCTGGAGAGTGGTGGACGCTCGGCGGCCACCCACCGAAGGGGAGCGGCGCCGTCGGCGCCCGATCTCTCAGGTCACAGGACAGAGGGGCGGCAAGGGCATTCGTATGCCTGCCGTTCATCGATTGCCGGAGCGCCTGTGACACGACATACCCCTTTATTCGACCTGCACCAGAGGCTCGGCGCCAGGATGGTCGACTTCGGCGGCTGGGACATGCCGCTGCAGTACGGCTCGCAGATCGCGGAGCACCACGCCGTTCGCCGCGGCGCAGGCGTCTTCGACGTCTCGCACATGTGCGTCGTCGACCTGAAGGGCGCGCGCGTAAGGCCCTTCCTGCAAAGACTTCTCGCCAACGACGTCGGCAAGCTGCAAGTGCCCGGCAAGGCGCTCTATGGCTGCATGCTCAATGAGAAGGGTGGCGTCATCGACGATCTCATCGTCTATTTTCTCGATGAGTCGTGGTTCCGGGCCGTCGTCAATGCCGGCACGCGGGACAAGGACCTGGCATGGATGCGCCAACATGCGGCGGGGCCGGGCGTCGAGGTCTTGGAGCGCACCGATCTTGCCATGCTCGCCGTGCAGGGGCCGCAGGCCCGGGCGAAGGCAGCGAGCTTGCTTTCAGCAGCTGGCGCGGCGAATGCTCTGGCTCTCGCGCCCTTTTTCGGACGCGGGATCGACGGTTGGTTCGTCGCGCGCACCGGCTACACGGGCGAGGACGGCTTCGAGATCATGTTGCCCGGTGCGCAAGCGCCGCGGGTGTGGCGAGCGCTGAATTCCGCTGGCGTCACCTCCTGTGGCCTCGGCGCCCGCGATACGCTGCGCCTGGAGGCCGGCATGAGCCTCTACGGCAGCGACATGGACGAGAGCACTCACCCGTTCGAATCCGGCCTCGGCTGGACGGTGGCGCTGGAGCCGCGGGAGCGGGCATTCATCGGCCGCGAGGCGCTCGAGGCGGTCTGCGCGCGCGGCCCGCAGCGCAAGCTGGCGGGCCTGCTGCTCGAGGGTCGGGGCGTGCTGCGCTCGCACCAGAAGGTACTCGTACCGGATGCCGGCGAGGGCGAGATCACCAGCGGTACTTTCTCCCCCACCCTGGAGCGCTCGATCGCGCTGGCGCGTGTGCCGGCTGCCACGGGCGCCATAGTCCAGGTCGACATTCGCGGCAAGCTGCACGAGGCGCGTGTCGTGCGACCGCCGTTCGTCCGGAACGGCAAGGCGCTGGTCCAGTAAGCGCGCCACGAACGCGAACCCCGATCACGATCCCCAATCCTAAGTTGCAAGAGCCCGGAGTGCCTCATGAGCAACGTTCCTTCCGACCGCAAGTACACCAAGACCCACGAATGGCTGCGGACCCTGCCCGACGGCACGCTGGAGATCGGCATCACCGATCACGCCCAGCACTCCCTCGGCGATCTGGTGTTCGTGGAGGTGCCCGAGGCTGGCCGCAAGCTCGCCGCCGGTGAACCGTTTGCGGTGGTGGAGTCGGTCAAGGCCGCCTCCGATGTCTATTCCCCTGTAGCGGGCGAGGTGACCGCCGGTAATCCGGCGCTGGCCGCGGAGCCCGAAGCGATCAACTCCGACGCCTACGGCAAAGGCTGGCTCATGCGGCTGCGCCCGGCCCCGGGATCAGCAGCTCCCGCACTCCTGACCGCCGCGGAGTACGAGCAGCTGATTGCGGAGGAGGCCGGCTGATGGCCTTCATCCCTCATACCCGCGAGGATGTCGAGTCGATGCTGCAGGCGATAGGCGTCGGCAGCACCGAGCAGCTGTTCGACGAGATCCCCGCCAATCTGCGGCTGGCGGCACTCTCCGCAGTGCCGGAGGCGTTGAGCGAGATGGAGGTCGGCCGTCTCATGACCGAGCGGGCGCGCCTCGACGGCCACCCGCTCTGCTTCATCGGCGCGGGTGCCTACGAGCACCACATCCCCGCGGCCGTGTGGGCGATCACCACGCGCGGCGAGTTCTACAGTGCCTACACCCCTTATCAGGCGGAGGCGAGCCAGGGCACGCTGCAGCTCCTCTACGAATACCAGACCATGATGGCGAGCCTGACGGGCTTGGAGGTTTCGAACGCGTCGCTCTATGACGGTGCGAGTGCGGTGGGGGAGGCCTGCCTCATGGCGGTGCGCGCCAACCGCAAGTCGCACTCGCGAAAGATCCTCGTGCCCACGACCTTGAATCCGCACTACCGCAGGACCGCAGCGGCGGTGGCCGGCAACCAGGGCCTGGTGTTCGAGGAACTGCCGTACTGCACCGAAGAGGGGTGCATCCCCGCCGGTGCGCTCGCGCGCTACGACGGCCAGGACATCACCGCGCTGGTCATCCAGCAGCCCAACTTCTTCGGCCGGCTCGAGGACGTCGATGCGCTCTGCGACTGGGCGCATGCGCGCAACATCCTGGTGGTCGCGGTGGTCAATCCGACTTCGCTCGCGCTGCTGAAGCCGCCAGGACAGTGGGGCGCGGAAGGCGTCGACATCGCGGTCGGCGAGGGCCAGCCGCTCGGCGTGCCACTGTCCTCGGGCGGACCGTACTTCGGCTTCATGACCGCGCGCATGGCGCACGTGCGGCAGATGCCGGGCCGGATCGTGGGGCGCACGGTCGACGCCGCCGGCCGGCCGGGGTTCACGCTGACGCTGCAGGCGCGAGAGCAGCACATCCGCCGCGCC
>DASYGA010000456.1:0-1596 GCA_036000265.1 Steroidobacteraceae bacterium | reverse complement strand
CTGCACACTGTCCGTTCCGGCGAATACGCCCCCGGGGCGAAGCACCCGGAACGCCTCCCGCACCAGGCCATCCTGCAAAGCGGGCGATGGAACGTGATGCAGCATCGTAAAACACACCGCAGAATCAAAAGCGTCCGATCGCAGCGATGTGCGAGTGGCGTCTTCGCAGAGCACCGTCACATTCCGCCCGGCCGTGCGACGGCGCAGCTTCTCCGCCATGCCTTGGTGAATTTCTACGCACGTGAGTCTCGCGACACGATTCATGAGCTGATCGGTTACCGCCCCGAATCCGGGTCCAATCTCCAGCACTTCGGCGCCGAGATCGACTCCCTCCAGAGTCCACGGAAGGACATTTTGTTCGACTACCTGTCTCCAACGGTTTGAAGAGCAGAGCAGACGGTGCGCCAGATTCATCGATTCACCTCGGGTGACAAGTTCACGCAGAGCGGGGGCGTCCATCCATAGTCCGACCAACGAATGGATAAAGCAAGCCGCGCGCGGCGATAAACCGCGCGGGCCCGAACCGCTGGGTTCTTAACCTGTCGGCCAGCCTGCTCGAGCCGACACACCAGGCAGTCAGCTTCCAGACGATCGCAACGCCAATTAAAGCGATTGCATTTTTGCCATTTGACGTCGGCCCCTTATCATGGGACACGACGATGCGCCGCAATGTGAAAACCGCTGCCTCACTCCTTTGCCTTGGGGTGTTGCTTTTGTTCGTCAGCGCGAGTGGGCCCGCGGCGCGCGCCAGGACTCACGCCCCAACCCCCTCTCAGGAGACGGGCTTCCTTAACCGGGCGATCGCGTTCAAAGGTGTGACCTATCGGTTCCAGGTCTACCTGCCGGAAGAATATCGGCGCAACGATCACCGCCATTGGCCCGTAATTCTCTTCTTGCACGGGCGCGGCGAGCGCGGCGGCGAAGGCATGTGGCAGACGCAGATCGGCCTTCCCCTGCAGGTCCGCGATCATCCGGAGCGATGGCCCTTCATCATCGTCATGCCGCAGTGCCGCTACCCCAGCTTCTGGACCGATCCCGACATGCTCGCCATCGCCGTCGCCGCGCTCGACCAGGAGACCGCCGAGTTCCATGCCGATCCGTCCCGTACCTACCTGACCGGCATCTCCATGGGCGGATACGGCGCATGGGAACTGGCCAAAATGTATCCGAAACGCTGGGCGGCCATCGCCATCGCCTCCGGCGGCGTCTTCTGGAGCTACGCCCCTGAGCGATGGCAGAAGGCCTCCACCCTGCCCGCCGAATACGCCCGCGCCGTGGGCTCCACGCCGGTTTGGATGTTTCACGGCAGCGAGGACAACGTTGTACCCGCCCGCGAAAGCGAGCTGATGTACAACGCGCTCAAGGCAAACAGCGGACACGTGCGCCTCTGGATCTACCAGGGACTCCACCACGACTCCTGGGCACGCGCCTACAACGAGACGGACCTGCCCCGCTGGCTGCTCGCCCACAAGTTGAACTCCTCGCCCCAGCCGCAGCCCTTCGCAGAACGCCTCGTCATTCCCATGCACCCTGCTCCCATCAAGCTCGTGCCAGCCGCTCTCGACGCGATTGTCGGCGAATACCGCGATGCCGGCG
>DASYGA010000438.1:0-42064 GCA_036000265.1 Steroidobacteraceae bacterium | reverse complement strand
CGATGGTCTGCAGGCTGCGGGGGCCATCATCGGCTTTGACATCTCGGTACCGCGCTCGCGGTTGCCGGAGTGCCGCGCCGATCTTCTGGCCTGACTCACGGAGCAATACCCGCAGCTGCGGATCTGCGATTTCGGCCACTGCGGTGACGGCGGCGACCATTTCAACCTGGTGTGGCCGGCGAGCGCGGGCCCATGCGATGCCTCCGTGACCGATGCCGCGCGTGAGCTGATCTACGATCGGGTCGTGCGCAGGTACGGGGGCTCGTTCAGCGCCGAGCATGGCGTGGGGCCACACAACAGCCACTACTACCGGCGATATACCAGCCCGGTGGAGCGGACCCTGGCCGGCGGCCTGAAGCGGCTCTGCGATCCCAAGGGCCTCCTCGGCCGGGTCGATTTCAGCTGACGAGATTGCGCCGCGACCATTTGGTCGCGAGCAGGATCGAGGAGGTGGTCTTCTCGACGCCCTGCAGCTCGCCGATCCTGTCGATCAACTCGTTGAGCTCGGCGGAGCTGCCCGCCTCGAGCTCCGCGATCAGGTCGTAGACACCGCTGATGGCGTGCAGCGCCGTGACCTCGGGCATTGCCTGCAACTGCTTCTCCGTCGCCCTGGCGAGTTTTCCGGTCACCTTGATCAGGACGTGCGCGCGGATCTGCCGCCGATCGATCTCGGAATTCAACAGTACGGTGAACCCCTCGATGACCCCGCCTCGCTGCAGCTTCTGCAGCCGTGCGTAGATCGTGGCGCGGGAGACGCCGAGCGCCTTGGAGAGCCGGGCGATGGGCATCCGGGCATCCTTGCGCAACAAGGCCACCAGGCGGCGATCCAGGTCATTGGACAAAGTGTCAGGGGAGCTTGACATTTCGCCAGTATACGGCAGGCACCCGGCGCGGATTGAGCACTTCAATCCGGACGATTCGCCCGGCCACACTGCCGGCATCTTTCCTGGGGGACAGCCATGCAACGAGTACTTTTGGCGGGTGCGGGCAAGATCGGCAGCATGATCGCCGGCTTGCTCACATCGTGCGGCGATTATCACGTCACCGTGGTGGACCGATCCGCCGGGCAGTTGGAATGCCTGCCGCAGAGCGCGGCGCTCGAGCGCCGGGTGCTGGACCTCACCCATCCCGGGCAGCTCGCCGAGGCGTTGCGCGGACAGTTTGCGGTGTTGAGCGCCGCGCCCTACAGCATCACCAGCCACATCGCCCGTGCAGCCAGAGAGGCCGGGGTTCACTACCTCGACCTGACGGAGGATGTAGCGACCACTCGTCTGGTCAAGACTCTGGCGGCGGACGCCTCGACGGCGTTCATTCCGCAGTGCGGGCTGGCTCCCGGCTTCATTTCCATCGTGGCCAACGACATGGCCGGGCATTTCGACAGCCTCGACTGCGTGCGGCTGCGTGTGGGCGCTCTGCCGCAGTACCCCTCTAACGCGCTCAACTACAATCTCACCTGGAGCACGGATGGGGTCATCAACGAGTATCTGCGGCCTTGCGAGGCGATCGTCGATGGCGTGCTGCGGGAGGTGCCCGCCCTCGAGGAGCTGGAGGAATTCTCCATCGATGGGGTGCGTTATGAAGCTTTCAACACCTCGGGCGGCCTCGGCACGCTCTGCGAGACGCTCGGCGGCAAGGTTCGGACGCTGAATTACCGGACGGTCCGCTACCCCGGCCACCGCGACATCATGAAAGCGCTCATCCAGGACCTGCGCCTCGGCCAGCGGCCAGAGGTCCTCAAGGACATTCTGGAGCATTCCATACCCGGCACCATGCAGGACGTCGTGCTGGTGTTCGTCACCGTGAGCGGCCAGAAGCAGGGCCGGCTGCTGCAGGAGACATACGCCAATAAGGTGTACGGTCGCCTGATCGACGGCCTGCCGGTGAGCGCAATCCAGATCACGACCGCGAGCGGCATTTGCGCCGTCCTGGATCTGCTCGCCCAGGGACAGCTTCCCGCCCGCGGGTTCGTGCGGCAAGAGCAGATTCCGCTCGCGGCATTTCTGGCCAACCGCTTCGGAGCGGCGTACGCCATGCCGCAGAGTGCGGCGCGGGCGGCCTGAGCAATCCCGCATGCTCGCGGCGGCCTGGAGCTGAGATTGGGCTAATATTGCGCATGGCTCAAAAACTCCAGGGTCATCCGTGACTGGCGCCTCCGGGCGTGTGCCGGAAGTGCTGAACATCGCGACCGCGCAGTTCGAGAGCCGCAGCGGCGACAAAGCCTGCAACCTCGCGAGAATCGAGGTGCTGTCGGCGAGGGCTGCGGCCATGGGGGCGGATGTGATCGCCTTCCATGAGTGCTCGATCTCTGGATACACCTTTGCGCGGCGATTGTCGCAGGAACAGCTCCGGGACGTTGCCGAAGTGATCCCGGGCGGAGCCAGCATCGAGGCGCTCGCCCGCATCGCCCGCCGCCACCAGATCACCGTGCTGGCGGGACTATTCGAGCGAGGCGACGATGGTGCCTTGTACAACGCCTACGTTTGCGTCGGCAAAGGCGGTGTGCTCGCGAAGCACCGCAAGATTCATCCCTTCATCAATCCGCACCTGAAGGCTGGCAGCGCGTATACGGTCTTCGAGCTAGGCGGTTGGAAGTGCGGCATCCTGATCTGCTACGACAACAACGTAGTAGAAAACGTACGCGCGACCGCGCTCCTGGGAGCCGAGATCATCTTCATGCCGCACGTCACGATGTGTACGCCGTCGACGCGGCCCGGCGCCGGGTTCGTCGATCCTGCGCTGTGGCATGGACGCGATGAGGCTCCATCCCTTCTGCGCACTGAATTCGATGGCCCCAAGGGGCGGGCGTGGCTGATGAAGTGGCTACCCGCAAGGGCGTACGACAATGGCGTCTTTGCCGTGTTCTCCAACCCGATCGGCATGGACGACGATCAGCTCAAGAATGGGTGCTCGATGGTGGTCGATCCCTTCGGTGACATCATCGCCGAGTGCAGGGCCTTGGGCGATGACATTGCCATTGCCGCATGCGCTCGCGAGCAGCTTGCGAGATCCGGCGGGCATCGTTACCGGGAGGCCCGAAAGCCCGATCTCTACCGGAGCATCCTCGGCGCCGAGCACCATACACAACAGACGGTTCCGTGGATGTCACCAGCGACGACCGAACAGGACTGATGCCGCGGTACGGCTTGATTGGCTGTCGCGGTGGTGAGCTCAAGGGCGTGCCTGTGGCCGGGCGTCGCGCCGGGGAAACTCGAGGCGAAGCGCGGAGCGAATCGGATCGCGCTGGGAAGCCCTCACTCCTGCCTGCTGCGCATATTCCAGCCAGCGCGCCACCGCTGCGCGAACCTCATCGAGAATCACCTCGGCCCGGCCGCGCTTGAGGCCCGCCGTGGCGGCGCACGCACGGAAGTCCGCGAGCGTGAACCCGTCCTGCTTGCCGTTGATCGTCATCTGGTGGCGTCTGGTCCAGCGACCCTCCGGGTTGTACGCATACGTGAGGTCGAAGGCGGGGGCCAGCGACCATTCGCCCTGCTGGTCCATCAGGAAGGCGATGTTCTTGACATGGTCGTCCTGGTTGCGCGCAACGACATTGAAGACCATTCGCCGGAACTGCTGCTCGACGGCGCTCATTGGCAGCTTCAGCCGCCTGATCACCTCGAAGGCCTGCTCGTAGGAATGCGCGCCGGCGGCGTTGAAGTCGAGGTGCGCGAGTGCCGCCAGCGACTGCATGTGGATCTTGCCGCCGCCGTCGGTACGATCGAAGCGGCGGGTCATGAAGTGCCGGCGGCCGCCCTCCTCGAGAAGGCGGCACTCGGTCATATCGATGCCGGCACCCCGTGCCATGAGCGAGTAGGCATACTCGATGACCGTGTAGCCCCTGGGATCTTCCAACTCCTTGTCACGGTTGCCACTCACCCCGTCGAACTTGAGCAGCCAGTACCCGAAACCTTCCGGGGCGGCCACCTGGCCTGAGCGGACTTCGCTCGTCGCGGCGTTCCAGGCGATGATGGCCTTTGCGCGGGCGCCGCCGGCCGATGTGCCGACGCGCAGAATTTCCTGGAGCGCTCCGTTGCGATGCTCCGGGGTGAAGGAGCTTCGCAGCGCATTGCGGTGGGTGAGGATGTCGGATGCGAGCGCCACGAGCGCATCGACCCTGATCTTCGTCGAGGCTCGAGGCCGAGGGCCGGTCGCAGGCGCGAACTCGAGGGCCCCCATGCCCCGCATTCCGGTGTAACAGAGCCGCTCGACTGGATTGAAGCTTTCCGGTGTTCGGCCCTGGGTAGCGAGCCACGCATCGATGAGCGCGTTGCCGAACCTGTCGGGTAGCGAATCGGCGAGCAATCCCGGGAGGCCATGGAAGGAGACTTGCGGCAGGGACGGGAAGGTGTAGATGCGCGATGAGAGCGGCATGACGAACGGCGAGACCTCGATGCCGCTCTGTGCGAATTGAGGGTCGTACTGGAATGCGGAGATACCGGTCGCTTCGTCCAGGGACACCGCTGCGATGCTTCGGCCCCAGAGTCTCACCTCTGCGATGGTGGCCATGGGCTCACGATTTCCGTCGGGCCGGACGCGAGCCTTTGGCGGGCGGCACGCCGCCCTTGGGAGGCAGGCCCCAAGTCCACGGCTTTGCCGGAGCACTTTCCCTTGCCTCGTCCCGATGCTGGGACGCTTCGCCGCGGTTGCGCGGGTGTGAGACCCGCCTGCGCTGCTTTCCTCTGAGCTTGAGTTGCTCGATGGGGCTGGGCGGCAGCTCCGGGAGGATCTTGTCGAAGCCCTCGAGGGCTTCGAGAGCTCGCAGTACACGGATGAGCGTGACGAGCCCGGCGCCTTGGCCTGCCTCGATACGCTCGAGGGTGCGCTTGCCGAGACCGGCCCGCTCGGCAAGCTCGGCCTGTGTGAGGCCTGCCTCGATACGGTAGCGCTCGATTCGCTCCCCCAAGATGCGAGCGATCGCGGCGTCGGTCAATCCAGATACTATTCTCATGATTCGTCGTTTATGGCGAATAAAACCGAAACATCGCTCTAATCGTCGTTTATGACGACATAGCCTAGCATAAGATGCGAGCACATTATTCGCATTATATGGCGAATAGAACGGCGGAAAGACGTATATTCGCCATATTTGACGAGTATCCGCGACAGCATGATGTGCCCGCTGGCCGGTGCCGCGCGGCAGGCCCATTCGTCTTACTCTAGAGGGGGCCGATAAGCGGAAATATCAGCATGCGTCATCGAAACTCGAAGCTCTGCCTCTCCGCCGCGCTCTGCCTGGTGGCGGCGCATTACGCATGGGGAGACAACATGCGTTGTGGCAACAAGCTCGTCCAGGACGGCGACAGCATGGTCTCCGTCAAGGCGCTCTGCGGCGCACCGGCTGCGGTGGAACATGGCGTGTCGGAGAAGGGCCCGGCCGAAGTTACCATCGAGACGTGGACCTATAACCGCGGGCCGGATCAGTTCATGGTGCGGATCCGCTTCGTCGATGGCAGGGTCGCGTGGATCAAGACGCTGCACGAATACGGCTACTAGGGTCTACCTCCCAACCATTTGCTGAAGATGCTCCGGGTAGCGTGCACCCTGCACCTTCACCCGCGAGAGCGCCCGCTCGATTTCCTGCAGATCGTCGGCGCTCAGCTCGAGGTCGGCCGCGCCGACGTTTTCCTCCAGGCGGTGGAGCTTGGTCGTGCCGGGAATCGGCACGATCCAGGGCTCGCGGGCGAGCACCCAGGCGAGAGCGATCTGTGCGCGCGTGACTGACTTGCGGCTTGCGATCTGGCCGATCAGCTCAACCACCGCCTGGTTCGCCTTGCGCCCTTCCGGCGAGAACCGCGGCAGGGAATTGCGGAAATCCGCGCGGTCGAATTGAGTGTTCTCGTCGATCGCTCCAGTGAGGAATCCCCGGCCCAGCGGGCTGTAGGGGACGAAGCCGATGCCGAGCTCCTCGAGTACCGCAAATACTTCGCTCTCGGGCTCGCGCCACCACAGCGAATACTCGCTCTGCAGCGCCGTGACGGGCTGCACGGCGTGGGCGCGGCGGATGCTGGGCGCTCCGGCCTCGGAGAGGCCGAAATGCTTCACCTTTCCTTCGCGTATCAGGTCCTTCACGGTGCCGGCGACATCCTCCATGGGCACCGCCGGATCGACCCGATGCTGGTACAAAAGATCGATCCGATCGGTCCTCAGGCGCTTCAGAGAAGCTTCGGCGACCGCTCGGATGTGCTCGGGACGGCTGTTGAGTCCCCGCTGCTGGCGTGTCGCGGGATCGATGTCGAAGCCGAATTTGGTCGCGATCACGACGCGGTCGCGCACGGGCGCGAGGGCTTCACCCACGAGCTCCTCGTTGGTGTACGGGCCGTACACCTC
Source organism: Steroidobacteraceae bacterium (assembly GCA_036000265.1). Taxonomy (GTDB): domain Bacteria; phylum Pseudomonadota; class Gammaproteobacteria; order Steroidobacterales; family Steroidobacteraceae; genus 13-2-20CM-66-19. Next base: position 35,740 of record DASYGA010000438.1, on the reverse strand, counting down.
GGCCGTATCGAAGAAGGTGACGCCACGATCTGCCGCGGCGCGGATCAGCGCGATGCCCTGTTGCTTGGCGACCGGCGGCCCATAACCGTGACTGAGACCCATGCAGCCCAAGCCCACGGCCGATACTTCGAGACTGCTTCTTCCGAGCCTACGCTTGTCCATGGGTGATCTCCCGCGGTGATGGGCCATTACGTTAACGGTGAGCTTACTACGGCCACGAGGCGCGATCAGTTCCTGTCGACCGGATTCATGGGCGGGGGCGCAGCAGAGAGCTGCCCCACGCTCGCGCATTGCGGTACGCTGATCGAAGTTTCAGGAGTGGAGTGTGCTGACGTGGCGGCGAATCATGGTTATCGGCTGCTGAATGTCTTTACGCGGGGCGCGGAGGCGCTCTCCGGCAATCCGCTCTGTGTCTTCGAGAATGGCGCCGCCTTCGATGATCGGACGATGCAGGCGCTTGCGCGCCAGTTCAACTTGTCGGAGACGACATTCATCCTGCCGTCCAGCCGGGCGAGTGCGCGCGTGCGGATCTTCACACCGTCCTACGAGATGCCATTTGCGGGCCATCCCACGCTCGGCACTGCGCACGTCTGCCGCGCGCTTGGGCTCGGCGGAGATGAGCTGACGCTCGAGATGACTGCGGGCGTGATTCCGGTAAGCGCGCAGACGGACCGCTGGACGCTGCAGGCCAATGCGCCCCGCTGGCGGGAGGTCGCAGAGTCGCGCGAAGCCACCGCAGCGATGCTCGGGCTCGAGGCGGCTGACATCGGCGAACGTCCGCTCTGGGTGAGTACCGGCCGCGAGCAGTTGATCATTCCATTGACCAGCACGGATGCCGTGCGCCGCGCGCGGCCGCAGGCGGATTCGCTGAGCCGCTTGTCCAACGAGGACGGGGCGAGCATGGCGTACGTGTTCGCGCCCAGAGTGGGTGATGACTCGGTGATCGGTTCGCCGTCGGGCGGCATAGTCCGGCGGGAGCTTCTCCTTTCACGGTTCTTTTTCCCGCAGGGAACGGCGGTTCTGGAGGATCCGGCGACCGGCTCCGCCACGGCGAATCTCGGGGGGTGGTACATCGCGATGGGTCGCGAGCTGCCCCGTCGAATCGAGATCGCGCAGGGCGAGCAGACGGGTAGACCGTCGGCGCTCTACCTGAGCGTCGATGCGGACCGGAAGGTGCGGGTCAGTGGCGACGTGATCGAGCTTGGAAGGGGAGCTGTCAGGCTCTAGGATCCGCGTCCTCAGGAGCCGCGCGGCGCGGCGCCGCTGCCACTGCCAGCGCCCCAACCGCAATGAGCGACCAGATGATGTTCACCGCCGCCGAGGGCCACGCGCGGTGCCAAACCGAATTTGCGCCGAGCAGCAGCCCGGCGACCAGGTTGAGCGTCTGATAGATCCTGCTGCGGGCATCCAACAGTCCGTACGATACGAATCCATAGGCCGCGAGCAGGACCGCCGCCCCGATCCAGCCGACGATCTCAATGAGCACGGAGCTGCCGATCATGCGCCGCCCCGCTCCCCGCTGGCGTCGTGGTGGTGCGGCGCAGAATAGCGGCGGGCGAAGTCGACGATGTGCCGGGCGAGGGCCTCGGGCTCTTCGTGATGCAGCATGTGCCCCGCGCCGGGCACGGCGACCAGCTCGAGGTTGCGGATGTGCGCGCGCATGTCGTCGGCGGCTGCGCGCATGGAGTGAGATCGCTCGTCGCCGCCATCTCCCCTGACCAGCAGCACCGGAGCCAGCGTGCAGGCCCAGCAGGCCTGCGCCTCGTCCCGGCGATAGAGAATGGGATTGACGAGGCGGTGCCGTGGATCGAACAGCAACTCGACACCTCCAGGGCTCGACGGGGAGGGTGCGGGTCGCGTCCAGGCGCTCGCAACGAACGCCGCACGTTCCGGGGTGAGTCGCGGGTTCCTGGAGCGCAGCAACTCGGCGAGGTGCGCCGCCGAGGGAAGCCGGCCCTCGCGCAACGGTTGCCGCAGCTCGTCCAGCCAGCGCGCGAAACGTCCCGGTGCGTCACCCGGAACGGTGCGGGCCAGCCCGAATCCCTCCAGGTTCACCAGCCACGCCAGCCGCTGCGGGCGGACACCCGCATAGATCTGCGCGATGTTCGCTCCCATGCTGTGGCCGATGATGCGCGCTCCGCCATCAGGCACCAACATGTCCAACAGAGCCTCGAGATCCGCGAAGTAGTCGGGAAACCAGTAGCCCCCGGGCGCCCACTCGCTGTGGCCGAAGCCGCGCCAGTCAGGTGCGGCGAGCGGCCAATCCGGCGGCAGATGATCGGCCAGGAACTGCCAGGTCGCGCCGCAGTCCTGAAAGCCGTGCAGCAGCACGACGGGCGGCTGGGTACGGTCGCCCCACCAGGTCACCCGGTGGCGCAGTCCGCGCACCGTCAAGGTCTCGGGGTGGGGTGCGCGCAGCGGCTCGTACTTCATGCGGAACGGGTCAGGCGGCGATCCGAGGGTCCGGGAGTTTATAATGCGCGGTGTTCCAGCGCGGCTCGGGCTTCGCGATGTCGTCGCCGCGCGACGGCCGCTGCGGAGTGGCGGGCCGTGTGCACCGCGGCAGGTATGCCGCGTTCATCATGCTAGAGGCGGTCGGCAGGACCGTGACCATGATTCCAGTGAAGAGGTTCACATGCCCCGTGTTGTCTCGCAGGCCCGCAATCTGGCAATCGTTTTGGCGCTCGGCCTCGCTCTGGGAGGTTGCGTCGTAGCACCGGCCCGGCCTTACTATGGCGGCGGGTTCGTAGCCGCCCCGCCGCCTCCGCCGCGCGTCGAGTATTACGGAGCGGCGCCTTACCCCGGCTATATCTGGATCGGGGGCTACTGGCGCTGGGGACCGGGCCGATACGTGTGGGCTCCGGGTCACTGGTCCGCTCCACACGCGGGCTATCGGTGGGTGCCCAGGCATTGGGTGCGCGGCCCGCGCGGTTGGCACATGGCCGGCGGTCGCTGGGCCCGACGTTGACGCGGTGGGTAAGCACAGTTCAGCGCTTTCTGCGGATAGTCCAGCAGGCCGGCCGCTGCTGCATGCCGATTCTCGGGTAGTAGGACTCGGCTCCGGGGGCGGCGACCAGAACCAGGCTGGTCAGCTCGCCGGCCGTCTTGTGGGTCTCGGCGATGAGCCGCTTGCCGATGCCCTGGCGCTGGTAGGCGGCGTCGACCGCAAGGTCCGAAAGATAACAGCAATAGCTGAAGTCGGTGACCGCGCGGGAGACGCCGACGAGGCGCCGTCCGTCGCGTGCCGTGGCGATCACATCCGCCTGGCGCAGCATCTTTTCCAGCCTCGGCAGATCGTCAACCGGCCGGCGCTCGCCCAAGGTGGAGGCGATCAGCACCGCGCGAAACTCTTCCGCGGATAGATCGGGCTCGATCGAATAGTTGATAGGCATGATGCTCAGGGATGTAGCGGTGATTGGGCCGAGGCGCCGACGACAGTCAGCCATTCGCGAATGCGCCACGACTCGACCAGTGCTGCATCACCATCGGCTCCACTGGTATGCGGCTGGCGCCATCAATCCGGCCGCTCAGCTGCGGAATTCGCCGCGACCCTGCGGAAACTGGCGCTCCCAGTCCTTGCCATCGAAGGGCCGGATGGTCATCTCCTCGAGGGTGCCCGGGTCGAGGCAGCGGGCATTGATGCTGAACCCGTCCGGATGGGAGCGGGGCACGTAGAAGGACTTGATGCCGCACACGGAGCAGAAGAGATGCTTGGCGGCGCCGGTGTTGAAGGTGTAGGTGGTGAGCACGTCCTGGCCGCAGAGCAGCTTGAAGTGCTCCGCGCGCACAATGAGGTGCAGATAGCCGCCCTTGGCGCAAATCGAGCAGTTGCAGTCCGAGACCTGCGCTCGCGCCGGCGCGAGCGCCTCGAACCTGACCCGGCCGCAGTGACAGCCGCCGCGGTGTGTGACCAGTGGTTGCTCGGACATGATTCGATGACTCCTATCGGCTGCCGCGTTTATCGAGCGCCTCGGCGACGGGGCGGTCCGGCGCTATGTTGTCCGTAAAAAAGTTGGGATAGACGGGGCCGAGGGCAGTGGCCGCATCGAGCCCGGCGATCTCAGCGGCGGTGAGCGTCACCGCTGCCGCCTTCAGGTTGTCCTCGAGCTGGCTCAGCTTGGTCGAGCCGACGATGACGCTGGTCACCGCCTGCCTGGCGAGCAGCCACGCGATGGCGACCTGCGCAACGCTCGCCTGGCGGGCAGCCGCGATGGCGCGCATTCGCTCCACGAGCCTGAAGCCCTCTTCCTTGTCGAAGGGCAGGATATCGAAGCCGGACAGGCGATTGTTGGGATCCGACAGCGTCTCGCGAGTGTACTTGCCGCTCAGGAAGCCGGAGGCCAGGGGACTCCAGACCGTGAGTCCCAGCCCGTAACGCCGCATCATCGGGATCACGTCGCGCTCGACATCCCGGCCCACCAGCGAATAATACATTTGCCCATGGGTGAAAGGCGCGAGACCGTTGGCCTTCTGGATCTCGAGAGCCGCGGCCGCCCTCCAGGCCGACCAGTTGGAGAAGCCGATATAGCGGACTTTGCCGGCGCGCACCACGGCATCCAGAGCCGCGAGCGTCTCCTCGATCGGGGTGTAGGGATCCTCGCGATGGGCGATGTACACGTCGATCCAGTCGGTGCCCAGGCGCTTCAGGCTCTGATCGACCGACCAGAGGATGTGCCGGCGGGAGAGGCCCGCCCGGGTCAGCGCGGGGCCGGTGCGGAAGCCCACCTTGGTGGCGATGACCACCCGATCCCGATGAGGCCTCAGCGCCGCGCCCAGCATCGCTTCCGACTCGCCTGCGGCATAACCATCGGCGGTATCGAAGAAGTTGATCCCGGCCTCGAGCGCGCGGCCGACGAGCTCCGCGGCGAGGTCGGCGCCCACCTTGTAGACGGCGCCCAGGTCCTTGTTGCCCGCGGTGAATGTCATGGCACCGAATGCCAGCCGGGAGACGGTCAGGCCGGTATTGCCGAGCAGTGCGTATTGCATGAAGAACCTCCGGGTAGCCGCCGCCCACGGCGGGCACATACCATAATGCGCAGCCGGCGTCGCGGGAATCCATCGGAATGAGGATACGGTCAAATCGCCCGCCGTTCAGCCGCGGCTCAGGTACCTTGCGCCAGCCTTGGGGCACGACCGACCGGCAAATCACGCGAAGGATGCTCGAGTATGAAGCGAACGATCATGGCAGCCATGGTGCTGTCCCTGGCGGTGGGCTCACTGGCACTGGCCGACCCACCGCAGGGGCATCATCACGATGACGGCCACTGGCAGGATCAGCACCACCCCGATCACGATTACGATCACGATCGGCGTTACGAGCACGATGAGCATGGCCGTCATGAGCACCGCGGTCCAATGCGAGAGCATGGGTACTTCAACTCCGGCAGATATGAGCGCCCGCATGGCTGGTACGTCCATCGCTGGCACCACGGCGATCGGCTGCCGCCGGCCTATCGCGCGTCGGCCTATGTCATACCGGACCCGGTCGTCTATCGCCTGCGTGCACCGCCGGCCGGCTACTACTGGGTGCGCGTCGACAACAACGCGGTTCTCGCCGCTGTTGCGACGGGCGTAGTGATCGACATCGCCGCCAATCTGTTCCGCTGACGCTCGATCGTCTCCCGGCGCACCTGCATTCCACGGAGCGAATCTCAGAGAGTGCCAAGGACGGCCGAGCACCGATTGCGCGGTGCTCTTCGCCGCAGGCCCTGACGCCACGGTAGGCATTGGCAGGACTCATCTGCCAGCTTCCGTCACAATCCCGCATCGACCCGCCACCGTTGCATCCCGCAGGCTGCGCTGATCGAGGCGCCCAATGCTCCCAGGTCCAGCACCGGGAGCATCCCATGATCGATTCGACCGCTACGACTGCCGCGCGCACGAGATCGCCAGATGCAGGTCTCGACCACGTGTGGCGGCTGAAGCTGCTTTACCTGGCGAGGCCTCGGCTCATCTCGAATCTCCTGGCTCTCGTCGCGCTCTTCTCGATTGGATTCGTGTAGATGGGCTACAGTTAGCGTCTTTCGCTGCGCTCCTTGGAGGCTGCCGGTGCGAATGCGCGCTCTTGCATTGCTCGTGGTCGGATTGTCCATTGCCGATCTGGCGTGTGCCGTGCAACGCGCACCCGTCCCCGGCCCGGGCGCGGTTGATCCCGCCGATTACCAGGCGCTGCATTGGCGGCTGATCGGGCCCTTCCGGGGCGGACGGGTGCTTGCGGTGGCCGGCGTGCCGGGAGATGCTCGCCACTACTACTTCGGCGCGGTGGACGGCGGCGTCTGGACGACGCAGGATGCCGGCAGGACTTGGCAGCCGATCTTCGACCGTCAGCCGGTGGGCTCGATCGGCGCCATCGCGGTCGCACCGTCCCGTCCGGCCACGCTCTATGTGGGCACGGGCGAGGCGGACATGCGCTCCGACATCGCCCAGGGCGACGGCATGTACAGGTCCACCGATGCCGGTGCGCACTGGACGCACATCGGGCTCACAGACTCCCGCCAGATTGCGCGCATCCTGGTCGACCCTCACGATCCCGATCTTGTGTATGCCGCGGTTCTCGGGCATCCCTATGGTCCCAGCGCGCAGCGGGGAATATTCCGCTCGCGCGATGGCGGCCTGCACTGGACCAAGGTCCTGTACGAGAACGCCAACACCGGCGCCGCCGATCTCGCCTTCAAGCCGGGCGATCCGCAGACCCTCTACGCCGCGCTGTGGCAGACCCGCCGCCCGCCGTGGAGCGTCTATCCGCCGTCCAACGGGCCGGGCAGCGGACTCTACGTCTCTCACGATGGCGGCGATCACTGGAGCCGCATTGCGGGACGCGGCTTTCCTGCCCATCCCGGCCGTATCGGCCTTGCGGTCTCGCCCGCCGCTCCGGATCGCATCTATGCCCTGGCCGACGGTGCCTGGGGCCAGGGGGGGCTCTACCGCTCCGATGACGGCGGCGGGTCGTGGCGGCATATCTCCGCCGATCCGCGCATCTGGGGCCGCGGCTGGTACTTCTGCGCGCTCACGGCCGATCCGACCAATGCCGATCGGGTATGGGTCATGAACACCATCGTGCTCGAGTCGCGCGACGGCGGCGCGCATTTCATCGCCAGGAAAGGCGATCCGACCGGCGATGACTTCCACGTGCTGTGGGTCGATCCGACGGATCCCCAGCGGCGCATCCTCGGCAGCGACCAGGGCGCCCAGATCACTCTCGATGGCGGCAAGACCTGGAGCAGCTGGTACAACCAGCCGACCGCGCAGATCTATCACGTCACCACCGACGACCGGTTCCCGTACTGGGTGTACGGAGCCCAGCAGGATTCCGGTGCCGCGGCGCTGCCGAGCCGCGCGGCCAGCAGTGACGGCATCACCATGCAGCAGTTCCACGAGGTCGCGGTGGGCGGCGAGAGCGGCATGATCGCCCCCGATCCTGACAACCCGCATATCGTATATGGTGACGCCTCGGACAGCGGGGCGAGCGTCGACAAGCTCGACTGGACGACCCGACAGACCCGCGACGTCGATCCGATGCTCGGATATCCGTCCGATCACTACCGCACCGCCTGGACGATGCCGCTCGTCTTCTCCAGGCGCGACAGGAAGACGCTTTACTTCGCAAACCAGCGCCTCTTCAGCACCCGCGATGGCGGCGAGCACTGGCGGCCGATCAGCCCCGATCTGACGCGGCGCGCCGCGAGAACACCATCCAATCTCGATCCCACGACCGCAAGGGACGATTATCACGTCGGCAAGCGCCGCGGCGTCATCTACAGCATTGCGCCATCACCTCTCGATGCCAAAGTCATATGGGTCGGTACGGATGATGGCCTGGTGTGGCGCACCGGGGATGCTGGCGCTCACTGGCAGAACGTCACTCCCGGGGCCCTCACGCCCTGGTCGAAGGTCGGGGTGATCGAGCTGTCGCATTTCCAGCCGGGGATCGCCTATCTGGCGGTCGATCGCCATCGCCTGGATGATGACACCCCTTACATCTATGTCACGCGGGATGACGGCAAGAGCTGGAAGCGCATCGATACCGGAATTCCGCGCGGCAGCTTCGTCAACGTGGTGCGGGAGGATCCGGTCAGGCCGGGACTACTCTACGCCGGGACGGAATTCGGCATCTATGTTTCTTTCGACGATGGAGCGCACTGGCAGTCGCTGCAGCAGAGCCTGCCGGTCACATCCGTGCGCGACATCGACGTGCACGGCAACGACCTCGTAATCGCAACTCACGGTCGTGGCTTCTGGATCATGGACGACGTCACTCCGCTGCGTCAGATGGCAGCAGTGCATCCAGGCACGGTCACGCTGTTTACGCCTGCGACTGCGATACGTGTCCGGACGCCCGGCTTCACCGGCACACCGATGCCGAAAGACGAGCCGACGGCGCCCAATCCGCCCGATGGCGCGTACATCGATTATGTGTTGCCGCATGCCGTGCAAGGCCCCGTCGTCGTGACGATACTCGACGCCAAAGGCCAGGTGGTACGCCGCTACAGCAGTTCGGAGCATGTACCGCCTCCCGATCCCGCGACGCTGACGTTTGCTCCGGAGTGGGCGCCGCCCACGCCCATTCCGACCGCTGCGCCCGGCATGCAGCGCTTCGTATGGGACTTGCGCTATGCCAAGCTGACCGAGCCGGGCTCCAAGGGGCCGTCAGAGGATGGGGTATGGGCGCCTCCCGGCCGGTACAGCGTCGGGTTGACGGTGGCCGGACAGGACTACCGCGAGCCTCTCCTGGTGCAGCCCGATCCGCGCGTCAAAGTGACTGCAGCGGCCATGCAGCGCGAGTTCGACCTGGCGCGCAAGGTGGAAGCAGCGCAACTTCAGGCGTCCGCGGCGCTGGACGACGCGGTGAAGCTGCTGAACTCCCTGGAAGCGCGGCTGGCGAGCCCTGGCGCGGCGCACGGTGATCTGGCGGCGCTCTTCGCAAAAGCAACTGACATCTCGGGGACCCGTCCCCACCCCGAGCGCGTCCCGTACCCGGCGATTCCGCCGCTGCGCGTCGACAGCTTGCAGGCCCTCTCCAGCGATCTGAGCGACCTGCAGTCGGCAGTGGACGGGGCGGATGCGGATCCCAGCCCCGACGCGCTCTCGTCCTACTCGCTCCTGTCCCGGCAGCTGACGGCGACGCTCGCGGAATGGACACACCTGCAGAAGGTGCAGGTGCCGAAGCTCGACGAGAGTCTGAAGGCGGCGGGCGAGAAGCCGATCTGAGCTCGCCGGCCGATTTCAAGGGAGCGACCTACGATCTCGTCGTAGTCGGCGGTGGGATCAATGGCGTTGGCATTGCACGCGATGCGGCGGGGCGCGGCCTCTCGGTGCTGCTGCTCGAACGGCACGATCTCGCCGGCGCGACTTCCTCGGCATCCTCGAAGCTCATTCATGGCGGCCTGCGCTACCTCGAGCAGAGCGAGTTCCGTCTGGTACGCGAGAGCCTCGAGGAACGCGAGGTGCTGTTGGCGGCCGCGCCGCATATCGTGCGGCCAGTGCGGTTCGTGCTGCCGGTCCGCGCCGGCATGCGGCCAGGTTGGATGCTGCGGACCGGCCTGTTTCTTTACGATCACATAGGCGGGCGCAAGCGCCTGCCGGCAACGCGTACGCTGCGGCGCGGCCGCGATGAAGCGCTCGATCCGCTGCGCGAGCCGATCAGGCAGGCATTCGAATACTCCGACTGCACGGTGGACGATGCGAGGCTCGTCGCGCTCAATGCGCTCGATGCGCATGAGCGTGGCGCGTCTATTGCCATTGGATGGAGTCTGGTGGGCGCGCGGCGCGAGGCCCGGCGATGGCATATCGATATCGACTCCGGTAGCGGCGAGCGCGCTTCGGTGCACGCGCGTGCTCTGATCAATGCGGCCGGGCCGTGGGTGGAGGACGTGCTTCGATCAGTCGGAGCCCCGCGTCGCCGGGCATTGCGTCTCGTCAAGGGCAGTCACATCGTCGTGCCGCGCGTGTACGAAGGTGAGCATGCCTACACGTTGCAAGGCGCCGACGGCCGGGTGGTGTTTGCCATTCCCTACCAGGACGAGTTCACGCTCGTCGGGACCACCGACATTCCATATGACGAGGATCCGGCTCTGGTGCGCACCAGCGCCGAGGAAATAGCATATCTGTGCCGCGTGCTGGGCGAGTATCTGCGCACCGCGGTCATACCTGCCCAGGTAGTCTGGGACTACTCGGGAGTGCGTCCCCTTTACGACGATGGCGGCGTGAGCGCCTCGACCGTCACCCGAGATTACGTCTTCGATCTCGACGCGCCCGAAAATGCGGCTCCGGTTCTCTCGGTGTTCGGCGGCAAGCTTACCACCTACCGGCGACTCGCCGAGCACGCGCTCGGTGAGCTGCTGCCGCGGCTGAATGTGGTGAGCAGCCCGTGGACGCGCGGTTCTGCCCTTCCGGGAGGGGACATCCCGGGCTTGGATATTGAGGCTTTCTCGGCGGCGGCGATGCGGCGCTTTCCCTTTGCACCGCCGCGGATGATCCGGCGGATGTCACGGGCCTACGGCACACGCATCGAGCGGGTTCTCGGCCAGGCTCGCCGCAGCGAGGACCTGGGCGAGGAGATCGCTCCCGGACTGTTCGAGGCGGAGTTGGAATATCTTCGCGCAAAGGAGTGGGCGCGCAGCGCAGACGACGTTCTGTGGCGCCGCTCGAAGCTGGGCCTGGCGCTCGACCCTGCGGCGCGAGAGCGCGTCGCGCAGTGGGTCGCGCAGCATGTCGGTCGCTGAGGGCACGGCCCTGGCCCGGCTCATCTGCGCGCGGCCGCCTCATCGACCCGCAGGTCGAAGTCCAGCGGCAGGGTGGATCGTTCCGCGAGCGACCCCTCGAGGGCCAGCAGTTTGTGCTTGATCGGCAAACCGCCGCCGAATCCCGTGAGGCTGCCGTTCGCGCCGATCACCCGGTGGCAGGGCACTACGATGGGCACGGGGTTGGCGCCGTTCGCGAGCCCGACGGCGCGTGAGGCGCTCGGGTTGCCGATGCGCCGCGCGAGCTCGCCGTAGGAGATCGTCGTCCCGTACGGAATCTCGGTGAGTGCGCGCCAGACGCGGCGCTGGAACTCCGTGCCGCGAGGCGCGAGCGGCAGATCGAAGCTCTGCCTTCGGCCGGCAAAATATTCGCCCAGCTGGCCGATCGCCGCCCGAAAGGGCGCGGCATCGGCGACCCAGTCGCCGCCAGGCACCTGCGGCCGCGGCCCAGACTGGAAGCCGAGGTGGATCAGGCTGCCGCCATCGCCGGCGAGGAGCAGCCTGCCGATCGGCGAGTCGATCTCGTGCCAGTACATTGTCCCGGTGCTCATGGCTTCTCTCCACGATCGTTGCGCTCGCCGGCCGCGCACCACAGGTGCATGACCGCATAACCGCGCCAGGGCCGCCACGGCTCGGCGCGCCGATCCAACTCCTTGGCGGTGAGCGGCGCTCCGCCTGCGGCCGCCATGCGCCGCACGACAAGATCTGCGCTCAGAAACGCGTCCGGCTCGCCCAGGGCGCGCAATGCGACATACTGCGCTGTCCATTCGCCGAAGCCCGGCAGCTCCACCAGGCTCGCGACGACTTCGTCTGCCGGGCGGTCGAAAGCGACGCGGCCTGCCGCCACAGCGGCGGCCAGCGATCTCAATGCTGCAATCCGGGCGCCGGTCAGGCCGAGGCCGTCCATGTCAGCGCTTGCAAGCGCTTGCGGCGTCGGAAAGAGGCGCTCCAGCCCCTCGATCGGCGTCGTGACAGGCTCTCCGACCCGGGCGACCAGGCGCCCGGCCAAGGTGCGCGCGGCCGCCACCGTGACCTGTTGCCCCAACACCGCCCGCACCGCGCACTCGAATGGGTCCCACGCGCCCGGTATGCGGATCCCCGGGCGGCGGCACACGAGCGGCCGCAGCAAGACGTCTGCCTCGAGGCCCGCGCTGAGCAGCGCCGGATCCGCGGCGAGGTCGAATACGCGCCTCGCGGCCGTCGCGATCTGAAACAATGCCGACGCCGGCGCGCCGAGCACGCGCAGCTGCAGCGCATCTCTGCCAGGCAGCGGCCGCACCGTGATGATGGCGTGGCCCGCGTCGGTGCGTATGAGCCGGGCGTAGGTGTCCGCCTCGACACGCTCCACGCCCGGGGTGGCGCGCAGCGCGAAGAAACCGCGCAAATGATCCCAGTCGTAAGGGGGACGATAGCAGAGGGCGAGCGACACCTCATCGCCGGGGTTGCGGGCCGGAGCCTCGCGTCGCTGCTTGCGCAGCTCGCGCGGCGCCCTTTGATACGCCTTCTGGAATGCATCGTTGAAGCGGCGCAGGCTGCCAAAGCCGGCGGCGAGGGCGATCTCGGTCATCGGCAGGTCGCTCTCGTCGATCAGCCGCTTGGCGAAGTGCAGACGGCGTGTCTGCGCGACAGCCAAAGGCGACGCGCCGACGTGCCGCAGGAAAAGCCGATCGAGATGACGCGCGCCGACACCAACTCGCGTGGCAAACTCGCTGACGCTGGCTTCATCGAGCGCGCCCTCGTTGATGAGGCGCAGCGCGCGTCTCACCACCGCAGAGGTGCCGAGCCAGGCGGGAGTACCCGGCGCTGCCTCCGGACGGCATCGGAGACAAGGCCTGAAGCCAGCCTCAGCCGCTGCGGCGGCGGACGAGAAGTAACGAACATTGCCCCGCTTGGGGGAGGGCGATGCCGGACAGATGGGGCGGCAATAGATACCCGTCGAGGTCACGGCAATGAAGAACTTACCGTCGAAGCGCGGATCGCGACTGAGACGCGCCCGCTCCAGCACCGTCGAGTCGAATGGCAGCATCGCTTGCATGGGATGCACGATACGCTGCGCTGCCGCCTGGAACTAGCCATTTTAAGACATGTAGCCCGCGGCGCGCGCTCCGGCCCGCCGCTTGCTGTTGCAGCGCCGTTGCGGCGGCAAGGATAGGAGCGGCATGACCGAGATGCGGATCATACGGGAAGCGGACGAGCTGGCCGCGCTGCAGCCGCAATGGTGGGAGCTGTGGCGGCGCGCCGCGGCCCGGCCCTTCCTCTCGCCCGCCTGGCTGCTGCCATGGTGGCAGGTGTTTCGACCGGGCGAGTTGCGCAGCATCGCCGTCATGGATGGCGCGCGGCTCATCGCCCTCGCTCCGCTCTACTGCGATCGCGGCCGGCTGCTGCCGCTCGGCATCGCGCTCAGCGATTACCTCGATGTGCTCGTCGATCCGGCCGACCCGCGCGCGCTGCCAGGCCTGGCGCGCGGCGTGCGCGAGCTGCCCGACTGGAATGAGTGCTCGCTCGAGGAGTTGCCGCCGGCGGCCGCGGCGCTCGATCTGCCGGCGCCCGACGGCTGCGGCGATGGCGCCGAGGCGCAGAGCGCCTGCCCGGTGTTGGCTCTGCCGCGCTCGGCCGAGCGCCTGTGCGAGGCGGTCCCCGCCGGCAAACTGCGCAAGCTGCGGATGGCGCGTCACCGGGCGGATCGGTGCGGCGGGCTCGCACTGCAGTGTGTTGGTGGCGACGGGATCGGGGAATTCCTGCACGAGCTGACGCGGTTGCATCGTGCCCGCTGGGGGGAGAAGGGCGGCAGCGGGGCGCTGCGCGGTGAGCTCGTGGAGGAGTTCCTGGCGCGGGCAACACCGCAGCTGCATGCGGCCGGACTCGGGCGGCTCTTCCTGCTGCGCCTCGGCGGCACCTGCGCCGGAGCCTACTACGGCCTGAGCGACGGACGGCGGGCGTACGCCTGGCTCGGCGGTTTCGATCCGCGGTTCGCCTATGAGAGCCCGGGCACCCTGCTCATTGCGCACGCCATCGAGGCCGCCGTCGCCGAAGGCTGCGGTGAGTTCCACTTCCTGCGCGGCCGTGAGCGCTACAAATACGAATGGGGAGCCGTTGACCGCTGGTCCGTGCGCCGTGTGCTGTGGCGCGAAGCCGCTCATGCCTGACATCGGCCGGCTCGCGGACGTCCTCTGCCGCTGCGCCGCGGGCGTGTTGCCGGCGCGAGTCGCCGCGATGCACCTCCTGATGCAGGCCGAGTCGCCCGAAGAGGCATACAGGGCCCTGCTGCGGGCGCGCAAGACGAGCAATGGCGGTGCCGGCGGCGGACGTCTCCGGGAGGTTGAGAGCCTCCTCGCCGGCCAACCGCAGGCATGGGCAGTGGTGCACGGCATCATCAACAAGGTGCAGCATCGCACGCCGGCCGGCGATTCAGGCCACTGGGCGGCGCTGTTCGATGACGCCGCGCGCATCTCACCTGAAGCCAGTGTCGCACTCTACTCCCTCGGCTCGCCGCGGCTTCTTGCCGCAGCGACCCTCGAGGTGGTCTCAGTCCTCTCGCAGTGGGGCCTCGTCGGTCGCGGCCGCACGGTGCTCGACATCGGCTGCGGCATCGGCAGGCTCGAGGCGGCGCTCTCGCCCCTCAGCGCCGCCGTCATCGGAATCGACATCTCTCCCGGCATGATCGCGCTGGCGCGTACGCGATGCGCGGCTTGCCCCAATGTGCGCCTGCTCCTTGGAAGCGGCCAGGATCTGGCCGGCATCGCCGACGACAGCGTCGATCTGACCGTGCTCGTCGATACCTTTCCGTACCTGCTCCTCTCGCAAGGGCGGATCGCGCAGCGCTACCTCACCGAGATCGCCCGCGTGGCGCGCACCGGCGGGGACGTGGTCATTCTCAACTTCTCCTATCGCGGTGATGTTGCGGCCGATCGCCGCGAACTCGAGCGGCTGGCGGCGCCTCAGGGGCTGGCGCTTGCGCGCACCGCCGAGCGGCCCTGCGCTTCCTGGGACGCGCCGGCGTTTCACCTGATCAAACGCGGCTCCTGCCCGGATGGCGGCAATGAGACGCGAATCACAATGTTGCCAACCGGCGGGGAAGATTGACATAGTACGATCTGGGCGCTTCGCATGGGCTCTCCGCGAAGCAGAGGATCGAAGGGGGAACCTATGTCGCTCTCTGCCTCGACTCGCGGGCACGAGCCCGCAACAGGCGCGTTGCGCGCCATGCTCATCGTGGGCGCGCTGGCTGCAGCTTCACCCGTGCTGTATGCCCAGCCGTTGCCTGCGACACAGGTCAACGAGCTCAAGCGCCTCGATATCGAGCAGCTCGCCAATGTGGTGGTGACGACCGCCAGCCGCAGCCCACAGCCGCTGGCCCGTGCCGCCGCCGCCGCCGCCGTGATCACCGGCCCGCAGATCACGAGCTCCGGGGCAATGAACATCCCGGAGGCGATTCGCTACGTTCCCGGAATACACGTCGCGCAACAGACTGCGGCACAGTGGGCGGTCAGCTCGCGTGGGTTCGCCAGCATCAGCTCGCCCGCGCTCCTGGTGTTGAGCGATGGGCGAAGCGTCTACACACCGCTGTTCTCCGGTGTCTTCTGGGACGTGCAGGACTACATCATGCGGGACGTCGACCGGGTCGAGGTGGTCCGGGGACCAGGCGCGACCCTCTGGGGATCCAACGCCGTCAACGGAGTGATCGACATCTTCACCAAGAGTGCCGAGGAGACGCAGGGCGCATGGCTCGAAGCGGGAAGCGGCCCCGAGGAGCGCGCGCTGGTGGCGGCTCAATATGGCGGTGAGACCGGCAATGAAGCCTATTACCGGGTGTTTGCCAAGTACCAGAGCCACGCGCCCGAGGACTACCCTGCCGGCGGCAGCTCCGATGGCTGGGATCTGGGCCATGTTGGGTTCCGCACGGACTGGAATGCGGGCTCCGCCGATGCGTTCACCATCCAGGGCGATGCCTACGACGGCCGTATCGGGGAGGTGAGTCCCGCTGTGACCATCATCGGCCGGCCCGGGCCGCAGCCCCCGCTGGTGGCGGGTGTGGGCGGCGGCAACGTGCTCGCCCACTGGCGGCACACGATGAGCAACGATTCGGATTTCATGGTGCGCGTCTACTACGACTACACGCACCGCAACGATCCCTCCTTCAGCGACGACCTCGGCACGCTCGATCTCGATTTTCTGGAGCATCTGCCGCTCGGCCGCGCCCAGACGATCACCTGGGGCTTCACCGGGCGGACCATGCAGGACATCGATCACGGCAAGGGCGTGTTTGCGCTGAATCCCCCCGCCTCGCGCGATAATCTCGGCAGCGGCTTCGTGCAGGACGAGATCTCGCTGCCGCACTCGGTGCGGCTGACGGTCGGTACCAAGCTCGAGCACAACGACTTCAGCGGCTTCGAGGTGCAGCCGAGTGTGCGGGCGGCCTGGGACGTGTCGAACAGCCAGACGCTCTGGGGCGCCGTGTCTCGCGCAGTGCGCGTGCCCACGCGGCTCGAGCGGGATGTCGACATCGATGCCACCGACCCCGCCGGCAATCCGGTCATTGTCCTGCTCGGCAACCGTGACTTCCACGCCGAGCAGGTGCTCGCCTTCGAGCTCGGCTATCGCTGGCGGCCGCTGTCCGCGCTCTCGCTCGACCTGGCGGCGTATCGCAATCGCTACACCGGGCTCGCCTCTCTCGAGCTCGGCACACCCTTCCTCGATGTCGCGACCGGCCAGACCATCATCCCGCTGCGCAATGAGAATCTCATCCACGGGCACTCCACGGGCCTCGAGGGACTGGTCATGTATTCGCCGGTCGAGTGGTGGCGGCTCGCGTTCGATTATTCCTATATCGAGATGCGCCTGACGTCACCCGGCGAGGATCTCAACCGCAATCGCTTCCTCGCGGGCTCGACGCCGCGCAACCAGGCAGGCATCCAGTCCTACTTCGATCTGCCGCACAATGTGGAGGTATACGGTGGCCTGCGCATCCTGTCGGCCGTCGAGACCTTGCCCGAGGTGGTCAACGGCACCGGCGATCCCGGGTATCAGGAGCTCGACCTCAACGCGATCTGGCGTGCTACGCCGCACCTCACCCTGTCTCTGCAGGGGCGCAGTCTTCTCCACGGCAGCCATGTCGAGTTTGGCGGACCGGGAGCGCGCAGTGCGATCGCGCGGAGCGTCTTCGGACGCATCATATGGGACCTCTGAAAGCCCGGGCGCGGGCCCGGACCGGGGCCGCGGCGCTCCTCATCGCTGCCGGCCTGCTGTGCGGGCGGCCGGCGCACGCCGAGCCGACGGTACAGCAGGTCGAGGCTGTCTTCCTTTTCTATTTCCCGCAGTTCGTCGATTGGCCGGCGGCGGCGTTCGCGGATGAGCGCGCCCCGATCGTGATCGGCGTGCTGGGCGATGATCCGTTCGGCGGCGCGCTCGATCAGGCGGTCGCCGGCGAGCGGGTGAATGGCCGGCCGGTGGTCGTGCGCCGCCTGAAGAGCGTCGCCGATGCGACAGGCTGCCACATTCTCTACATCAGCTCCTCGGAGGCGCCGCAGCTGCAACAAATCCTGGGCGCGCTCAAGGATCACGACGTGTTGACGGTGAGTGATATCGACCACTTCGCGCAGGACGGCGGCATGATCCGCTTCGTGCTGGTGGACCAGCACGTGCGGCTGCGGGTCAACGCGCAGGCGGCGCGGGCGGCCGGTCTTAAGCTGAGCTCCAAGCTGCTGCGCGCCGCGGCGCCGGCCGGACCGGGTGAGGGTTAGCCATGCCGCTGCGCAACCTGCCCATCCGGCGCAAGCTCATGGCGATGCTGCTCGTGACGACCGGCGCGGTGCTGGCGGTCACCTGTGCGGCGTTCATCGCCTACCAGTACGTTGCCTATCGCGGCGCTGCCCGGCACACGGTGCAGACGCTCGGGGATGTCATTGCCAGCAACAGCACGGCGGCCGTCGCATTCGACAATGCAACCGATGAGACGGATGTGCTCGCCGCGCTGCATGCGGAACGGCGGGTCATCGGGGCGGCAGTCTATGATGCAAGCGGCGCTCTGTTCGCCCATTACCCGGCGAGTGCATCGGCGAGTGCTTTCCCGCCGCACCCGAAACACGACGGCCTGCGCTTCGATGACGGGATGTTGCTCTACTACCGGCCGATCCGGCAGGGGGACAACACCCGGCTCGGCACGCTGTACCTGCGCTGGGATCTGGCCTCGCTGCATCGCGCGATCGCCGTTTACGCGCTGATCGCCGCGGGCCTCACCGCCTTTGCCATGCTGCTCGCCTATCTTCTCGGCCGTTCCCTGCGGGAGCAGATCTCGATTCCCGTGCAGACCCTGGGGCGTGTGGCGCTCGCCGTGTCCGAGAAGCGGGATTACACGGTGCGCGCGCCGAAGCTCGGCAATGACGAGCTCGGCACCCTGACCGATGCGTTCAACCATATGTTGGACCAGCTCACCGCCGACATCGCCGAGCGCAAGATGTCCGGGGCCAGACTGCAACAGCAGCTCTCCCGGCTCGATCTGCTGCACCGGATCACGCGGGCCGTCGGCGAGCGGCAGGATCTGCGCAGCATTTTCCAGGTGGTCATCCGGCACCTGGAGGAGCACGTGCCCATCGAGTTCGGCTGCATCTGTCTGTACGATCCCGGCGAGGAGATGCTGACCGTCACGAGTGTCGGCGCGCAAAGCCGCGAGACGGCGCTGGAGCTCGCCCTGACGGAGAAGGCACGGATAGCGGTGGATCGCAATGGCTTGAGCCGCTGTGTGAGCGGGGAGCTGGTGTACGAGCCGGATATCGCCTCGAGCCCGTTCCCTTTCCCCGGTACCCTGGCGAAAGGCGGACTGCGCGCCCTCGTGATCGCGCCGTTGCGCGCGGAAAGCCGGGTCTTCGGCATTCTCGTCGCCGCGCGCCGGGAGCCGGAATCCTTCAGCAGCGGCGACTGCGAGTTCTTGCGGCAACTGAGCGAGCACGTCGCCCTCGCCGCGCACCAGGCGCAGCTCTACGATGCGCTGCAGCGGGCGTACGAGGAGCTTCGCCAGAGTCAGGAGAGCGTGGTCCAGCAGGAGCGGCTGCGCGCACTGGGGCAGATGGCGAGCGGTGTCGCGCACGACATCAATAATGCAATTTCCCCGATCGCGCTTTACACCGAGTCTCTTCTGGAGCGGGAGCCCGGACTCAGCGATCGCGCACGTGCATACCTTACGACCATTCAGACTGCCATTCACGACGTCGCGCGGACGGTGAGCCGCATGCGCGAGTTCTACCGGCATCAGGAGGTGCTGGCTCCCGTGGCGAGGCTCGATCTCGATCGCATCATACGCGGCGTGCTCGAGCTGACGCAGGCGCGCTGGCGCGATCTGCCACAGGAGCGGGGCGCGGTCATCGAGCTGCACACCGATCTGGTGAATCCTCCGGCCGTCATCATGGGCGCCGAGAACGAGATCCGCGATGCGCTCACCAACCTCATCTTCAACGCCGCCGATGCGATGCCCGACGGCGGCACTCTCACCTTGCGAACCAAGAGGCTCGTGCGGCAAGCGCAACGTGAGCCGCACGCGCCGGCCGCGGAGGAGACGCCCGCCGAGATGGTGTGCCTGGAGGTTGCCGACACGGGAGCAGGCATGAGCGAGGAGGTCCGGCGGCGCTGTCTCGAGCCGTTCTTCACCACCAAGGGCGAGCGAGGCACCGGGATGGGCCTCGCCATGGTGTACGGCATGGCGCAGCGCCATGGCGCGCAGATCGAGATCGACAGCGCACCGGGGCAGGGAACCACGATCCGCCTGCTCTTCCGCGCCGCGCCCCTTGCCGCGGACGAGACCGGAAGACAGCTCGCACTCGGCCTGCCGGTGCGGCCGATGCGGATCCTGATCGTCGACGACGACCCGCTCATCATCGAATCGCTGCGCGAGACTCTGCGCGGCGACGGCCATCGGGTCACCGCGGCCGAGGGTGGCCAGGCGGGGATCGATGCCTTCGAGGCGGCGCGGGCATCCGGCGAGCCGTTCGAGCTGGTGATCACCGATCTCGGCATGCCGTATGTCGATGGCAGGAGAGTGGCCGCCGCGATCAAGGCCGCGTCCCCGAGCACGCCCGTGGTGCTCCTGACCGGCTGGGGGCAGCGGCTCATCGCGGAGAGCCAGGTTCCGCCGCACGTCGATCGCGTGGTCAACAAGCCGCCGAAGATGCGGGAGCTGCGCGCGGCGCTCGCGGAACTCGCGCGCGCCCGCTGACCGGCGAGGCGAACTTCCACAGCTCTCGCGGATTTGTAGTATGAAGCACATCCCTGTGCCTGCTACGCCTTTTCAGGGTCGAGGGTTTCCATGCTGCGCTTGGCTCATATCCTGGCACCGTCGGCCGCCGCGGTCCTGCTCGTGGCCGCGCCGATCGGACTGGTGGCATGTCGTGGAACCGCCGGCGGCTCGTCCGCCCCGGCGCAGCCGGCGACCCCGCAGCCGGGGCAGCTGCTGCAGTCGCCCCAAAAGACCGGGTCCTACTCACCGTCCGATCTGCTCTCCTCGCTGAGCGGCAACAGCGACGCCGCCCAGCTCCTGAAGATTGCATTCTCGCCGGTCTGCTCGGTCGACGTGTATCACCTGCAGTACGAGACGGTCGGCGGCCAGGGCGAAGCGACCACCGCATCGGGCGCGCTGATGGTGCCCGGCGGAATCAATCCGTCCTGCAGCGGCGCACGGCCGATTGTGCTCTATGCGCACGGCACCTCGACCGACAAGGCATACGACATCGCGAATCTCTCCGGAACGGATGGCAATGTCAACGATGAGGGGGTGCTGCTCGCCGCCATCTTCGCCGCCCAGGGCTATATCGTCGTCGCGCCCAACTATGCTGGCTACGACACCTCGGCGCTTCCCTATCATCCCTATCTGGTCGCCGACCAGCAGTCTCAGGACATGATGAACGCGCTCAGCGCCGCGCGCAGCGCCTTCGGCTCGTTGGGAGTGAGCGGCGGCAGCAAGCTCTTCATCACCGGCTATTCCCAGGGCGGTTACGTGGCGCTCGCCACCTTGCGCGCCATGCAGGCTGCCGGACAGAGCGTCACCGCCGCGGGTCCGATGTCGGGTCCCTATGCGCTTGCCGCGTTCGCCGACGCGATTTTCATGGGTGAAGTGGACGGCGGGGCACCGATCAATTTCACGCTGATCGTCTCCGCCTACCAGCACTCCTACGGAAATGTCTACAGCAGTCCGACCGATGTCTTCTCGCCCCAGTACGCGCCCAACATAGCCTCGCTCCTGCCTACCACCACCGCCCGGTCCGACCTCTACGCGCAGGGATTGCTTCCTCAGTACGCTCTCTTCAGCAACACGCCGCCAGCGGCGCAGTACGCCGCGATGACCCCCGCCACGACACCGGCCAATCTGGCGCCCGCCTTCGCCTTGGGCTTCGGCCCCAGCCCGCTCGTGACCAACGCCTACCGGCTGGGCTATCTGCAGGATGCGCAGGCGCATCCGGACGGCGGCTTCCCCACCACGACCACCGATGTTCCCGCCACTGGTGCCGCCAACACCCTGCGGCAGGACCTGGCGAAGAATGATCTGCGCAACTTCAATCCGACGGCTCCGGTGCTGCTCTGCGGCGGCGACGACGATCCGACGGTGTTCTATCTCAACACGCAGCTGATGCAGGGATATTGGGCTGCGCACGCGCCGAGCGCGCAGGTCACGGTGCTCGATGTGGATTCGGCGGTCGGCGCCAACGATCCTTACGGCGACGTCAAGAATGGCTTCGCGGCGGCCAAGGCGGCCGTTGTCGCCTCCGCCATAGCCGGCGGCGCCACCGACGGCGGCACGGCCGCCGTCCTCACCGACTATCACGCCGGCCTGGTGCCGCCCTTCTGTCTGTACGCGGTGGAGAAGTTCTTCAATGGATTCTGATGGGCGGCGCGTGCTGAGAACGATAACAACAGCATACTAGCGCTAACAAGGACTGTTTCAACTTCGATACACCCGCCGCACAGCTGCGTGCGTGTCGTTGCGTGCGCGCCACGATTGCTGAAACCCCAGGGCCGATCGGCTATCTTCGCTGCAACAAATCGACGACAAGGGGCGGGGCCACAAAAGGCCGGTGCCCCGTTTGCGTCGTCCTTCAACAGACTTCGGGGTATGGAATGAATCACAAAACTCAATTGGTCTCGTGGGCCGTTGCAGCCGCGCTCGCCGGAAGTCTCACCGCCACCACCTGGGCGGATCAGCCCGATGCAGCAGGTCCTGCCGCACAGCCCGCGGCCGCAGCTTCGTCGGATCAGCTGGCCATGGTCGTCGTCACCGCGACGAAACGCCAGACGCTTGCGCAAAACACGCCGATCAGCATGACGGTGCTCACCGCCGCCGACATCGCTAACCGCGGCCTGACGGACTTCAACGCCCTGTCGCAGGGCGTCCCGGGCCTCGCGATGCGCACCTCCGGCCCCAATCAGACCGAATACGAGATGCGCGGCTTGAACTCCTCGGGCGGCAATACGTCGATGGTCGGAGTCTACCTGGACGAGATCGCGCTCTCGGCTCCCGCCGCCGAGCAGCTCGGCAAGGTGATCATCGATCCCAACCTCTACGACCTGGCGCGGACCGAGGTGCTGCACGGGCCGCAGGGAGCCTTGTACGGGTCGAGTTCCATGGGCGGAACGGTCCGGCTCATTCCGGCCATGCCGCAGCTCGGGACGTTCGACGCCTCCGGCGAGACGACCATCTCCGATACCGGCTCCGGCGGCAGCATCAACTTCACACAGAACGGCATGGTGAACCTGCCGTTCGGATCGACAGCCGCTCTGCGGCTGGTAGGTTCTCACGACTCACAAAGCGGCTGGCTGAATCGCTACGTCCTTGCCGACGGCGCGGTGACGACGGACGCCGGCTCGAACCCCACCAACTCCCGCCCCGCCAATTTCTACGCCGCGCCGCTGCTCTCGACCGCGACGGGTGTTAACTCTTCGACCGCGGATTCCTTCCGCGTAATCTTTCTCTGGAAGCCCAACGATCAGCTCTCGATCACCCCGATGCTCATGTGGCAGCGGGGTACGAGCGGAGCACCCAACGCGGTGGACGTCAACGGATCGCCGACCGATCCGACCATGCCGAACCCGAAGGGCCACTACGAGATCTATCAGACCGACGAGCCTCAATGGGACCGTTTCACGCTCGGGAGCCTCAAGGTCGAATACGCCCTCACGCCCGGTATCGCACTGACTTCGATCACCGGCCTGTGGTCGAACAACTCCCTGGTCTCGCAGGACGGCAGCGAGGAGAATTCGAGCTCGACTGCGCTCGGCCCCTCCGACCCGACGGCGACGCCCCCCGCGTACGACACCTCTGCCGGCGGCATCGGGCCGACCGGACCCGGGCCATTCGGCCCAGGAGTGGAGGAGCGCGATTACACCCGGCAGTTCAGCGAAGAGCTGCGCGTGGCCTCCGCCGGCAGCGGGCCGTTGCAATGGCTGGCGGGATATTACTATCAGGACTTCCAGTCTGAGTGGAGCATGTGGTCGGTCAATCCGCAGGCCATACCTTTCGGCATTGGTGACATCTACGTCGACTACATGCCGCAGACCATCCTGCAGAACGCCTTTTTCGGCAACGTCTCCTGGGAGTTCGCGCATGGCCTCAAAGCCAGCGTGGGAGCGCGCTGGTATCACTACTCCTATGCCCAGAACAACACCGAGTGGGGCGATTTCACGCCGTACGGCTTCAATAACCTGCTGAGCGGCGCACCGACGGTGGCCGGAAACACCACGCCGTTCAACACCAGTGCAGGCGGCAGTGCAAGTGGAACCAATCCGCGGTTCAATTTGAACTGGCAGATCGACAGGGATCACATGCTGTACGGGACGGTCGCCAAGGGCTTCCGCCTGGGCGGCACAGATCAGCCCTTCGTCGGCTTCCTGACGGCGGTCAGCCCTGCGACGTGCCCGTACGGCAGCCCGCCCTCCCTGGCCGGACTCGAGCAGTGCGGCCTGCAGACGAAGCTATCGGCAACGCCGGCCAAGCCGGGCGCCATTTACGCATCGACGGTGAACTTCCCGAACGTCAACAGACAGGGTGTGCCGCAGTTCAACTCCGATTCGGTGTGGGATTACGAGGTCGGAACCAAGAACGAGCTGTTCGATCACCGCGCGATGTTCAACCTGACGGGGTACTTCGAGCGTTGGAAGGATCCGCAGGTCGCCACGAACATCTCCGGCTTCGGGTTCACCGTGAACGGCGCGGACGCGAATATCTACGGGCTCGAGGCGGAGTTCCGCGCCAATCTCGGCTACGGATTCGATTTCGCCACGGATTGGGGCTACACGCACAGCAAGTTCCTGTCCGACAGCCCGATCGACGGCATACCGGGCGGCTACGCCGTTCCGGATACGCCGAAGCTGACTGGCTCGGCGTCGCTGAACTATGACCACGTTCTGGGTGACGACATGTCGTTCTTCGGAAATGTCACGTACAGCTACGTCGGATCGCGATACGACCTGCCTTACGGCGTCACGGTCTATCTCAACAACATTAACCAGACCAAGCTCAACCTGCCTTCCTATGGGCTCGTGAATCTTCGCGTCGGTGTTCGCACGGCGGCGTGGTCCGCCGCCCTGTTCGTCGACAACGCAACGAACAACCAGGTGCTGCTCGACCCGCTGCCGCAGATCAACCTGGCGATCCCGCAGTTCACGCGCTACATCGTGAATCAGCCGGTCACCTACGGGCTGGATGTGACCTACAGGTTCGCGAAGTAATCGGGTACCTTCCGGTGGCGCGCCCGGCCGTCGCGGCCGGACGCCCCACAGGAGAACGAATCCCATGTCATGGCATCTCAGGCCGGCGGCCGCGGCGGACTCGGCGGCAATTGAGGAGCTGATCGCGCGGTCGATCCGGGGGCTCGGCGCCGCTGACTACTCCTCGGAGCAGATCGAGGGCGCCCTCCAGGGCGCCTTCGGACTCGACAGTCAGCTCATCGTCGACGGCACTTACTTCGTGGTGGAGAGCGAAGGCCGGCTCGTCGGCTGCGGCGGCTGGAGCTATCGCCGCACTCTCTTCGGCGGCGATGCGCGCCAGGGGCGTGATGCCGGCACCCTCGACCCGCTCTTCGATGCCGCCAAGATCCGCGCATTCTTCGTCGACCCCGCGGCCGCACGCCGCGGCATCGGCAGCGCCTTGCTCGATCATTGCGAGGCGGAGGCTCGCCGCCACGGCTTTCGCCGCGCGGAGATGATGGCGACCCTGCCGGGGGTGAGGCTCTATCGGGCGCGCGGCTATGTGCCGGCAGAGAGAGTCCAGCATGTGCTGGCGGAGGGCCTCTCGATCGAGTTCGTACCGATGACGAAGAGCCTGGTTTGAGGCGCCGGGCTCACGCCAGCAGCGGCTGACGTCTTCCCTTCATCGCCCGCTCGAACGATAAGCCGATCCGCAGCAGCGTATCTTCCTCCAGCCGCCGGGCGACGAACTGAATGCCCACCGGCAGCCCGTCGACCATCCCGGCGGGCACCGTCAGGCTCGGATAGCCCGCGATCGCCGCTGCCGAGCACATGGGGGGCCATCCGCCGCTGTTCTCGTACCGGTCGCCCCACACGTGATCGATGAGCTCCGCCGGTCCATTGCCGGAAGCGACGAGAGCATCGATGCGATGGTGGTAGAAGATTGCCGCAAGGCCTTTCGTGTCCGCGGCATCGAGGAGGCGGTGCAACGCCTGGCGGTACTCGGGACTGTCGCGCGACCCGCGCGCCTGCGACTGCTCGAAGAGCTCCTGACCGAAGTAGGGCATCTCCGCCGTCGCGTGCTCGCGATTGAACGCGATGAGGTCCGCGAGCGTGTGCACGGGCACGGTGCCGTGGAGGCGCGCGAGATAGGCATTCAGGTCCGCCTTGAAGTCGTACAGCAGGACCTCGAGCTCGAGGTCCCAGAGACTCGGCCACTGGCTCGGTGTCGGGATATCGACCAGTGTGAATCCCTCGCGCCGCAACAGCTCGAGCCACTGCTGCGATTGACGCGCCACCTGCGGGTGGGTCGAGGGCGGGGATTGCATCACGCCGAGCTTGAGGCCCTTCGGGACAGGCTCGAGCGGCAAGCGCACACCCGACCAGTCGGGCCGCGGCGCCGCCATCACGGCAAGCATCACCGCGGCATCGGCAACGGAGCGCGTCATCGGTCCGGCCGTATCCTGACGGGAGCTGATGGGTACGATGCCCTCGGAGCTGACGAGCCCAACGGTCGGCTTCATGCCCACGAGCCCGTTGATGGAGGCGGGCGCGAGCACCGAGCCGTCGGTCTCCGTTCCGATGGCCGCGGCGCACAGGTTGGCCGACACGGCGGATCCCGGCCCGGAGCTCGAGCCGGAGGGGTTGCGGGCCGGGTTGTAGGGACAGCGGGTCTGGCCGCCGACTCCGCTCCAGCCGCTGGTCGAGCGCGTGGAGCGGAAGTTCGCCCACTCGCTGAGGTTGGCTTTGCCGATGAAGACTGCGCCGGCCGCCCGCAGGCGGGCAGCCATCGGCGAGTCCTGCGAGTGTCGCGCACTCACGAGTGCCAACGAGCCCGCGGTGGTCGGCAGCGGATCGCGAGTCTCGATGTTGTCCTTGAGGAGGATTGGAATCCCGTGCAGCGGTCCGCGGATCTTACCTTGGGTACGCTCCCGATCGAGATCGCGGGCGATGTGCACCGCATCGGGATTGACGGCGAGCACCGCTCCGAGCCGCGGCCCCTTGCGGTTCAGCCGCTCGATGCGTTGCAGATAGGCCGACGTCAGCAATTCGGAAGTCGCCGCGCCCTGGGCCTGCGCGTCCTGCAGCTCCGCGATCGAGCGCTCCACCGGATCGAACTCCGAGCGCCCGCGTGTTGGCGCATCGTCAGCCCCCGTGCTGCGAAGAGACGCCGAGGCGTCGGCGGAGGCCGGGATTGCGCCCGCGGCCGCTGCGGCCGCACCCAGACCAGTGACGAATTTGCGGCGATCCATGATCGGTGTCCCCCTCCAAGCGTGAGCCGGCGAAATGGCTGTGTCGTGAGTCGGACCGGCAGGGCCGGCGCGGCTCCGCCCAGGCTACATCTGCGGCTCCCACGACGCGCACCAGCCGCTCGCCAGCACATCCCGCCCCGGGAAAAGCTGGCAGGCGCCCTGTCTCGAGCCGTAGGCGCCCTGGTAGAGGCCGCAGCTGGCGCAGCTGTTGCCCTTGGTGAGGGCTTTTGCCTGTGAAGCGTCGGCGACGTATTTGAGCTTTCGAGCGGCCGCGCTCGCGGGGTCCAGGAGCGGCAGGTCCGCTGCCTGTGATTGCCCTGGACGCAGCAGCGTCAGCGCCGCCAGCGAGGCGCCCATGAGAAGGCGGGCGAGGAGCCGGCGGCGGACGGGATCGGTTGCTTTCGTGCGGCTCATGCTCGGGCATCCTCTTGCAAGGTGAAATTGAAGCACGCGCCGCGATCGGGCGCGGCCTCCACCCAGATGCGCCCACCGTGACGGCGGATGATCCGATGCGCCTCCACCAGACCGAGACCCAGGCCTTCGAACTCCCGCTCCGAATGCAGGCGCTGAAACGGGCGGAAGAGCTTGGCGGCGTAACGCATATCGAAGCCGACGCCGTTGTCACGCACGAAGTAGACGGCGGGAGTACCGGATGCGCCGAGCTCGATTTGCGCCGGCTTGCGGTCGCGCGTGAACTTCCAGGCATTGTGCAGCAGCTTCTCGAGCGCCGCTGTCAGCAGCGTGGGATCGCCCTCGGCGGTGACGTTGTCTGCGATCGCGACCTCGGCCGCACGCGCCGGCTCCGCGGCCTGGAGGCGCTGGAGAATCTCGCGGGCGACATACGAAAGATCGAGGCGCACCCGGTGAATCTCCGCGCCATGAATACGCGCGAGGCTCAGCAGTCCTTCCAGCATGCCCGACATCCGCTGGGCGCCATCGAGCACGTGTTGCAGATAGCGGCTGCAGTCCTCATCCAGCCTCTCGCCGCAGTCTTCGCGCAGCGCGCGCGCAAATCCCTCGATGGTCCGCAGCGGCGCGCGCAGGTCGTGGGCGACGGTGTATGTCAGCGATTCGAGCTCGCGGCGCGACTCCTCCAGGTCCGCGAGGGTGTTTTTCGGATCTGCGTGCTCGTCCGCCAACTGGTCAATCTCCGCCGCAGCCGCCAGCATTGCGGCGCGGCATCGTTACGGCAGTCACTTCGCCCGCAACATTCGCATTCCGTTGAGTGTCACGAGCACGGTAGCGCCGACGTCCGCGACCACCGCCAGCCACAGTGTTGCAAGACCG
Organism: Steroidobacteraceae bacterium; assembly: GCA_036000265.1. Classification (GTDB taxonomy): domain Bacteria; phylum Pseudomonadota; class Gammaproteobacteria; order Steroidobacterales; family Steroidobacteraceae; genus 13-2-20CM-66-19. Next base: position 7,797 of record DASYGA010000438.1, on the reverse strand, counting down.
GGGATGGTGAGCGCAAGGAAGGCAAGCTTCAAGCCCAGGCTGATTGCGATGTTCTGTCGTACCACCGCGCGGCTGCGGCGCGCCACCCGCAGTGCCGCGGGTAGCCGGCCCAGATCATCCTGCATCAGGATGACATCGGCGGTCTCCATTGCCTGTCCCGTTCCGCCCCCCATTGCGATTCCCACGTCCGCGCGGGCCAGCGCAGGAGCATCGTTGATGCCGTCGCCGACCATGGCGACGGGCCCGTGGCTGCGCTGCAGTTCCGCGACGGCCGCCAGCTTGTCCGCGGGCAGCAGTCCGGCACGGACCTCATCGACGCAACCCAGCCGCGCCGCCACCATTTGGGCGGCGCGCTCGTTGTCGCCGCTCAGCATCGCTGTGCGCAAACGCGGATTCGACCGGCGCAGCTCCTCCAGCATAGAGCGGCTCTCGGGACGCAGGGAGTCCCGGACGCCGATGGCGCCGACGATGCGGGAATCGCGGGCCACCATCAACACGGTCTCCTTCTCGGGATCGAAGCCGCTGAACGCCTCGGCGCCCGCGCCCGCTCCGTGAGCGCGCATCAGCGCCGCGGTTCCGACCGCAACCGAGCTGCCCGCGATCTCGCCCACGACGCCGCGGCCGATCGCGGCTGTGACGGCACTCGCCGACGGATAGCGATGCTGCAGGCCCCGCTCCCGCGCCGACTCCACGATGGCATGGGCGATCGGGTGCTCGGAGCTGCGCTCGACCGAGGCGGCGAGCGCGATGACCTCGTCGCAGCCCGAGCAAGAAGTATCGACCCGCGGCTCGTGCTCGCAGCCGCTCGCCTGGACGGCCGTGACACTCGGGCGCCCACGCGTCAGTGTGCCGGTCTTGTCGAAAGCCACGGTGCGAACAGCCGCCAGGCTGTCGAGCTGCTCCCCTCCCTTGACCAGCACACCGAGAGAGCTGAGCCGGGTCAGTGAGCTCACCACGGTGACCGGAATGCTGATCACCAGCGCACAGGGGCACGCCACGATGAGCAGAGCGAGGCCGCGATACAGCCAGCCTTCCGCGGCGCCGGGGGCGCTCAGCAGCGGCTGCGAGAAAGCGAGCACCGGCACCGCAACCAGCAGTAAGGCCAGTACGACCACGGCAGGGGTGTACCAGCGCGCGAAGCGGTCCACCGCGCGCTCGGCGGGAGACCGGCGCGCCTGCGCCTGCTCTACCAGCCGCGCGATCCTCGCGACCGTCGAATCGGACGCTGCCCGTGTAACCTCGACTTCCAGGGCGCCTTCCGTATTGACCGTGCCGCTCAGGACCTCATCGCCCACGGCTTTCTCCACGGGCGTGCTCTCTCCCGTCACTGCGGCCTGATTGACGCTGGAGCGGCCGCTTCTGACGACTCCGTCCGCGGCGATGTGCTCGCCGGGCCTGACCAGGATGAGATTGCCCGCGGCCAGCGAGGCGGCGGCAACCTGATGGGTGTGCGTGTGGCCATCGTGCTGCTCCAGCAGGGTCGCGATCTGCGGTTGCAGGTCGAAAAGGCTGCGCAGCGAGTCGCGTGCGCGGGCGGCGCTGTAGCGCTCCAGACCCTCGCCCAGGGTGAACAACACGACCACCGCGGCGCCTTCGCCGGCGGCGCCGATGAAGAGCGCACCGATCGCGGCCAGGGTCATGAGCAGATCGATGTTGACGCGCCGGCTGTAGAGCAGGGCACGCGCGCCTTTGATGAAGATTGGAGCCCCTACGAGGGCGACCGTCGCGATCAGAACCAGGCGCAGCAGCACATCCACCGCCGCTGCCGGCGCCAAGCGCGCCATGATCGAGGCGAGCAGGCAGGCGGCGCCGGCGACCAGCGCCAACCGCTGGTGCGGCTGGGTCACGAAAAATCGCAGTGCCGCCGCACCGGACCGCCCGGGCGCGGCCTCGGGCCGAGCCGGCTCGCCTGCGGTCGCGAGCCCATATCCCAGCTGTCGCAGCCGGTTCTCGACGGCGCCCCTCGCCACGCCTCCTTCGACCTCGAGTGTCTCCGTGGTGAAGTCCACAGCGACCCGCAGAACGCCTGGAAGCTGTCTCAGCCCATCTTCGATGGTCAGAGCGCAGCTGCCGCAGTCCATACCCGTGATCTTGGCGCGCAGGACGCCGTCAGCGTCAGGCGCGGGCAATTCCGTGCGCGCCGGTCCTTCACTGCGCGCGGGTGCTTCGTGCCGGTGCGTCTCGCCATGCCCGTGCCCAGGGTCGTGGGCGTGTCGATCCGAGCAGGTGTGCGCGTGCTCCGCCTCGTGTCGATGCATGCCCGCATGGTCGACCTTCAACCTGGGTTAAAGGTCAAGCGCCGGCGCGCAAAGTGGGCTCCAGGTCGGATCGGTCAGGCTGCGGCGGCTTCGAGGGCGAGGAAAAGCTGTGCGAAGAGGAATGCGCCGTCTCCGTGCACGGTGAGCAGCGGCCCTTCCGCTGTGTCGCTCAGCGTCAGATCGACATGCGCCTTGCAGCCGACTTCCGCGGCCATGAGCTGCCGCAATGCCTCTTCGACCTTCGGCTCGTGCCCCGGCATCAGCACCGCATAGCCGTCCTCTTCGCGCCAGACGTGCACGTGCCTGCCGCGCAGGTCCGCGAACAGGCGCTCCCGCTCCGCGTCCGCGAGCCCGCAGCCGATGCGCCGCATCAGGCGAGTCATCGAGGACTGAGCCACCGGCCGGTCGGGATGGCCGCAGACGTGCTCCAGGAGATCGCGGTAGAGGCGCCCCGCGCCTTCCCCCGCCGATTGGCCGACCCGCGCCGCCAGATCATCGAGAAAGAGCTCGAGCTCGTGCCGCAGAACGAGCAGCTCCGTCACGCGCCGCTCGATCTCCAGGAAGCGCTGCTCCGCGATGCCCACCATTGCGCTCCCCGAGCCGCCGCGGCGATCGCGCCCGGCGAGGACCAGCTTGATGTCCTGCAGCGACAGCCCCAGCCGCTGCGCGCGCCGGATGAAGAGCAGCGTGTGCTCCGCCTCCTGCGCATAGAGGCGATAGCCGCTGCGCGAGCGGCTCGCCGGGCGCAGCAGGCCCTCGCGCTCGTAGAAGCGCAGCATGGAGGTGGATACCTTGGCTCGCTGTGCGAGCCGGCCGATGGTCAGGAGGCTGGACGTGGCACGCGTCAATTCGCGCGGGCGCTGTAGCTTTCCATCATGAGGCCGGTGCCGCCGCGGGAGACATGCGCCACCACCGCGGTGCGCCGGTGCAGCTTGGTGATGGTACCGAGATTGATCGCAAAGGAGAGCACGACGGTCTGGCCCTTGCGCAATCCGAGATTGGTGGTCTCGATGAAGACGCCCGTGGCGCTGAGGTTCACCGCTTTGCAAAGCTTGCGGCAACCACCCGGAACGGTGATGTAGACGGTGGTCCGAGCTCGATGCCTCGTATGCAGGCGGCGTTCCACTGTGGCCTCGCGGAGTTCTGGCTTTTCTGGGTCGCGGACGCAGGCATTATGCCTTGATCCTCGAATCGCCACACCGCCACTCAACTTAATCCGGAAAGGACCTGATCAATCCAGAAAGGACCTGATCTCCCGGCCGAAGCGCTCGATGTCGATGAGGAAGGAGTCGTGCCCTTCGATGCATTGCAGGGGCGCGAACCGAGTCGCGGCACCGCCATCCTGCAGCGCCTGCGCCAGGGCCCGCTGCTCGGCGATGGAAAAGAGCAGATCGGATTCCACCCCAATGACCAGTCCCTGCTCGAGCCTGGCCTTGCGGAACACCGCCGCCGCATCGCCGTGGACGCCGAGATCGAAGCGGTCCATGGCGCGGGACAGATAGAGGTAGCAATTGGCGTCGAAAGCGTTCACCCAGCGCCGCGCCTGTGCGTCCAGATAGCCCTGGACCGCGAACTCCGCGCTGAACGGCTCGTTGCTTTTCCGCTCGGGCCTGACTGGCTGGCGATCGAATCGCTGCTGCCATTCCGCGGCGGAGCGATAGGTGACCGTGCCCAGCTTGCGCGCCAGGCTCATGCCGGTCCGGGGGAGGCGGTCGGCCGTGTAGTTGCCGTGGCGCCAATCGGGGTCGACGGTGATGGCTTCCCGCTGAATGGAGCGCAGGGCGATCGCGAAAGGCGATGCGGCGAGTGTGCCGGAGATACTGATCAGCCGGCGCGCCGCACCCGGGAAGAGCGCCGCGTAGGCCAGCACCACCATGCCGCCGAGCGAGGGTCCCATGACGGTATCGACTCGCTGGATGCCGAGTGAGCGCGCCACCTCGTAGCCGCCCCGCGCGATGTCCTCCACCGCAAGATCGGGGAAGGCCAGCCGGTAAGTGCGGCCGGTCGCGGGGTCGATCGACGCCGGTCCGGTCGAGCCGAAGCAGCTGCCGAGAGAGTTGACACAGATGACGAACAGCCGATCCGTATCGAGTGCCAATCCTGGCCCCAGCATGCGCTGCCACCAGCCCTCGCCCGGATCCTGCGGCGAGGAAGCGGCATGGGCCGAGGGTGACAGTCCGGTGAAGAGCAGCACTGCGTTGTCGCCGGCGGCGTTGAGCCGCCCCCAGGTCTCATAGGCGATCTGCGCGCCGTGCAGCACGCCCCCGCGCCACATCGGGAAGGGGTCGGGCAGTCTCGCGTAGCGCCTGGCGTCCGGGTCGCGCTGCTCGGGTTGCGGCATAGGCATCGCCATTCTGGGTTCTCGGCTCCAGGGGTAGCAAGCATAATCTTCCACGCTCTTCTACCGTGGCTCGCGTGGCCGCCACAAGCAACGGAGAGCTATATCCAGAGACCGCGAGGTTTTAACGTCTTGATCGTCCGATTGCAGAAGCTGCTCGCAGCGGCCGGTATCGGCTCGCGCCGCCAGGTGGAGCAATGGATCGTGGAAGGCCGCCTGACGGTCGCCGGGCGGGCGGCCAAGCTGGGCGACCGCGCGGGGCCGGGCGATGAGGTCTGTCTGGACGGCCGCAGGCTGGATCTCGGCTCGCCGCAAACCGCCGCGCATCAGGTGCTGGTCTACCACAAGCCGCTTGGAGAAGTGACGACGCGCCGCGATCCGCAAGGCCGGCCCACGGTGTTCGAGCGTCTCCCTTCGCCGCGGCACGGCCGTTGGATCGTAGTGGGCCGACTGGACGTCAACACTTCGGGTCTGCTGCTCTTCACCACGGACGGTGAGCTTGCGCACCGCTTGATGCATCCCTCGAGCTGCATTGAGCGCGAGTACCTGGTGCGGGTGCGCGGCCGGCCCGGCGCGGATACCCTCGGCAGGCTTCTCGGTGGGGTGTCGTTGGAGGACGGCCCGGCGGCATTCGACCGGATCATCGAGCAACCGCCCGCCCACCGCGAGGCTTCGGCACAGAACACCTCTTTCCGGCTGGTTCTGCGCGAAGGCCGTAATCGCGAGGTGCGGCGGATGTGGCAAGCGGTCGGCTACGAGGTCAACAGGCTGCTGCGCATCCGCTATGGGCCGATCGAGCTGCCGCGCGACCTGCGTCCCGGACAAGCCCGCCTCCTGGATGAGGGCCTCGTCGCGCGGCTAGCCACTGCAGCGTCCGCGCAGAGGGTCGCCCCGCACGCCATGCGACCGGCATAGTCCTTGCGTCCTGGCCGGTGGGCCGCTGGATGGAGGATATATATGCAGGTGTTGGTCAATTCGGACCACCACATCGTCGGTGGTGAGGAGCTGACGGAGCGTGTGCAGGGCGTGGTCGAGGGCAGGCTCGAGCGCTTCCAGGAGCGGATCACGCGCGTGGAAGTCCATCTCAACGATCTCAACGGCCAGAAGCTCGGCGAGCGCGACAAGCGCTGCATGATGGAGGCGCGCATCGGCGGGATGAAGCCGATCGCGGTGAGTCACGAGGCGCCGACGCTGACGGAGGCGATCCACGCCGCGGCCGACAAGCTCGAAAGAACGATCGAGCATACGCTCGGCAAGCTCGATGACACGAAAGGGCGAGCCGCATCGCGGCGCGCGCCAGAGCCGGACGCGGCGGGCGCCGGGGGCCCGGCCGCAACGGAAGGCCGGTGGCAGGGCCAGACTGCCAGCATTGAGGCCCTGCAGGAGCTCGAGCGAACCGAAGCGGATCACAAGTGACTCCGGCGTCAGCCATGCGCCCGACCACGGCGGACCTGCGCGCGCTGCTGGCGCCGCACGAGCCTCCCTGCATCTCCCTTTACGAGCCCACCCACCGCAGTTACCCGGCGAGCAGCCAGGAAGATCCGGTCCGTTATCGCAATCTGCTGCATCGCGCGGAAGAATCGCTACGGGAGAGATACCCCGCGCGCCTGGTCCGCCCGGTGATGGAGAAGCTCGAGCAGTTCGCGAGCGATACCGATTTCTGGATCGAGGCGCAGGCGGGCCTGGCGGTTTTCGGCTCTGCCGATGATCTGAAGGTATTCAGGCTGCAGCAGCCGGTACCCGAGCTGCTTTCCGTGGCGGATCGCTTCCAGATCAAGCCGCTCATCCGTGCACTGCAGCGCGACGGCCGCTACCAGCTCCTGACGCTGAGCCTCGCAGAGGCGAAGCTCTACGAAGGCAGCCGCGACACGCTCGACCCGGTGGATCTGCCCGGTGCCCCGCTCACCATCGCGCAGGCGCTGGGCGCTGAGCTCACCGAGCCCTACTCGAAGGTCACCCGTGGCCACGGCAGCGGCATGGGATCCAAGGTCCCCATGCACCACGGTCAGGGCGGCCGCAAGGACGAGCGTCCCATCGACCGGGAGCGGTTTTTCCGGGCCATCGATCGCGAAATCCTCGAGCGCGCCTCCAAGCTCTCGAGCCTGCCGCTGGTGCTGGCCGCGCTGGCGGAGCACCAGGCGCACTTCCGCGGCCTGAGCCACAATCCCTTCCTCATCGCGGCCGGCCTCGAGCTCAATCCCGGCGCCCTCACGCCCGGTGAATTGCGCGACGCGGCCTGGCGGGTGATCGAGCCTTATTTCGAGGAGCGGCTGAGCGCGCTACTCGATGCGTACGGAGAAGCCTGCGGTCACGGCCGTGCCTCGGACCGGCTGGAGGAGATCGCCGCCGCTTTGGCACAAAGCCGTGTGGGGACGCTCATGGTAGAGTCTGACCGCCGTGTTCCGGGGATGCTCGATGCTGTTCAGGGCACGGTCAGGACTGCAGCCGATGTGCAGAGTGCCGCCGACCCCGCGACTTCCGACGTGCTGGACGATCTCGCCGAGGCGGCCCTGCGCACCGGAGGGGAAGTGATCGTGCTGGAGTCCACCCGGATGCCCTCGAAAACCGGCGCCGCGGCGGTCTTCCGGTACTAGTCCGCCGCGCCAAGCTCAAGCAAGCAGCAAATTACGCGCCAAGTGCATTGACACTCGGGCGAGCCGAAATCACAATACGCGGCTCGTTTTCGCGGAGGGGTACCCAAGCGGTCAACGGGAGCAGACTGTAAATCTGCCGGCTTACGCCTTCGTAGGTTCGAATCCTACCCCCTCCACCAGTCTGAGTGGGTGGGGTAGGTCTGCACCAGAGGGCGGTGCCGGGAGACGGCGACATCAGCGGGTGTAGTTCAATGGTAGAACCTCAGCCTTCCAAGCTGATGACGTGGGTTCGATTCCCACTACCCGCTCCAGGTCCCCTTCGAGACGGGCCCACGTAGCTCAGTTGGTAGAGCACGTCCTTGGTAAGGACGAGGTCAGCGGTTCGATCCCGCTCGTGGGCTCCAGATAGACGAGCATTGATCTTTCCGGCGGGCAGAGTGCCCTGAAGATGCGTTGAGGAATATTCCATGTCCAAAGAGAAATTCGAGCGTACCAAGCCTCATGTGAACGTGGGGACGATCGGGCACGTGGACCACGGGAAGACGACGCTGACGGCAGCCTTGACGAAGGTGATGGCCGAGACGCACGGCGGTCAGTTCATGGCGTA
>DASYGA010000374.1:0-4728 GCA_036000265.1 Steroidobacteraceae bacterium | reverse complement strand
GACGCGGATCACCGGGTTTCTGGCGGGCGAGGACTGCCTGGCGACGCTGCGCGCACTGCAGGCGCTCGGCGTAAGCATCGAGCGTCCGGAGCCGCAGACGGTGCTGGTAACCGGCCGGGGGCTCGAGGGCCTGAGGCCGCCTGGCGTGCCGCTCGATATGGGCAACGCCGGCACCGCCATGCGCCTCTTCATGGGGCTCCTGGCGCCCCAGGCATTCGATTCCACGCTGATCGGTGACGAGTCGCTGATGCGCCGGCCGATGGAGCGGGTAGGGACGCCGCTGCGGCTCATGGGCGCGGACATCCGCACGCACGACGGTCGCCCACCGGTCGAGATCCACGGCACTCCCGAGCTGCGCGCCATCGAGTACCCCCTGCCGGTTGCAAGCGCGCAGGTGAAGTCCGCCGTGCTGCTCGCCGGCCTGAGGGCCTATGGGCGCACACGGATAACGGAGCCGGCGCCGGCGCGGGACCATACGGAGCGCATGCTGAGTGCGTTCGGCGTCGAGGTGCTGCACGACGGCAGCTCGGTTGCCGTCGAGGGTGGGCAGCGGCTCGCCGGTACCTCGGTGGCGGTGCCGGCAGACTTCTCCTCCGCAGCATTCTTCCTGGTCGCCGGCTGCCTCGCGGCCGAGCGTGGCCTGCTGCTGCGCAACGTGGGAGTCAATCCCACGCGCACGGGCCTCCTCGAGATGCTGCGGCTCATGGGGGCCGACATCCGGGTGCATACGCTTCGCCAGGATGCCCGTCCCGGAGGGGAGCCGATCGCCGATATCGAGGTACGCAAGAGCCGTCTCAAGGGAATCCGGGTGCCGGAGCCGCTCGTACCCCTGTCCATCGATGAGTTTCCGGTGTTCTTCGTCGCCGCCGCCCTGGCGGAAGGGGAGACCCTGGTGCGGGGGGCCCTGGAGCTGCGCGTGAAGGAGAGCGACCGTCTTGCCGCCATGGCGCAGGGGCTCACCGTCCTCGGGGTGGAGAACCAGCTGCTCGATGACGGCCTCTGGATCCGCGGTGGCGCAGCCCTCGGCGGCGGCGTCATCGAGAGCCACGGCGATCACCGCATCGCCATGGCCTTCGCAGTGGCCGGGCTGGCTGCGCGCAAAACCATCGAGATCCGCGACGTCGCGAATGTCGCCACTTCTTTTCCGGGTTTCCTCGACATCGCCCGCTCGGCGGGGCTGCAGATCGAGATTGCTTAACGTCTTCTTCGCCCTGAAGGACGCCGCTTCCCAGTGATCCCGATCGTGACGATCGATGGCCCCAGCGGCTCCGGCAAAGGCACCATCAGCCGCGCGGTTGCCAGTCACGCCCAGTGGCACCTTCTGGACAGCGGGGCCCTCTACAGGCTGGTGGCATACGGAGGCATTCGCCGCGGGCTGGACGCCACCGACGTGGCGGGCCATGCGCGGCTCGCCGCCGGCATGCAGGTGGTCTTCGGGGTCGGCACGGACGCCAGGGTGATGCTGGACGGCCAGGACGTCACCCAGGCCATCCGCACCGAGACGGCCGGACAGGGAGCTTCCCGGGTCGCAGCCTGGCCGGAGGTCCGTACGGCGCTCCTGGAGCGCCAGCGGGCGTTTGCCCGGCCCCCGGGGCTGGTGGCAGACGGCCGCGATATGGGCACGGTGGTCTTTCCGGCGGCCCACCTGAAGGTATATCTGACGGCCAGCGCGCAGGAGCGGGCACTGCGGCGCTATAAGCAGTTGAAAGGCAAGGACTCCGGTGTTAGCCTTTCCGCCCTTTCGCGCGAGATCACCGAGCGGGACGCGAGGGATTCGACGCGGGCAGTGGCCCCCCTGATCCCCGCCCCCGATGCCGAGGTGATCGACTCGACGGGTCTTTCCATCGAGGAGGTCGTCGGTCGCGTGCTGGAGCTGGGAGCAAGAAGGTCACTCTGGCCGCGGACTGAATCCCTCTGAGGGTCGCCGTCGCCGGAGTGAGCACTTCGGGAAACTCCCGCTGAAAGTTTGTCACAGTCGGTGCGCGCACGATGCGCGTGCCTCAGTTGCATCTGCCTGGAGCCGCACGGAGCGTTAGGCGCCAGTATTTCGACAGAGAGTATGACAGAAAGTTTTGCGCAGCTTTTCGAGCAGAGTCTAGCCAACCAACGCATCCGTCCGGGGATGATCCTCACCGGGCTGGTGGTCGACGTCACCCCCGACGTCGTGGTGGTCAACGTCGGCCTGAAGTCCGAGGCCATCATCCCCCTGGAGCAGTTCAAGAACGAGCGCGGGGAGGTCGAAGTAAAGGCCGGCGATGAGGTGGAAGTCGCCCTCGATTCGGTCGAGGACGGCACCGGCGAGACCCGCCTCTCCCGCGAGAAGGCGAAACGTGCCCGCACCTGGACCCGGCTCGAGGAGGCATTCAACAAGTCGGAGATCGTCACCGGCATCATCACCGGCCGCGTCAAGGGCGGCTTCACGGTGGAGCTCGACAACGTGCGGGCCTTCCTCCCGGGATCGCTCGTCGATGTGCGCCCGGTGCGCGACACCTCCTATCTCGAGGGCAAGCCGCTCGAGTTCAAAGTCATCAAGCTCGACCAGAAGCGCAACAACGTGGTGGTGTCCCGCCGCGCGGTGGTGGAGCAGGAATTCTCCGCGGAGCGCAGCGCGCTGCTCGACAACCTGCAGGAAGGCTCGGTCGTGCACGGCGCGGTGAAGAACCTCACCGACTACGGTGCGTTCGTCGACCTCGGCGGCATCGACGGGCTGCTGCACATCACCGACATGGCGTGGAAGCGCGTCAAGCACCCCTCCGAGGTGGTCAAGGTCGGCGATGAGATCGACGTGCGCATCCTGAAGTTCGACCGCGAGCGCTCGCGCGTCAGCCTGGGCCTCAAGCAGCTCGGCGCCGACCCGTGGGAGAACATCGCGCGCCGGTATCCGCCGCACACCCGCGTGTTCGGCAAGGTCACCAACATCGCCGACTACGGCGCCTTCGTGGAGATCGAGGACGGCGTCGAGGGCCTGGTACACGTCTCGGAAATGGACTGGACCAACAAGAACGTCAACCCGGCGAAGGTCGTGCACACCGGCCAGGAGGTCGAGGTGATGGTGCTCGATGTCGACGAGGACCGGCGCCGCATCTCCCTGGGCCTCAAGCAGTGCCAGGCCAACCCGTGGAAGGAGTTCGCCGAGAACTACAACCGCGGCGACCGGGTGAGCGGCCAGATCAAGTCGATCACCGATTTCGGCATCTTCATCGGTCTTCCGGGCAACATCGACGGCCTGGTCCACCTGTCCGACATCTCCTGGGACGTCCCGGGGGAGGAGGCGGTGCGCAATTACCAGAAGGGCCAGCAGGTCGAGGCCATGGTGCTCACCATCGACCCGGAGCGCGAGCGCATCAGCTTGGGCATCCGCCAGCTTGCCAAGGATCCGTTCTCCAGCTACATCGCCGACAACCCCAAGGGCACGGTCGTCAAGGGCGTGGTCAGGGAAGTGGATGCCCGTGGCGCGATCATCGACCTCGGCAATGGCGTCGAGGGACAGCTGCGCGCCTCGGAGCTCGGCCGCGACCGTGTGGAGGATGCGCGCGCAGTCCTCAAGGTTGGCGACGAGGTGGAGGCGAGGTTCACCGGCGTCGACCGCAAGTCGCGCGCCATCAGCCTCTCGATCAAGGCGAAGGAAGCGCACGAGGAGGCCGAGGCGGTGCAGAGCTATCGCTCCTCGGAGTCGTCGTCCTCGGGCACGAGCCTCGGGGACCTGTTGAAGGAGCACATCGGGGATCGAAGCTGAAGCGTTTCCGGGAGCGCCCGCGCAGCGATGCGCGGGCGTTTCCCTGGTGCCCTGCATGACCAAATCCGAGCTCATCGAGACCATCACGGCGAAGCAGAAACATCTGCCTTCCAAGGACGTCGAGCTCGCGCTGAAACAGATCCTGGAGATCATGAGCGATTCGCTCGCGACCGGCGATAGGATCGAGATCCGGGGGTTCGGCAGCTTCTGCCTGCATTTCAGGCCGCCGCGGCAGGGGCGCAATCCGAAGACGGGGGAGGCGGTGGCCTTGTCAGGGAAGTATGTGCCGCATTTCAAGCCGGGCAAGGATCTTCGCGAGCGCGTCAACGATGGCGCGGATAATCCCATCCGGGATTGACTCCGTGGACGTCCGGGGCCTCGGCAGTAAAGGCCCCTTGCCGGGGACGCCGTGAATCCGGGTTGCGCCGGCTCCCGCCGGCTCACCTGATCCCTGGAGGCTCTCTTCCGTGTTTTTCCGCTCCGCTATCCTGCTCCGCGGAAAAACCCGGGGATTTGCCAATCCCGGCAAATCCCGCGCGGCGCATGCGCCGCGCCCCTGACTCCAGAAGCCCCGGCAAGGGGCCTTTACTGCCGATGCCCCTCCTCATGTTCGGGGCGCTATTGGCGCTTGCGCAATTCACTTTCTACCTTTTGTAACTTTCCGGGGTTATTGTGGTGGCGTGATCGAGCTGCCTGCTTTGCTGCTTGCGTTGGCGTTTGTCGCCGTTGGCCTCGCCGCCTGGTTTCTGGGGCGGCGCACCAGTCCCGCGCGGACCGTGCGGTTGCCGCGCGATTACTACGTTGGCCTCGATCATCTGATCAACGACCGGTTCGATCATGCGGTGGAGATCTTCGCGCGCATGGCGGAGGCGGACGGCGATGCGGCGGAGATCCAATTCGCGCTCGGCAGCCTGTTTCGCAGGCGCGGGGAGGTCGACCGGGCGATCGCGATTCACTCGCGCCTGCGGGAGCAGGGCGCCTCTTCGGTGCAT
>DASYGA010000347.1:0-3948 GCA_036000265.1 Steroidobacteraceae bacterium | reverse complement strand
CGTGCCCCATGGAAATCCAGACGGCCTTCGGTGGCAGCGCTTTTGCCGGAACGGCGCGCGCGACATCGGGGCCGGGCGGGGCGGCACTAATCACCAGCGCGCTCGCCGCCACGTCGCCGGGCGAAGCGCCGAGGCAGTCGGTCAGGGCGGGAGGCGCGCAGTTGAGCATCTTGCCCGCCAACTCGTGAGCCGAATCGGCGATCACCCGATGGTCAAGGCCGATGAACACGATACGCCGGCCATCGGCAGCGGCGAGACTATCGATCACCTGCTGCACGGCGGCAGGGTCGGCGCTCTGACGGTACATGGTCAGCACTTTGGAAAGCGTCAATTGCTCCTGCTTGTTGACATTGCCGACGTAGCTCACGAAACCGCGCGTCGTCACTTGCTGGGCCGTCACCTCGACGGTGGCGATAGCGACGACGAGGACGAGCGCGACGGTGCCGAGGATGCGCAGGCGCAGGCTACGCAGGAGCATGATCCACCTCAAACTTGTAGCCGATGCCGAAGACCGTATGCAGGTACTCCGGCCGGTCGGGATGCTGCTCAATCTTGCGGCGCAGGTTCATCATGTGAACATCCAAAGTGCGCTCCGTCCCGGGGTAGGCCGGCCCGAACACGCGGGCGAGCAACTGCTCACGGGTAAAGACCCGCCCCGGCGCGTGAGCGAGCACACTTAGCAGTTGGAACTCCGTCGGGGTGAGCCGCGCCAGGCGTCCCTGCACCGTCACCTGGTGGCGGGCCGGGTCGAGCGTGAGCGCGCCGAAGACCAGCGGCGGCAGCGTCTCCTCTGCTTGCTCGGCCACGCGGCGGAGCACGACGCGCACGCGCGCCACCAGCTCGCGCGGACTGAACGGCTTGACGACGTAGTCGTCGGCGCCGAGGTCGAGACCCAGCAGTTTGTCCTCCTCGCCGGCGCGGGCGGTGAGCATGATAATGGGAAGGCGCGACTCGGCGCGCAGCACTCGACAGACGTCGAGGCCGTCGACCCGCGGCAACATCAGGTCGAGCACGATGAGGTCGGGCCGGCGTGTGCGGGCCAGATCGATCGCCGTGCGGCCGTCCGCGGCGACCAGTACCCGGTAACGCTCGTGCTCCAGGTAGAGGCGGAGGAGGCCGACAGTCCGCGGGTCATCTTCCGCGATGAGGATGGTCTGGACCATACCGCCCTCCGCGCCGGACCGGCGCCTGCCTGCCGTAGTGTACGGGTCCGGCTGTTAGAAAATGATGAAGGGGCAACCCTCCGCGTTGAAGTGGGCCCGGCGGCGACAGACCCTCGTCCCGGGCGCCGCCTTACGATGAGCTGCCAAGCTGCGCAGTCGCTATGCCGTCACCGGTCTGCCCCCGCTGCTCCAGGACCATGCGCATGCCGTACTTCGGGCGGAGAGTGATAAGCGGTTCCGTGTCTACCGGGTGGCCCGGCACCAGGCGCGGGCGCCAGCATAGGGCCAGCGAGGCGAGGATCAGGATGCCTTCCAGCCAGGCGAACGGCTCGCCGATACACTGGCGCGGACCGCCACCAAAGGGGAAGTAGGCGAAGCGCGGGCGCGCGGCAGTCGCTTCCGCTGTCCAGCGCTCCGGGTAGAAGCGCTCCGGCTCCGACCAGTAGCGCGGGTCACGGTGGACCAGGTAAGAAATCGCCGCGACGACAGTTCCGGGGGGCAGTGCAAAGTCGCGCACCTGCCAGGGGGCAACCAGGACCTTACTGGTGCCCCAGGCGGGCGGATACAAGCGTAGCGTTTCACTGAACACCATGGCGGTGTAGCGCAGAGCCGGCATATCATCCAACGTGGGTAAGCGGCCGGCTAGGACCGTGTCGAGTTCGGCGTGAAGTTTCGCTTCCACCTCGGGATGCTGGCTAAGCAGGTACCACGTCCAGGTGAGGGCGTTGGCGGTCGTCTCGTGACCGGCGAGCAGCAGCGTTACCGCTTCGTCGCGCACCTGCCGGTCCAGCATCGGCCGCCCACTATCGTCCCGCGCGAGAATAAGCATCGAGAGCAGATCGCCGCGATCGCGCTCGCCGGACCGTCGCTCGGCGATCAATTGGTACACGAACCGATCAAGTTGCGCTTTGGCGCGGTAGAAGCGACGGCTGTCCGGCAAGGGCAGGCGGTCGAGCAGCGGCCCGATCACCTGGGTCGAGCGATTGGAGGTGTAGTCATTGATGACGTGGGTCGCCGGACCGATGAGCGAGGCTGCCTCCCGAATGTCGGTGTCGAACAGGGCTTTGCCGACGATGCGCAGCGTGAGGCGCATCATCTCCTCGGCCATGTTCAGTTCCGCGCCGGCGCGCCACTCCTGCACCATGTCCGCGGTATAGGCGGTCATCACGCCGGCATAGGCGGCGATACGCTGGTGATGGAAGGCCGGCTGCAATAGCCGCCGCTGCTGGAGGTGCAGCGGGTTCTCGCTGGTGAGCAGGCCCTGCCCGAGCGCGCGGGAGAGAAACATGTGCGCCGGCCCCTGGTGGAAGCGCCGGTTACTGGTGACGAGCATATCTTTGATGTCGTCGGGATGGCTGAGCAGCACGCTGTGAAACGGCCCGAAGCGCACATCCGCCACGTCGCCATACGTGCGGGCGACGTCACCCATGAACGCGAGCGGATCGCGCCGGTACTCGAGGACCGAGCCAATGATCGGTAGCCCCCGCGGTCCCGGAGGATAGCGAGCTGTTTTCATCCCTCCGGCCTGCCTTTCCAAGTAGAGTGTACATGCTGCAAGTGTCGGCCGAGGTACCATGCCGGGCAGCATCACTCACTGCACGCGCCGCGGCATCCGCTAAGCGGTGGCGACGAGGATTGAGGAATGAGAAATGGTTGCCAAAAGCAAGCAGGATGTGGCGGGCCTACGCCGGGCCAATCAGGCAACGGCCCGCCTGTTGAAGGAGCTCGCGTGGCTCGCCCAGCCGGGCGTCACCACTGGTTCCCTGAACCGCTTTGCCGAGGCGGAGATCCAACGCCTCGGCGGGGAAGCCGTCTTTCACACCCAGAACGGCTTCCCTGGCTGCATTAACACATCGGTCAATGACGAGGCGGTGCATGGCGTTCCAGGAGGGCGCACATTGCAGGCGGGAGATTTGCTCAAGATCGACTGCGGCCTGCGCCTCGGCAGCTACTGCGGCGACACCACCATCACTATCGGCGTCGGCGACCAGGCGGCGCTCTCGGCAGAGCGGCGTGCCGTGCTTGCTGTGACGCGGGAAGCGCTCCGGCGCGGCATCCGGGCCGTCCGCGTCGGCGGTCGGGTCGGCGACATTGGTCACGCCATCCAGACCTATGTCGAGGCCCATGGCTTGCAGGTCCTGCGCCAGTTTACTGGCCATGGGCTCGGTCACCGCCTCTGGGAGGAACCGAGTATCCCGGCGTTTGGGCGCGCTGGGAGTGGGCCGGGCATCGTCGAGGGCATGGTCTTCACGATTGAGCCGATCGTGGTCGCCGGCAGCGGTCGGGTCTACACGTCTGCCGATGGCTGGACCGTCCGCACCGTCGACCGATCGCCGGCGGCGCAGTTTGAGCACACCGTCATGGCGAGCAGGCACGGGACGCAGATCCTGAGCCAACTCGCTGCCGTTGCCTGATCGCCTCCGATCAAGGCGCAATCTCGCACAACAGGTGGTATGCTATGCGGAGCTGAGGAGCGTTGCGTCCGGAGCCATCAGCGCTGCCGGTCAGGCTCAGCGTTATGAACGGCGCTCGCATCGTCATTGGTGCGGGCGCTTCTTGTTTCTGAGCGCCTGCCCTCACGCAAAGGAGCTCTCCGGATGATCACCCTTCCCCGCACGCGCCCGGACTTTCAGGTTGCCGATCTCGCCCTCGCCGAATGGGGGCGAAAGGAGATCGCCATCGCCGAAACGGAGATGCCGGCGCTGATGGCGATCCGTGCGGAGTACACCGCGCAGCAGCCGCTCCAGGGCGCGAGGATTGCCGGCTCGCTGCACATGACCATCCA
>DASYGA010000344.1:0-21791 GCA_036000265.1 Steroidobacteraceae bacterium | reverse complement strand
GCCCTCCTCATCGCAATTCCTGAATCGCGCACGGACATGAATCACCCCTTCGTATCGGTTATCGTTACCTGGCGGCGCGTCAGGGACGCACGACCCTCTGGCCGCGCGCATCTCCGCACGGCAAACATCACGTCGTGCTGCGGTTTGTAACAGCCGAAACTTAAACGAGACTGAATGGAGGATGAATAACCGATTTACACTGGGGGACCATCGCTCGGAAACGCGGCGGTCATTAAATACCGTACACGTCATCCCCGCCAAATAGGTTCCATCTTCGATGGCGCGCCGCCTGGATCGCGTTGCGAGCGCTGCCGTCCACGCCCGCTGTCGTTGCGCGGGAGTAGCTGCCACAATGGGCTCTGGATGGGGGAAATTGTTCAGGCGTCCGGGATGGACGCGTGCAGGGAGGTGCGCCGGCTCGGGTGAAGACCGGCGCGCGCAGATCTCAACCTTCCGAAGATTCCTGGCTCGCTGTCTCGTGATGGACGTCGAGCACATTGCCGTTTCCGGCGTCGATATTCACTTCTTGTACGCCGGCATGCCCGGGTACTTTCAGGTCGAACGACCAGATCAGACACTCCTGCTCCGCCTCGATTTCCGCGCTGGAGATTTTCGCGCGGTGCCCGATTTTCTCGAGCGCGATCCGCTCGGCTTTCGGCTTCGACAGCTTGGCCATGGACATCAACTGCGCGTCGGTTGCGCCCTTGGGTGGATGAATCGAGCAATGCCACGCCGCGAGCGTGGGGAAGGCGGCAACGGTGAGGACGATGCCGCCGATGATGGAGCCGGCTCTCGCTTGAATCATGATGACCTCCGCGATGTGGGGTTTCCGGATCGCGGTATATCAAGCATAACGCGTGCCGTGTCAGCGCGGTGCACCCTCCCAACCCAAGGATCGCGTTCCTCGGCATTCATCTGTTACCCCGACTGCAGCTCCTCGTTCTCGTAGATCTGCGCCGCCGGCACTCTCAGCCCGATAGAGCGCAGCTCGAGAATGGACTCCGCAGACTCGAGGATCATCGGCTGCCAGTTCTCCTCTCGCCGAAATACGACTATTTCGATAGCGTCCTGCGCGACGATGACGTACTCCTCCAGCGCCGCAATCCTGCGATAGGCGATCCGCTTCTCGTGCCTGTCCACACTGGCGGTCGAAGGCGAAAGGACTTCCACAATGAGCTTCGGATCCGTGAAGAAGCGCTCCTCTCCCTTTTCTCGTCCGCAGACGACCATGACGTCCGGATAGTAGGCGTAATCATCGCGACCCATGCGCAACTTCACGGCGACCTCGGCGATGTAGGACTCGCACGGTCCTCCCTTCAAGCGATCGCGAAAGGCGCCATGAAGGCGGCTCGCTATCCGGTTGTGGCGGGGTGTCACGCCGCACATCGCGAATACTTCGCCCGCCAGGTATTCGTGGCGAACCCGCGAGTTCGCCTCGAGATCGAGATACTCCTCGAACGTCATGGGAACCTGTGGCTCGGCCCTGTATTTCGCTGCCGTCTCGGAGACGCCGAGCCGATTCCGCCGGATCGCCTCCAGCCAGTCGACGAGTCTGTCGCACTCCACCTGCGACAGACTCAGGATTGCGTTTTGGACTTCGGTGAGCGTATTCATCTGATCGCACCCGCAAGCAAGCGGTCTTGAGCTGCTACAGCCTAAAATGATGAGGCGGGCAGATGCAATCAGTTGCAGTTATTTTGTGGCAAACACGACAGAAATAGGGACCGTTTTCGAGACGCCATCCCTGGCGTCCGAATCGGACGTCAACCCACGAACCGCCGAGCGTTCCTGAATAACCGCATCCAACCGCTGTACTCCCCCGCATCACGCGGGCGCCAGGAGTTCTGGATGTAGCGGAAGGACCGCTCCGGGTGCGGCATCGTGACGGTCACCCGGCCATCGAGGTTGCTGAGCGCGGCGATCCCGAAGGGCGAGCCGCTGGGATTGGCGGGATAGCGGCTTGCAACGGTGTGGTCATGATTGACGTAGCGGAAGCCGACCAGGCCGCTCTTCACGCAGTCCTCGGCCGCCGCGCGGGATTCGAACTCCGCGTGCCCTTCCCCGTGCGCCACCGCGATCGGCAGGAAGGAGCCTTCCATGCCCGCGAGCAACACGGACGGTGAGCGCAGCATCTCGACCAGCGTGAATCGCGACTCGTACTGCTCGCTGCGGTTGTTGACGAACCGCGGCCAGTGCGCCGTGCCGGGAATGATGCTCTTCAGGGCCGCGAACATCTGGCAGCCGTTGCACACCCCGAGGGCGAACGTTTCCGGGCGCTCGAAGAACCCCTGGAATTCATCGCGCAGCGCGGTGTTGAAGAGAATGGATTTCGCCCAGCCCTCCCCCGCTCCCAGGACATCTCCGTAGGAAAATCCGCCGCAGGCGACGATGCCGGCGAACTCCGCGAGGCGGTGGCGACCGGCGACGAGGTCCGTCATGTGCACGTCGTAGGGCGCGAAGCCCGCCTGGTCGAATACCGCGGCGGTCTCGGTGTTACTGTTGACCCCCTGCTCCCTCAGCACCGCGACCTTCGGCCGCGCGCCGCGGGACACGTAGGGGGCGGCAACGTCCTCCCCGGGATCGAAGCTCAATTGCACATCGAGGCCTGGATCGGCCGCGGCGGTCTGCGCCGCGTACTCCTCGTCGGCGCACTGCGGATCGTCGCGCAGCCGGCGCATCCGCCAGGAGGTCTCCGACCAGGCGCAGCGCAGATCCACCCAGGACTCATCGAGCACGCGCTCGCTGCCGACGTGGACGCGCACGCGCAGCTCCTGCATCGGTGCGCCGACGCGTGCCGCCAGCTCAGAAAGGCCGTGCCGCGCGAGGATCTCCTCCACTCGCCGCTCGTCCGAGGCCCGGACCTGCAGCACGACTCCCAACTC
Source organism: Steroidobacteraceae bacterium (assembly GCA_036000265.1). Lineage (GTDB taxonomy): Bacteria > Pseudomonadota > Gammaproteobacteria > Steroidobacterales > Steroidobacteraceae > 13-2-20CM-66-19. Next base: position 18,909 of record DASYGA010000344.1, on the reverse strand, counting down.
CTCCGCGAAGAGCTGCGCCGCCGCCGATCCGCCGTTGCCCTCGCCCTCGCCCTCGCCGTGGGCCAGCAGACGGATATCGAGCCCGCAATGGCCTGCGAACGCCATTTCCAACAGGGTGACGAGCAGGCCGCCATCGGAGCGGTCGTGATAGGCGAGCGCCAGCCCGCCCTGCCGCAGCTCCGCCAGCGCGGCGGCGAGCCGCACCAGCCTCTGGCTGTCATCGAGGTCGGGCGGCTGCGAGCCGAGCTCGCCATAGACCTGGGCGAGCGCCGAGCCTCCCAGGCGATTGCGGCCCGCGCCGAGATCGATGAGCCAGAGCCCTGTGGGACCGTCCTCGATCGACAGCGTCGGTGTCAGAGTCCGCCGCGCATCATCGACGGGCGCGAAGGCCGAGACGATGAGCGAAACCGGAGCCACCACGCTGCGCTGCACGTTGCCGTCCTGCCAGGCGGTGCGCATGGAAAGGGAATCCTTGCCGACGGGAATCGCGATACCGAGCGCGGGACAGAGCTCCTTGCCGACCGCGCGCACCGTCTCGTAAAGCGCTGCGTCCTCGCCCGGCTCCCCGCAGGCCGCCATCCAGTTGGCCGACAGGCGGATGCGGCTGAGCGCGGGCACGTCGGCCGCCAGGATGTTGGTGATGGCCTCACCCACCGCGAGGCGCCCCGACGCCGGCGCATCGAGCACCGCGACCGGAGTGCGCTCCCCTATGGACATCGCCTCGCCCGCGTGGCCGCGATGATCGGTCACCGTCACCGCCACATCGCTCACCGGCACCTGCCAGGGACCGACGAGCGGATCACGGCTCACCATGCCGCCCACCGTCCTGTCGCCGATGGTGATGAGAAATGTCTTGTCCGCCACCGCGGGCAGGCGCAGCACCCGATAGACCGCCTCGTGCAGCTCGATGCGGTGCAGGTCGAGCGGCCTCGGCTGCAGGGTCGCGCTGCGGACGTCGCGGACCATACGCGGCGTCTTCCCGAGCAGCACCTCGAGCGGCATGTCGACCGGCGCGCCGCCGAGGAGCGGATCGGCGACGGTCAGGCGGCCGGTGTCATCGATCTCGCCAATGACCGCGAAGGGACAGCGCTCCCGAGCCGCGATCGCACCGAAAGCATCGAGCGCGTCGGGACCCACGACCACGACGTAGCGCTCCTGCGCCTCGTTACACCAGAGCTCGAGCGGCGACATGCCGGGCTCGGTGCTCGGGATCGCACGCAGGTCGATCCGCGCGCCGCGGTTGCTGTGGGCGACGGCCTCCGGCACCGCGTTGGAGAGTCCGCCCGCGCCGACATCGTGGATGAGGAGGATCGGGTTGGCATCGCCCAGAGCCCAGCAGCCGTCGATCGTCTCCTGCGCGCGGCGCTGGATCTCCGCGTTGCCGCGCTGCACCGAGGCGAAGTCGAGGTCCGCGCTCGATGCACCGCTGCCCACCGAGGAGGCGGCCCCGCCGCCCAGGCCGATCAGCATCGCCGGCCCGCCCAGCACGATGAGCTTCGCGCCGACCGGCACTTCGGCTTTCTCGACATGCGCGCGGCGAATGTTGCCGAGGCCGCCGGCGATCATGATCGGCTTGTGATAGCCGCGGACCCGCGCCGGCGGGTCGCCGGGAGCGGCCAGCTCGAAGGTGCGGAAATAGCCGCAGATCGCTGGCCGGCCAAACTCGTTGTTGAATGAGGCCGCGCCGATCGGCCCCTCGAGCATGATGTCGAGCGCGGAGGCGATGCGCGCAGGCATCGCGGGCGGCCGCTCCCAGGGCCGCTCGTATCCGGGAATGCGTAGGTTCGACACCGAGAAGCCGGTGAGGCCCGCCTTGGGTCTGGCGCCCCGCCCCGTCGCGCCCTCGTCGCGGATCTCGCCGCCCGATCCGGTCGCCGCGCCCGGGAAGGGCGAGATGGCGGTCGGATGATTGTGGGTCTCGACCTTCATCAGGATGTCGACGGCCTCGCGGCTCTCGCGATAGGCGCCGGTTCGCGGATCGGGGAAGTAGCGCACGCCCTCATTGCCTTCGATCACCGCGGCGTTGTCGCGGTAAGCCGAGAGGACACCCTGCGGATTGCGCGCGTGCGTGTAGCGGATCATCGCGAACAGGGACTCCTCCCGCTCGCGGCCGTCGATCATCCAACGCGCGTTGAAGATCTTGTGCCGGCAGTGCTCGGAGTTGGCCTGCGCGAACATCATCAGCTCCGCGTCCGTCGGATCGCGGCCGAGCTGCCGGAAGCTCGCGAGCAGGTAGTCGATCTCGTCCGTGGAGAGCGCGAGCCCCATCTCACGGTTGGCCTGCTCCAGCGCGGCGCGGCCGCCTGCGAGCGCGATCCGCTTTGCCGGCCGCGGCGCGGTGTGGCCGAAGAGCCGCTGCGCGTCCGCGGCATCGAGCAACGCCATCTCCGTCATACGATCCAGCAGGGCAGGAGCGAGTTGCGCCAGTCGCTGCGGCCCGAGAGGCTGGCGGGCGGTGATGCGGTATTCGATGCCACGCTCGATCCGCTCCACCGCTGACAGCCCGCAGACCTGCGCGATGTCGGTCGCCTTGCTCGACCAGGGAGAGATGGTGCCTTCGCGCGGGACCACCAGCAGCCGCTCCGCCTCAACGCTCGGTGTCGGGGCGGCGGTGCGCGGCCCATACCTCAGCAGCTGCTTCAGGATGCGCAGCTCGCCGTCGTCCAGAGGACGGGCCAGGGCTGCAAAGTGCACGAAGTGCGCGCTGAGGCCGGTCACCGCTGGCTCCAGCGCGGCGATGCGGGCGAGCAGCTTTTCGATACGAAAACCGGAAAGCGCCGGCGCGCCAGGCAGGACCAGCAGCGGCTCCGCCATCATTTCCTCTCGCCGGGCGGCGGCGAATACAGCGGCATCGGGAATTGCGTCACGTTCGCCCCGCCCTCGAGGGTGGTGATCTTGCTCACTCCCTGCTTCTTGACCTCGTCGATCCGCAGCACCGAGTGCAGCGGCAGGTAGGTCCGTTTGACATCCGTGAACTCGCTCTTGATCCGCTCCTCGGAGGGGTCCAGGACCACGGAAGAGCGCTCGCCGAAGACCAGCTCTTCGACCTCGATGAACCCGAACAGATCGCCGTGGGCGACCTTGCGGGCGTAAACCTCGTAAACCTTGCCTTGATTCACGAACATAATGCGAAAAATGTGACTGGCTGCCATGGCTCGGGTGAGGCCCGCTGCTAGTTTGGTGGGTGACATTATATTGCCGGGCGCGCCGGGGAAGCTGCCGCGTCCGGGCAATAGGCTCGCATTTTCGCAGCAAAGGCCACTTGACTTCGGGGCATCATGTCGCTTCGCCTGCGCGTCGTCAGCGATCATCGGCGGCAGCTCGCCGATCATCATTCCATCGTTTTCGGCGTGAGCGGCGGCTCGATCGGACGCTCCGGCGATAACGACTGGGTGCTCCCGGACCCGCTGCGCTACGTCTCCGCACACCATGCCCGGGTGCATTTCCGCGATGGACACTTCTACCTCGAGGACCTGAGCACCAACGGGGTGTTCGTCAATGACCAGCCGGAACCCCTCGGCAAGCTGGGCTCCAGCGGCTATCGGCTGAAGAACGGCGATGTGCTCAGAGTCGGCGATTATCAGATCGTCGTCGCCCTCGAATCCGAGACCGTGCCCGAGATCCCCGAGCTCGATTCGGGCGCGGCGGTGCCCACCAGCATCCACGCCCTGCACCCCCTGGGGCGCGCGGCGCAGACCGACATCGGCGCCATGCTCGATCTCGAGGAGCTTCTGGTGAGCGATCCCGCGGGCTCGGGCAGCTTCCAGCCGGTGAACGCCTACGGCCAGGCCGTGCCGCTGGCCGTCCACGGCGGCGGCGCCACAAACCCGGACATCCTGTCCGGCCGCTCGTCGCTGCGCGACGCGGCAGCCCGCCTGCCCAGTCCGGCCGCCAGGGCCGCGACGGCAGCCGATCCGAGCGAGGATTCTCTCGCCCGCCGCATCGCGCGGCTGGCGAAGGCGGCCGGCCGCGATTCGCGGGGAGCCAGCGCGCCCGCGCTTTACGATGTGCAGAATGGACTGCAGGCCTTCTGCCGGGGCGCGGGAATCGACCCGGACAAACTGCCGCCGGAAGCCCAGACGCGCATCCTGCACGTCATCGGGCAGCTATTGCGGGAAGCGCTGGTGGGACTGAAGGAACTGGAGCGCTCGCGCAGCGAGATTCGCGATCGCTTCCGCATCGAGCTGCCGCCGCCCGAGCCCGACGATCCACGGCCCGTGCTCGGACGCTCCACCGTCGACGAGCTGCTGCTCGCGCTGCTGCTGCGGCATGAGAGCCGCAGCATCGACGCGGTGCAGTGGCTGCGCGAAACGGTCGCCGAAGCGAAGGCGCACGAGCAGGCGGCAGCGCAGGCGATGCGCGCCGCCTTCATCGAGTTCCTCGACCGCTTGGACCCGGCGGAGCTCGAAGCCCGGTTCGAGCGCGCGGCGCGGCGCGGCAAAGCCCGCTCCGCCGACAAGGCTCAATACTGGGAGCTGTTTACTACCTTCTACCGCAACCTGATCGAGATGCCGGCAGACCACCTGCCGCATACGTTCGTCGAAGCCTTTGCGGCAGCGTATCGAGAAGCGGTGAAGAAAAAATAAGCGCCCAATAATCGGGCGCTACAGGCACAGGCATGTGCCCCGCCGCCGCAGGTGGCGGAGCTTTTGGCAAAAACCACGCTTAGCCGCCTCGGCGCTGCCAAAAGCAGCGCTGGGCCGGGCAAGATGCCCGGATCCAGCGCCCTCAAAAAGGATAGCCGATCCCGGAGAACACCGCCGCTCCCTCGGTACCATAGCCGATATCGACATAACCGACCACGAATGGCCGGGCAACACCCCGAAAGCCGACGCCCGCCACTTTGTGCAGCTGCGCGATCGGCCAGGAGTCCAGGCGTGAGAACACCCGGCCGACATCGAGGAACGGGGCGACTTCCAGATCGAGGCGGGTCGCGGCGATGCGGATCGAGCCGATCTTCTGGCGCAGCTCGACCGTGGCGGAGAAGGCGTTGCGATCATAGAAGCGCCCGGCGCCATATCCGCGCAGCGGCTGCGTGCCGCCGATCAGGCTGATGCTGCCTCCCAGGGTGCTGAGCGCCCAGAACGGGGCGTTCCGGGCCTGCGGCATGTATCGCAAGGCCGTATGGAACGCGAGAATGCTGTTGGGTGCGATCGGCCAGAAGGCGCGCCCGTCGATCCCCGTCTCGCTGTACAGCGAATCGTTGAGAATACCACCCTGACTCGCGAAGCCGCCGTAGACGACCCACTCCATGCCTCGCGTCGGCACCGTCACGTCATCGCGGGTGTCGTAGACGACCGCGACGCGGTGCAACAGCTCCTTGGTGGTACGCAGGCCTTGGACATCCGGAAAGAGCGAGTAAATCGATGGGATCAGGGGGAGAGTGCCAGGCAGTACGTCGTAGGAACGCATCCGTAGCGTGTACTGCAGCTGCCAGGCATGCGTCAGATTCAGTCCGATCTGCGCCTGCACGACCTCCTGCTCGCCGGTGAAGTCCGTCTGCGCATCCGCGGCCGAATGATTGCCGATTCCATAGAATCTGAAGGTGCCGTCACGGTCGTAGAGCACGCTGAGATTGACCGACCAGCGCCGGTCGCGCAGCCTCCCGGCCTGATACTCCCCGTCGATGCTCCGTTCCACGCGCTGTTTGATGCCGGCAATGACCGACCATTGCTCATCCTTGCTGGGATAATCATAGATTCGGCCATGCACGCCATAGCCGAAATATGGATTGTGGATGATGTCCGGCGCGATGATCTGACGGATGTCGTGATGCTCATCGGTCTTCAGCCATGTCGGAATGAGGCCGACCGTGGTGCCATTGTCGGGATCGGCGGCGACTTCCGGGATGGGGATGAACGGGGCGGTGGCTGGATTGAGCCAGCGGGCAACACCGCCGCTCGCAGCGGCCGCGGGCGGCTTCGGCACCGATTGCGGCGCCTCCGCCGCAGGCACGGGAAGATGGCTCGGCGGCACCGCAGGCACCTGTCCCGCGGCAAAGCGGCTCATGGGCAGGGCGATGAGCGCGAGCAGTGCCGACAGCGTGCGGCTGAGGCGCCTGTGCCGCGGATCTCTCACCGCAGCAGCTCGCCACAAGATTCCACCAACCGGTCCATGTCGGCAGCGGACAGCTCCCCCATGGTCGAGATGCGAAACAGCGTTTGCGAGAGATTGCCCTGCCCGCCGTAGATGACGAAGCCGCGCGCCTTCAGCCCATCATGCAACCTGGCGTAGGAGGTGCTTGCGGGCACACGGTAAGAGCGCAAGACGACGGAGGATTCCTCGGGCGGCAGCACGGGGGTGATGCCGAGCCGGGCGAAACCGGCACGCACCTGCTCCGCCAGCAGCGCGTAGCGCCGATGCCGCGCCGCCCAGCCGCCCTGCTCCGCGTGCTCGCGCAACGCCTCGACGAGTGCGTAGTACGACTGCACCGCCGGCGTGAAAGGCGTATCGCGCCGCTCCTGCGCAGCGGCGGACCGCGCCAGGTCCAGATAATACGTCCGGCTGGCGGCCCGCTCGAGAGCAGAGCGGCGCGCCACCACGAAAGCGGCTCCCGGCACGCCGTGCAGGCATTTGTTGGCGGTCGCCGCCACCGCCGCGAGGCTCTCGTCCGCGAACTCCAGCAGCTCGGCGCCGAAGCTGCTGACGGCGTCCACCAGCAGCTTCAGGCCGTGTTGCCGGCATAGATCCGCGAGCGCCGGCAACGGGTTGAGCCGGCCGGTCGTCGTCTCGTGATGCACCACGGCCATGTGGGTGAACGGCGCGCCGCCATCATGAGGAGCGCTCTCGATGCGCCGCGCCATCGCGGTAAGGTCGAGCGCCGTCATCCAGTCGGTCGCCGAGCGCTCGTGCGCGATCCGGTAGCGCGCGCAGATCTGCGCCATCCGCTCTCCATAGACGCCGTTCTCGGCCACGAGCACCCGGCCATCCTGCGGCACGAGCGTCGATACCATGCTTTCCACCGCGCCCGTGCCGGAGGCGGTGAGCAGCACCGCGCACCACTGCGCCGGATCCAGGGCGTACACCGCGAGCAGCCGCTGTCGGGCCTCGTCCTGCAGATCGAAGAACTCACTCTCGCGATGACACAGATCCGGAGCGAGCATGCTGCCGCGCACACGCTCGCTCAACGTGACGGGCCCTGGATTGAGCAACAGCATCAGCGCTCTCCGAAGTGTTGCAGCAGGCGGTGCTTCACCTCGACCGGGCTCATGGATGGGCGCGGCAGGCCAGAAGGCGTCCCGGCGCGGATGAGCAGGCGCGCGAACTTCGCCCCCGCGGCCGCGGGCTCCTGCAGCCAGCCGGCAATGCGCGCCGAGTCATCGGTCTCGAGGGAGCTCGCGTAGCCGCATGCGGCGGCAACCTGGGCAAAAGACACGGACGGTGAGACGGTCGCCTGACCGCCGGTCGAGTCGTGCACGCCGTTGTCGAGCAGCAGATGCCGCAGATTCGGCGGGCCATAAGCCCCGAGCGTTGCCAAGGCTCCGAGCCGCATCAGCGCGGCGCCGTCGCCGTCGATCGCGACCACGTTCAAGTCCGGACGCGCCAGTGCCAGGCCGAGCGCCAGTGGCGCGATGCAGCCCATCGATCCGACCATGTAGAGCTGGTTGGGCCGGTCGGCGATCGCGTACAGCTCCCGCCCGCAGAATCCGGTGGCGGCGAGCACGACGGTCGTTGCAACGGGCGTGTTGGCGACGACCGCCTGCAAAGCGCTCTGCCGCGAGGGCCGGGCAGCGGGCGCATGCCGGCGCGGCTCCAGCACCGCTGCCGTCGGGCCATCGCCCCGACTGGGGCGCACTTCCGCAGCGAGCGCATACGGGGCGACGCAGCCCTTCGGCATCACCAGCGCGTAGGGCCGCCCGCTGTCGATCAGATGAGCCATCGCGCGATCCAGGGCGGCGCCCAGGGCCGGCCGCTGCGCCGGAAAGAGCTCCCACGGGATCTCCATGGTGGTCAGCATCGCCGGCGTGATCGGCCCCATCAGCGCGTGCTGCGGCTCATCCGCCACGCCGGGCTGGCCGCGCCAGGTCACGATCAGCAGCTGCGGCAGACGGAAAGTCCAGGTGAGCGAAGTCAGCGGGCTCACCGCATTGCCCAGGCCGGAATTCTGCATCATCGCGATGCCGCAGGGCGCACCGCCGCTGCCGAGCGTGACGCCGGCGATCAGCGCGACGGCGTCGCCCTCGTTCGCCATGGAGAAATAGCGCAGCGAGTCGTCCTGCACGACATAGTTGATGAAGGGCGTGAGGTAAGAGCACGGTACGCCGGCGTACCAGCCAAACCCGCGCTCACGCGCCGCCTCGATGAAATCGCGCGCCTCGATCATGGGTCCGAGGGCGCCGCGGGCTCGGTCTCCTCGGAGTCGCCCAGGCGGCGCTGAGCATGCGCAAAATCCGCCGCCCGGCGAAAGTCCTCGAGATCGTTGACGCCGCGCCAGTGGCCGTGCACGTACTGCACTTCGATGGCAGCGCCCCGCGCGAGGAGCGCGTTGAGAAGATGCGGGATATCGAGAGTGTCGAAATCGGCACGCCCGCGCAGCTCGTGGAGGACTTGCCTCAGCAGCGTCAGCCCGGCGCGGCTCACCTTCAACATCCCGATCCAGCGTCCGTGCGCGGCTGCCACGGAAACAGTGGACGGCTCTTCGCCCGCCGCAATCTCCTTCGCCGCATCCGCTCCCGAGATCATGCGCGTGAGCAGCACCGGCGTACCGAACAGTCCGCGATCATCACACCGCGAGCAATAGGCGAAATCGCGCACCGTGCGGTTGTTCTCTCCCGTTGGCGAGGAATCGACCACTACGGCAAACTGCGCATCGCTCTCGACGAGATCGCGCAGCACGTAGCTGCGAAAGAGCAGATCGCCGTAGGAGATCACCGTGTCCAACTCGAGGGCATCGACGGCGCAGGCGAGGGAGGCAAGCTCGCCGGTGCTCTCGTATTGCTCATTGACCACCAGCCGGATACCGGCCGTGTCGATCGCATCTGCGCGGTAGCCGCCGACGACGGTGATGTCGTTGATGCTCTCCTTCTTGAACCCATCGATCAACCAACGCAGCAGCGGCTTGCCCGCAATCGGCAGCATGACCTTGGGGCGATCCGCCGTTACCGCCTCGAGTCCGTTGCCGCGGCTCGCGGCGAGCACCACCGCCGCCCGCGAAGAGCTCGCCGCCGCCAGGTAGAGGCGCTCGGCCGCCGAGTACTCCTCGGCGTCCTGCAGGCGGAAGATTTCCGCGACCGGGGCGATCCGATCCTCCACGTTCACCAGGGTCTCGCTCTCGAAGATCTCGCGCGCCGTGCTCTGCATCGCCGCCGCGGCGGAGCGCAGCACGTGATTTGCCCAGATCACCACGCTGATGCCCGCCTTGCGGAAGACATCGGTCGGGGTGCTGTAGTACTTCGTCGGCACGATCACGAGCGGCCCGCGTCCCGCCCACTCGCGCGCAAAGGTCAAGATCTCGTCGGGTTTGGACAGCTTGCTGTGGATGAGGATGGCATCGGCGCCGGCGCGCCGGTACGCCTCGGCGCGGCGCAGCGCCTCCTCCATGCCCCAGCCGGCGATCAGCGCCTCGACCCGGGCCACGATCGAGAAATCCGGATCGAGCTGCGTCGCCTTCCCCGCGGCGATCTTGCCGCAGAACTCATCCATGTCGGCGATCGGCTGGCGCTCGCCGTTGAGGAAGCTGTTGGTCTTGGGGAACACCTTGTCCTCGATGCACACGCCGGCGATGCCGCGTTGCTCGAGCTTGCGCACCAGGCGGCGCAGGTTGTTGAAATTGCCGTAGCCGGTATCGCCATCGAGCAGGATCGGCAGGTTGCTGGCATCGGCCATGAACTCCAGCATGTCGACGACCTGCGTCCAGCTCGCCTCGTTGTTGTCGCGCACACCGAACTGCGCGGAGATCGACAGTCCCGAGGCCCAGATGCCGTGAAAGCCCGCCTCGCGCACGATCCGCGCCGACAGGCCGTTGTGCGCCTCCATGAGGAATTCCAGCCGATCGCTGAGCAGCAAGCGCCGCAGCGCCGCGCAACGGCTGCGAGGCGCCCCGAATCGACCTTGGGGCTCGGCACTCATTTTCCTATCTCCAGTTGCGGTAGCACCTCAGCCTCGGCGCGCACCACGTCCGCGGGAAAGTCGATCTCGATCCAGGGCGCGCCAGTCACATCGCAGACCTCGAACGACTGGCTGCGCTCGCGCAGCAGGTCACGCACCGCCTCCTCGTGCGGCAGGTGTGCGCGCGAGCTCGCTACGTGATCCTCCACGATGGCCGCGAGGCGCCGCGCCGCCCGCTCGTCGAAGCGGAAGAACCCTACCGACTCGCCGATCGTGTCGTAACGAAGTCCAGGCTCCAGCTTCTTGCGCAGCTCGATTGGCACGCCCGCCACGACGCATACCTTCACGGGCTCCTCGCCGGCCTCGAAATCACGGTCGATCAACAGCCGGTTGACCGGCCCGTTGCCCGCGGCAAGCGCGGTCATGATCCGCTCGTGATACAGCACGTCAGCGTCCATCAGCAGCACGTCGCCGCCTCGGGTCAGCGGACCAGCGGCAGCGTGTACCGTCAACATGCTGCCGAGCTCGTAATCCGGGTTCAGCACGATCTCGACGCGCGAGCGGCCGCCGAGGCGCGTGAGCTCAGCCTCGATGAGGTCGTGGCGGAAGCCGAGGGCGAGGACGATCTCCTCCACGCCGGCAGCCTCGAGCAGCCGCAGATGCCGCTCGAGAAGACTGCGGCCGCCGAATGTCAGCAGGCATTTGGGCAGCTGCCGGTCCGCCGCCTGTTGCAGGCGTGATCCGCGTCCTGCCGCCAGGATGATGGCGCGCATTCAAACCCCCTGGTAGCGGTATTCTTCCCGATATTACAAAATAACGCGGCCGGAGTCCGCGTCCTCGACCCTGCTGTGCGACCGACGCCAGGTCCGCTCGCAGTGATGCAGGTAGATCAGCCCCGGGACGCCCAAGACAATCTCGCGGGCGCGCTTCGCAAAGGAGAGTGCCAGGGCCGCATCGGGCGTCAGCCCTGCGAAGGGCGCGAGCAGCAGATATCCGCCTTCCTGCACGCCCAGGGCGCCCGGTATGGCAAACGCGGCGCCGCGAATCGCCTGTCCCAGGCTCTCGAGCAGCAGCGCGTCGCGCCATCCGACGGGCGATCCCAGGAGGCGCAATGCGAGATAAACCTCGCCCGAGCCGACCAGCCACCCGGCAAGGCTCAGCGCGAAGCTCATCGCCGCGTGCCGGCCGCGCCCGTAGGTCTCCTCCACCGCGACGTCGATCGCGTCCGCGCGGCTCAGCAATCCGGACCAATCGCGCCGACGCATCACTCGTGCGAGCCGTCGCACCGTACCACCGAAGAGCCCGCGCCGCTGCACCAGATAGAACGAGACCAGAATGAGGGCCAGCACGACGCTCGCCGTGAGAGTCGCCGCGATCACCGCGTGATGCGCGTGCCGGGTACCGGCGCTCTCGAACCTCGCCGGCAGCGCGAGCAGCGCCACGCCCACCAGCCCGAATCCGAATTGCGCGAGCGCCTGCAGCGTGGTCGAAACGGTGATGGCCGCCGCCGCAGTCTGCGTCGCCATGCCCCGCCGGGAGAGATGGCGGGCCATGGCGACCGGCCCGGCCACCTGGCCGAGCGGCATGAGGCTGTTTGCCGACTCGCCTACCCAGCGCGCGAGCAGCGCCTCGCGCCAGGCGCGCCTGACTGCGCCCGCCTCGAAGAGCACCCGGATGGCCGCCGCATCCAGCCAGAGCGGCAGCAGGTGAAAAAGCGCGACCAGGAGCAGGCCCCATCCCGCCGTCGCCAGTGTGGCGAGCACGGGCGCAAGCCCCTGCGAGGCGAGCACCCCGATGAGGAGCAGCAGCCCCGCCGAGAACAGCCAGAAGGCTGGCTTTCTCATGACGATCCCGGAGAGCGGCGCCGGAAAACCTGTCGGAAGCCGAAGTAGCCGAGCGCATCCTTCATGTTGGAGATCAATCGCCAGCCGCGGTGCATCCGCGGATCGGTGACGTACTCGAGCGTCAGCGAGACTCGAGTCTCGCCCTCTGCGAGCGGCGTGATCCGGTGGCGCAAGGTATCGCCGTCGAAGAACACGAGGCCGCCCGGCGGGATCTGAATCGAGCCCGGCACGACTGACATGCCCTTTTCACGGGTGTGCAGCTCGTAATCGAGGCGACTGGAGGACTCATCGATCACGCCGAGGAGCACCGTGTAACGGCGACCGAGGTAATAGGAAGTGTCGTAGTGCCAGCCGATGTGATCGCCAGGGCGGGTGTAGAAGTAGAGGGCGTAAGCATGCGCATCATCTGGCGGCGAGAGCTGCAGCCGCTCGCCCGCGATGCCCTCCAGCATGTCGATCAGCGCACGGGAGCGATACAGGTCCGCGATGAAGGGCGCACGCTCATCGATGATGTGCCGGCCGACGCTACCCCCCTGCTTGTGGCCGGGCAGATAGTTGCGGTTGACCGCCGACTGTACCGCCGCAACCGCGGATACCAGGCGTGCGGTCGCGTCCGCCGGCAGGAACTGCGGCAGGAACAGGAACGAGCCCTGCTCGACGAACGCGCGTCGCAGCGGCTCGAGTGGAATGCCGCACGCAAGCCCGGTCAGACCAGTCCCGTCCCCGAGGTCGGACTCGCCGTCAGCGGCTTCAAACGGCGCGTCACCCGGCGATGGTCGATGACGACCCAGGCGGCGAACAAGGGCGCCCCCACCGATGCGGCGATCAGGAAGGGCATGATCCCGTTGCAGAGCGTCACCAGCGGCAGCAAGTACAGAATGTCCTCCGTCTCGAAGCCGCCGAGGCGAGCCTGACGCGTCGCGGCCTTGCCCGCCATTTCCTCGATGTACATGCGTAAATAGAAGATCAGCGCGACCGCCGCTCCGGCGACCGCACCCAGCACCGGTGGCGGCAATCCCAGCAGATTGTCGGCGCTGGCCGCAATGCCGACTCCCATCGCCACGAACAGGAGGATGGTGACCGTGGCATCGCTCGCCAGATCGTAAACGTGACCGATGCGGCTCGTCTTGCCGCTGAGGCGCGCGAGCTCGCCGTCCGTGTGGTCCAGGAAGTTCGACAGGATCACCAGCAGCGCGGCAATGTTGGACCAGCCATACGTGCCCGGGGTGAAGGCGGCTGCACCGGCGAGCCCGACCACGAGCCGAACCGTCGTCAGATGATTCGGGGTCACGCGGCTGACGGCGAGCGGCGTCACCAGCCATTGCGCCAGGCGCGCGTCCCACGGACGCTGCACGCGCAATGCTGCCGGTGCCGGAATGGTGTCAGACCTCATCGTCCCGCAAGTGCCCCCTGCCATCGTGCGGAGCATTGTACCCACAATCGGGGATGCGTCGAGTCGCAGCGCCCGAGTCCCGGCCGAGAGCGCGCAAATCGCCAATGGTATCGCTACCATTGGACCCTGCGCGCCATTACCGCAAGGTCGTCCAGAGCAGCGTCAGCGCAATGCTCCACATCACCAGGGCAATCAGCGCATCGAGCCCTCTCCATGCCGCGGGGCGCGCGAAGATCGGCGCCAGAAGCCGTGAGCCGAAGCCCAGGCCCGCGAACCAGCCGGCACTCGCCGTCCATACGCCGGCGAGAAATGCCGGCCGAAGCGGCAGCGGCTGCTGCACGCCCACGGATCCTATGAGCAGCACGGTATCCAGGTACACGTGAGGATTGAGGAGGGACACTGCGAGCGTCTGCAGCAGGACGCCGCGTGCGGACTGCACGCCGATGGGGGCAGCCGCCGACAGAGACTGATTGGAGCACGCGCGGCGCGCGGCGCCAACCCCATACCAGCCGAGAAAGCAGGCTCCGGCGATCGCCAGTCCGTCGACTGCGAGCGGGCTGCGGCCGATCGCTGCCGAGAGACCGCCGACCCCCGCCGTGGTGAGTACCACATCGATGACGACACACACCGCGATAACGATTGCCACATGAGTGCGCAGCAATCCCTGCCGCAGAACGAAAGCGTTCTGTGCGCCTATGGCAATGATGAGGGAGCCGCCCAGAGCGAGGCCGGTCAGGTAGGCGCCCGATGAGGTGATGCCCGTCATGCGGCGAGTATCGTCGGCGGCCGCGCCGGCGACTACTTAGAAGGCCTAATGCCGGTGAAGCGTGTCTAATTATGGTGGCGCACTTGAGCGGCAGTTTCCGGCGCATGCGCGGCGGCGCATGGCGGCCGAGAGCTGGCGTTTGGCGCATGCACGCGGCGCAATGCTAAGATGGCTGCAAAGAAGACAGCGGAATGGCGGCTTGCAGCTGCCATTCTTGGATGGGAAGGTCGATCTCCGCAGGGTGCCTCGCGGGGTCTGAAGTCGCAGCCCTGAAACGCAGGTTCAAGCGCATGACCGACGAATCTTCTCTTGCGACCCATCAAACCGGCGATACGGCGCCCCCGGCCAGTCTTGCCGGTCCCGGCGGCAGCGAGCATTTCGCCCGCTTCTATACCGATGATCGGACACTCATCGACTCGGTGGCCAGCTACGTGGTGCAGGGCATGCGCGCGGGGAGCGCCGGCATCGTGATCGCCACCGCGCGCCATCTTGCGTCGCTGCAGGACCGCTGGCGGGAGCTGGAGCTCGACACGGGCACAGCGGCGGCCCAGGGCCGGCTCATTCTCCTCGATGCGGTAGAGACTCTCTCGACCCTCATGGTGGCAGGCAGGCCCGACCCGGAACGGTTCATGGCGACCGTCGGTGAAATCGTTGCCCGCGCTTCTCAGCGGTATCGCGGCATCGTGGCATTTGGTGAGATGGTCAGCCTTCTCTGCGCGGAGGGCAATTCCGCCGCCGCGGTCGGGCTCGAAGCTTTGTGGAACGAGCTGCGGCAGCGGTATGCGTTCACCCTGTTCTGCGGTTACGCCCTGCGCGACTGCACGGCAGACCACAGCGACCGGGAATTCGCGCAGATCTGCGCAGCGCACACGCACGTCATCCCGGCCGAGGGCCATGCGGCGGCGGCCTCCAACCAAGGGCTGGCGGCGATCGCCCAGCTGCAGCGCAAGGCGCTTGCCCTGGAGATGCGCCTCGCCACGGATCACGACACCCAGAGCTCGCTCGCGCACATGGCTGCGATCGTCGAGAGCTCGGACGACGCCATCGTCAGCAAGACTCTCGATGGCGTCATCCGGTCCTGGAACGCCGGCGCGCAGCGGCTCTTCGGCTACACCCCCGAGGAGGCGATCGGAAGAGCCATCACCCTCATTATCCCGCCGGAGCTCATCGACGAAGAGCAGCGCATCCTCGCCGCCATCCGGCGCGGCGAGCGCATCGAGCATTTTGAGACCACCCGGGTCGCGAAGAACCATCGCCGGATCGAGGTCTCACTCACCGTCTCGCCGGTACGGGATGCGTCTGGGGCGATCATTGGCGCCTCCAAGATCGCGCGCGACATCACCGAGCGCAAGCGCACCGAGAAGCTGCTGAGCGAGGCGCACGTCGACCTGCAGTCGCGCATCGCGGAGCTGGCGCGCTTCAACGCAGTCGCGGTCGAGCGGGAGGGCCGCATCGTTGCGCTCAAGCGCCACGTCAACGAGCTGCGGGCGCAGCTCGGCGAGGCCGCCGAGTACTCCTTCGAGAGCATCGGAATAGAGAATCGAGCGCCCGCGCTCGCCTACTCCCGCGAGCCGGCGGCGGCAGGGGCCGTCCCGCCGGCAGACGCCATCGCTCCACTCGAGTCCATCCTCATCACCGAGCAGCTGCACGAGCGCCCGAGCCGTCCACCGGATCATGCGGCAGAAAACCACACACTGGCGGCACTCGTGCAAGCGCTCGCGGACGCTCCCGATACCATCCTGCAGGTCCTTGCTGAAAGAACCCTGGATCTCGTCGGCGTCGGCTCGGCGGGACTCAGCCTGCTCACCAAGGATGGTCAGCACTTCTGGTGGGCGGCGATAGCAGGTGAATGGTTGCCGCACCTCGGCGGCGGTACGCCTCGCGACTTCGGACCGTGCGGCGATGTGCTCGATGTCGACACCCCGCTGCTCTTCGCTCGCTGGGAGCGCCGCTACCCGTATCTTGCGGCCGCGACGCCGCTCGCCGAAGAGGGCTTGCTGGTGCCGTTTCATCTGGACGGCAAGGCGGTCGGAACCCTCTGGGCGATGTCCCACGACCCGCAGCGCAGGTTCGACGGGGAGGATCTGCGGCTGCTGCAGAGTCTGGCGCGATTCGCCTCCGCCGCCTACCAAACGGTCAACATGCTCGGCGCGATCGGCGAGCGCAGAGCCGCACTCTCGCTCCTGGAGGATGCGGTTCACGCGCGGGCGCAGGCGGAGGCCTCACTCGTGCGGCTGCGGGAGAGCGAGGAGCAGTTGCGCCGCAGCGAGGAGGCGCTGCGCGATGCCAATCAGCGCAAGGATGAGTTCCTGGCCCTGCTCGCGCACGAGCTGCGCAACCCGCTGGCACCGATCCGGTATGCGGTCGCGGCCAACCGCAAGGCCGACCGGACTCCCGAGCAGAGAAGGTGGGCGGACGAGATCATGGAGCGCCAGGTCGCGCACATGAGCCGCCTGCTCGATGACTTGCTCGATGTCTCGCGGATCACGCGCGGAACCCTGGAGCTGAAGAAGGCGCCGGCCGAGCTCACCTCGGTGCTGAGCGCCGCCATCGAGACGGCCCGGCCGCTGCTCGATTCGAAGCATCATGACCTGTCGCTGGATTTTCCGCGGGAAGCGATGCGGCTCGACGCCGATGCGGTGCGCCTGGCGCAGGTCTTCTCCAATCTATTGATCAACGCGGCGAAGTACACCGAGCCTCGAGGCAAGATTCACCTGAGCGCTTGCCGGGACGGCGCGCAGATCGTGGTATCGGTGCGTGACAACGGCATCGGCATCGCCGCCGAGACGATGCCGAGACTCTTCACGATGTTTGCTCAAGCCGAGGGCGTCCGCGACCGGACCGAAGGCGGGCTCGGAGTCGGCCTCGCGCTCGTGCGCGGGATCGTGGCGCTTCATGGCGGCACCGTGCATGCGCACAGCACCGGGCTGGGCCATGGCAGCGAGTTCGTCGTGAGACTGCCCCTCGGCGAGATTGTGGACGCGTCGATACCGGCCAGCGTCCAGAACGACAAAGCGGGCGCGGGTCTCAGGATCCTGATTGCCGATGACAACCAGGACGCGGCCGACACCTGCGCGGCGCTCCTCGAGCTGTCCGGCCACCGCGTAGAGACGGCGTACTCGGCCCACCAGGCGCTCGAGCTCGCCGAGAAGCTTCGGCCCCACGCCGCGCTCCTCGACATCGGCTTGCCGGACTTGAACGGCTACGCACTGGCGCAGCGCATCCGGGAATCGAGCTGGGGACAGCGCACGCTGCTGATCGCGGTCACCGGCTGGGGCCAGAGCGAGGATCGCCGCCGCGCCTACGAGGCAGGCTTCGATCATCATCTCTCCAAGCCCGTGGCCGCCGAAGCGATCGAATCGGCTCTGCGGATGCTGGGCTCTTCGATGGCCGCTGGCGCCGGCAGCGAGTAGCAATGCTAATCTGGACGTAGCTTGGCTGAAGCGCGTCCGGAGGCTCCCGTGCTCGATGAGGCATTGCTCGCGGCGGTCGCCGCAGTCGCCCGCGAGGGCAGTTTCGAACGGGCGGCCCGCGCGCTGCACATCACTCCCTCGGCCGTGTCGCAGCGCGTGAAGCTCCTCGAAGAGCGCCTCGGGGCGGTGCTGATCGTGCGCGGCCAACCCTGCTCCGCCACGGAGATCGGCGCGCGCATCTGCCGGCACGCGGAGCTCGTCGCAGTGCTGGTCTCGGAGTTGCGGCGCGAGCTGCCGATGCTGCCCAGGGATTCTCCCGCCGCGCCTCACTCCAGCCTGCGTATTGCCGTCAACGCGGACAGCCTGAGCACATGGTTCATCGGCGCAATGCAGGATTTTGGACGGGAGGATGCCGCACTGCTCAACCTGACCCTGGCCGATGAGGACCACACGGCGGAGTGGCTTCGCCGTGGGCATGTCTTGGGCGCGGTCACCTCCGTGGGCACGGCCGTTCAGGGTTGTCGCATTCGCCGGCTCGGCTCACTCCGCTATCTCGCCACTGCCAGCCCGAGCTTCTTGCAGCGTTGGTTCCCCGCAGGGGTCTGCGCTGATGCCCTCGCCCGGGCGCCGAGTCTGCTGTTCGACAGCAACGACAGGCTGCAGGAGCTCTGGGCGCGCCGGATCGTACGCCGCGAGGTGGCGCTGCCGGCGCACCGGATTCCGTCCACCCAAGGGTTCATCGATGCCGCGCTGGCCGGAGTCGGCTGGGGCATGAACCCACTGTCGCTGGTCCGCCCGCAGATCAAGTCGGGCACCTTGGTGGAGCTGGTGCCGGATAGCCCGGTGGATGTGCCTCTTTACTGGCAGGCAACGCGTCTCAAGGTCCCTGTCCTCGAGCGTCTGACCCGAAGTGTCGTCCGTGCGGCAGCCGCGGCTCTGCAGCCGCCCTCGTGATGCCAGCAGGTTCGCCCGGTCAGGTTTTCAGCCGATAGCCCGCCAGGGTTGTCTGGTGGCCCTGCCGCTTTTTTACCGCGTTGATGCGGGCCCGCCGCGGGCGCGGCGCGGCCTGCCGCGGCGCCGCGGCCATCCCCTCCGCCTCCTGCAGGCACACCATCATGCGTTGCATGAGCGCGATCAGCGTCTCGAGCTCCTGCCGGGAGAAGGGCGCAACCACGGAGTTGAGCAGCTCTGCCATGAGGCGCTTGCCGGCCTGCAGGTGCCGCCGGCCTTCGGGCGTGAGGGTGATCTCCACCACGCGGCGGTCGCGCGCGCTGCGCTCACGCCGTGCCAGGCCCTGCTGCTCGAGGCCATCGACGATCCGCGTCAAGGCGCCCATGTCGTGGCAGGTCTCCGCGGCCAGAGCGGTCGCCGTCAGGTGCTCGAAGCGGGCCAGGTTCGCCATCACCATCCACTGCATGAACGACACCTGCTCGTTGGCAAAGCGCC
>DASYGA010000342.1:0-8578 GCA_036000265.1 Steroidobacteraceae bacterium | reverse complement strand
CGACTACTCGGTCGAGGCACTGCTAGGCGGCGCCCATGCCTGGGCGGAGCGTTTCGCCGGCGGCTCGTTCGCAACGCTCTATCTCGCCCCGTACAACTATCACCGCATCCACATGCCGGCGGCTGCGAGCCTGAAGGAGGCCTGGTTCATTCCCGGAAAGCTCTTCAGCGTCAACGCGGCCACCGCGGCGGCCGTACCGGGCCTCTTCGCGCGCAACGAGCGGGTCGTCTGCGCGTTCGAGGAAGGGCCGCTCGCCTTTGCGCTGGCGCTCGTCGGTGCCCTCTTCGTCGGCAGCATCGCCACCGTCTGGCATGGTGATGTGACACCCTGCAGCCCGCGCCGCGCAAAGCAGCTGCCGCTCGATGCCGGACACGCGCCGGCGCGCCTGCAAAGAGGCGCGGAGCTGGGACGTTTCAACATGGGGTCCACCGTCATTCTGCTGCTGCCGCCGGGAGCGGCGCAGTGGGCACCGGAGCTGCAGCCGGGCTCCCGCGTGCGCGTCGGCCAGACGATCGCCTGGCGCAACTCGCCATGACCCCCGCCGGCGGCAACGGCCCGGTGCCGTGGCGGCCAACCGCCTCGCGGGAAATGCTGCAGCTGCGCGCCGCCCTGCTGGCGCGCGCGCGCGCCTTCTTCGCCGCGCGCTCAGTCCTGGAGGTGGACACGCCGATCGTGGTGAATGCGCCGGTCACCGACGTCCACATCCACAGTGCGCGCGTGGCGCTCGCCGCAGCCGACCGCAAGGAAGCGGCGCAGCAGGCCTACTTTCTCCACACTTCCCCGGAATACGCGATGAAGCGCCTGCTCGCGGCCGGGGTGGGGGACATCTATCAGATCTGTCACGTCGTGCGTGCGCTGGAGCGGGGCCGGCTGCACAACGCCGAGTTCACGCTCATCGAGTGGTACCGCTGCGGCTTCTCGCTCGATGCGCTGATGCGGGAGGTGGAGGCCCTGGTGCGCGAGCTGCTCGGCGCTGCGGGCGCCTCGCGTCCCGGCACGCGGCTGAGCTATCGCGAGGCATTCCTGCGCGAGCTCGCGCTCGATCCTTTCACCGCACCGCTCGAGGAGCTGGCGCAAAGCGCGCGGCGCGCGGCCGGCTTCGCAAGTGCCGCTGCCGGGCGTGACGAGCTGCTGGAAGTGCTGATGGGGTCGGTCATCGGCCCGCGGCTCGGCCGCGGCGAGCTGACCTTCGTGCACGCGTATCCGGCGAGCCAGGCGGCGCTGGCGCGCCTCGATCCGGCCGACCCGCGCGCCGCGCAGCGCTTCGAGCTCTACTGCGAAGGCATCGAGCTCGCCAACGGCTTTCATGAGCTCGTCTGCGCGCGCGAGCAGCGGGCGCGCTTCGAGCGCGACCTCGAGGAGCGCCGCCGTCGCGGCCTGCCCGAGGCCCGCCTCGATGAGCACCTGCTCGCCGCGCTCGAGGCCGGAATCCCCGACTGCAGCGGCGTCGCCCTCGGCTTCGATCGAACCGTGATGCTGGCCGGCGGCGCCGGGCACATCGATGCTGTGCTGCCTTTTCCGATCGAGCGGGCCTAGTGCCATCCTTACAGAGGCGATCCCATGACCTATCACCGCCAGCCACACGACTTCTCCGACAAGCCCGCCGGCTATGACGGGCTGGCAACACAGCTTCACGGACTGCTCGCGGGCGAGACCGACCCCATCGCCAATGCTGCCAACACCGCGGCGCTCATTTTCGATGCGCTGCCGGAGGTGAGCTGGGCGGGTTTCTATTTTCTGCGTGGGAGCGAGCTGATCGTCGGCCCCTTCCAGGGAAAGCCCGCATGCGTGCGCATCGCCCTCGGCCGCGGTGTCTGTGGAACGGCCGCCGCGAAGCGCGAGACCCTCATCGTCCCGGATGTGAATGCCTTCCCGGGACACATCGCCTGCGATGGAGCCTCACGCTCGGAGATCGTGGTGCCGCTGATCGCGGCGGACGGCCTGCTGGGCGTCCTCGACCTCGACAGCGCCCGCACGGCGCGATTCGATGCGGCTGATGCGCGGGGACTCGAGCGGCTCGCCGCAATCTTCGTGCAGGCGAGCCCTGTAGTTTGAAGCGATGCTGCGCTGAAGCGGCGCCACCCAGGACGGGCGGTCATGGCACCGTCCGCCCCCGTGCCCGTGCTCGCTTACTGCTTGGCGCGCGAGACGTACTCGCCGGTGCTGGTGTTGATGCGGATGACCTCGCCCTCGTTGATGAAGAGCGGCACCCGCACCACGGCGCCGGTCTCCAGCTTGGCCGGTTTCTGGCCGCCCGTGGCGGTGTCGCCCCGCAGGCCAGGGTCGGTCTCGACGATCTTGAGCTCCACGTGCGCGGGCACGTTCACCAGCAGCGGCTCGTTGTTCCAGAGCGTGATGATGCAGACGAGGCCGTCCTTCAGCCATTGCGCGCTCTCACCGACGGCGGCCTTGCTGGCCGTATACTGCTCGAAGCTGTCCGGCACCATGAAGTGCCAGAAATCCCCGTCCTGGTAGAGGTATTGCATCTCCGTATCGACCACGTCCGCAGCCTCCAGGGAGTCGCCAGACTTGAAGGTGCGCTCGATGGTGCGTCCGGTCTTGAGATTGCGCACCTTGATGCGGTTGAACGCCTGGCCCTTGCCGGGCTTGACGAACTCGTTCTCGACCACGGCATACGGGTCGCCTTCGAGCAGGACTTTGAGACCCGAGCGGATCTCGCTGGTGGTGTAGCTGGCCATTTCTTTCTCGCGGCTGGGACGGCAGAATGCGCGCCCCACTAGTTAACTGGAAAAACGGGCCTGCGGCTCAATCCGACAGGCCTCCAGCGGGCCGCGTATGATAACGGCATCGGTCCACCCCCGCCACCTCGAGCCTCGGACCTGGCAGCAGGAGCTCGCCGAGGCGATCACCACCCCTGAAGAGCTCGCCGCCGCTCTGGGGCTGAGTCCCGCACTTCTCGGTGCCGCGGCCGAGGCCGGACGGCACTTTCCCCTGCGCGTGCCTCGCGCCTTCGTGGCGCGCATGCGCCGCGGCGATCCGAGCGATCCTCTGTTGCGGCAAGTCCTGCCTGTTGCAGCAGAGCTCACCGAGGTTGCGCAGTACGTCGCCGATCCAGTCGGTGAGCGCTCCGCCTTACGCGCGCCTGCCCTGCTGCAGAAATACCGCGGCCGTGCGCTCCTCATCACCACCCCCGCCTGCGCCGTCCATTGCCGTTACTGCTTTCGCCGGGAATTCCCGTACGCGCAGCAGAGCGGCGAGGCGCCGCGCTGGAGCGAGGCGCTCGCCGAGATCGCCGCCGACAGCTCGCTCGAGGAGATCATCCTGAGCGGTGGCGATCCGCTGTCGTTGAGCAATGCTCGCCTGGAGACCTTGACCCGGTCGCTCGCAGCCATTGCTCACGTGCGGCGCATTCGCGTGCACACCCGACAGCCCGTCGTGCTGCCTGCGCGCGTGGACGAGGGTCTTCTGCAGTGGTTGCGCGCGAGTACGCGGCCAATCGTCTTCGTGTTGCACGTCAACCATCCAAATGAGCTCGATGCGCAGCTCGCCGCGGCATGCGCGAAGCTGCGCGCCACCGGCGTCACCCTCCTCAACCAGTCGGTGCTGCTGGCCGGCATCAACGACAGCGTGGAGGTGCTCTCGGAGCTGTCGCTGCGCCTCTTCGAGGCCGGTGTGCTCCCCTACTATCTGCACGCCCTCGACCCCGTCAGCGGCGCGGCGCACTTCGCCGTGCCCGATGCGCGGGCGCAGGCCCTCGCCGGCCAGCTGGCGGCGCATCTGCCCGGCTATCTCGTTCCGCGGCTGGTGCGAGAGGTGGCCGGCGCACCGGCAAAGGTCGCTCTCGGCGCCACATTCTGAGACATGGAGCAACCGGCCCGCTGCGCAGCCGGTGCTAGAATTTTCAGTCAATCTCGCCGTCCGAGTCCCGCCGCATTTCCGGAGAGCGCCTTGACCGAGCAGAACGCGGTTCCGCTCATCGTACTATCTCCCGCCCGGGATCCGGTCGAGGCCATCAATAGCATCCTGCGTCGCGCCGGGCACCCGGTGCACTGCACCTGGATTCCGGCACTGGGCGATCTGCCCGATGCCTTGCCGCAGATCAACCCGGAGCTGCTCATCGATGTGCCGGGACCGGGAGATAACCTCAAGAGCATCCTGGAGGTGCGCGATCAGGTTGCACCGACGGTCCCGGTCATCCTGGTGGCGGAAGCCGTGGACGAAGAGGCCATCGCCAATGCGATGACCGCGGGGGCCCGTGATGTGGTCTCGCTCGCCAACCCGGTGCGGCTGGCCGCGGTATTGGCGCGCGAGCTGCGTGCCTTCCGGCTGGAGCGCGCGCTCACCTCCACGCTCAAATCCGCCCACGACGCGCGCAATCAACTCGAGAGCGTCCTGCAGCGCTCCAACGATGCGATCGTACAGGTCCAGGAAGGCATCGTCATCGATGCCAACCCGGCATGGCTCGAGCTCTTCGGAATCAAGGATTCGCTCGTCGGCCAGCCGGTGATGGACCTGTTCGACGAGGCGACGCAGCCGGCCCTCAAGGGCGCGCTCGCCGCTTGCCTGCAGGGCCGCTGGAGCGATCACGCGCTCAAGGCAACCGCCTTGCTGCCCGAGGGTAAGTCCATGGCCGTCGAGCTCGTGCTCGCCCTGGGCGATCACGAGGGCGAGCCCAGCGTGCGGCTGGTGCTGCCGGCCAAGCCTCGCGATGAGCAGAAGCTCGTCGAAGAGCTGAGCCACGCGGTGCACTCCGATCACACGACCGGCTTTCTGCATCGGCGCGAGCTGATGGAGGCGCTCCATGCGCGCCTCGCCACGCCGGGACCGGGCGGCATGCGCTGCCTGGCGCTGGTCAAGCTCGACAGGTTCGCAGCGGTGGAGCGCGATGTCGGCGCCACTGCCAGCGAAGACGTGCTCACGGGGGTCGCGGCACTCCTCAAAGAGACGCTCTATCCGAACGAGATCGTCGGCCGCTTCGGCGGGGTGAGATTCCTGGCGCTGCTCGAGCGCGGCAATGAGAACGACGTCCAGGCTTGGTCCAAGCAGCTCCTGGCGCGAGTTCAAAAGCACATCATGCGCGTCGACGACAAGACGGTGACGGTGACCTGCACCGTGGGGCTGTCCATCGTCCCGCCCGGCTCGCCCAAGCTCGACGCCGTCGTGGCAGATGCCCTCGAGGCCTGCGCCAAGGGAATGAAGGAAGGCGGTAACCAGGTCCTGACTTCAGGCCGGGCCGACGTCGAGAGTCGCGTCCAGTCCTACGACCAAGTCTGGGTCCGGCATATCAAGGCGGCGCTCATGGAGAACCGCTTCCGGCTGGCGCAGCAGCCGGTCGCGAGCCTTCAGGGCGACGACCCGCAGATGTGGGATGTGTTGGTGCGGATGATCGATTCGCAGGGCAAGGAGGTGCTGCCGGCGGAGTTCATGGCCGCCGCGGAGCGCAACGATTTGCTGAAGAACATCGACCGCTGGGTGGTGGGTGCCTCGCTCTCATTCGCCGCACAGCGGCGCCCAATATGCCTCTTCGTGCGGCTCTCGAAAGATACGGCGCGGGATGCGACCTTCGTCGAGTGGCTGGATGGACACATCCGCTCCACGCGCGCGGAGCCGCAGCGCGTATGTTTCCAGGTGACCGAGGAAGTGGCAGCGGCGTTCCCGCAGGTGCGGATCCTCGCCGGCGGACTGCGCCAGCGCGGCTTCCGCTTCGCCCTCGAGAGCTTCGGCTCCGGCCGCGACCCGCACGGCCTGCTCGAGTCGGTGCCGCTCGATTTCGTCAAGATCGACGGCGCCCTGGTTCAGGGACTGGCACGCGACAAACAGCTGCAGGAGCGCGTGCGCACCCTGGTCGAGTCGGCGACCAAGAGAAGCATCAAGACCATCGCCGAGCGCGTCGAGGATGCCAACACGATGGCCGTGCTGTGGCAGATCGGCGTGCAGTATATCCAGGGCTATTTCGTCAATGCGCCGGAGGAAGTCGTCATGGGCTGACGGGTGCGGGACGGGCGCCCGAGCCAGGAAACATCAGGTTTCCTGGCTGGAAGTCACCGGCTTGACCTCGAGTCTCTCGATCTTCCGCGGCCAGCCGCGCGGCAACACGGTGCCGCGCTGGGCACGCTGGCCGCGATAGGCCTTCAGATCCGCCCACTCCAGCGTCTTCTGCTTCTCGCCCGCCCACAGCAGGAGCGATCCCTTCGGCGGCACCACCGCGATGCCGGTCATCAGCTCTTCGCGCGCCGCGGCCTTCTTGCCCGGGATGTCATAGAGCTTGTTGCCCTTGCCGCGGGGCATCTCCGGCACATTGGCGACCGGGAAGACGAGAAGCTTGCCCTCGCTGCTCACCACCGCGACCAGGGCATCCGGCGACGGCACTGCCGCGGGCGGCAGCACCATCGAGTTTTCCGGAACGTTGAGCACGGTCTTGCCCGCGCGCCGATCGGTGATCAGCTCCTTCAGGCGCACGGTGAAGCCATAGCCCGCATCGCTCGCGAGCAGCCACAGATCCTCCGCCTCGCCCATCATGACACCGGCGAACTTGGCGCCGTCGGGCGGGTTCAGGCGCCCGGAGAGCGGCTCCCCCTGGCCGCGCGCCGAGGGCAGTGAGTGCGCGGGCAGCGAGTACGTGCGGCCGGTGCTGTCGACGAAGACCGCGGGTTGCAGGCTGCGGCCGCGAGCCAGCGAGTGGAAGCCGTCGCCGCTTTTGTAGGAAAGCGAGTACGGATCGATCTCGTGGCCCTTGGCGGAGCGGACCCAGCCGCCCGTCGAAAGCACCACGGATACCGGCTCGTTGGCAATGAGCGTGGTCTCGTCGATCGCCTGCGCGGCCTCGCGCTCGATGATGCGCGTGCGGCGCTCGTCGCCGTGCTTCTGCGCATCCTCGCGGATCTCGCTGGCGACGAGCTTCTTCAGTCTCGCCTTGCTCTTCAGCAGCGCGTCCAGGTCTTCCCGCTCGGCCGCGAGCTCCTTCTGCTCCTCGCGGATCTTCATCTCCTCGAGCCTGGCGAGGTGGCGCAAGCGCGTGTTGAGGATTTCCTCGGCCTGCTCGTCCGAGAGCTTGAAGCGCTTCATCAGCACGGGCTTCGGCTCATCCTCGCGGCGGATGATGCGGATCACCTCGTCCAGGTTCAGATAGACGACCAGGAGGCCTTCGAGGATGTGCAGCCGCCTGTTGACCCGCTCCAACCGGTGCTGCAGGCGGCGCGTGACCGTGGCGATCCGAAAATCGAGCCATTCCGACAGGATGGCCTTCAGCCCCATCACGCGCGGGCGCCCGTCGAGCCCGATGATGTTGAGGTTGACGCGGTAATTGCGCTCGAGGTCGGTCGTCGCGAACAGGTGGTTCATCACCTCCGTCGTGTCGACCCGATTGGAGCGCGGCACGAGCACGAGGCGCACGGGATGCGCGTGATCGGACTCGTCCCGCAGGTCCTCCACCATGGGCAGCTTCTTCGCGCGCATCTGCTCGGCGATCTGCTCCTGGACGCGGGTCGGGGAGACCTGATAGGGGAAGGCGGTGATGACGACATTGCCGTCCTCGGTCTCGTATGTCGCCCGCGCCTTGAAGGAGCCGACGCCCTTCTCGTAAAACGCCTTGAGATCGGCGCGGGGCGAGATGATCTCTGCGCCGGTCGGCAGATCGGGGCCTTTGACGTGCTTCATCAGCGTCGCCGTGGTGGCCTCCGGGTCGTCCAGCAGATGAATGCATGCGGCCGCGACCTCGCGCAGGTTGTGCGGCGGGATGTCAGTCGCCATGCCGACAGCGATTCCAGAGGTGCCGTTCAGCAGCAGGTTGGGCAACCGCGCGGGCAGCATCACCGGCTCTTCGAGCGTGCCGTCGAAGTTCTGCGTCCAGTCCACGGTGCCATGCGCCAGCTCGCCGAGCAGCACGTCGGCGTACCGGGTGAGCTTGGCTTCGGTGTAGCGCATGGCGGCGAAGGACTTCGGATCGTCCTGTGAGCCCCAGTTGCCCTGGCCGTCGACGGTCGGATACCGATAGGCGAAGGCCTGCGCCATGAGGACCATCGCCTCGTAGCAGGCGCTGTCACCGTGGGGATGGAACTTGCCGATCACATCGCCCACGGTACGGGCGGATTTCTTGTGCTTGGAGGCGGCGGAGAGACCGAGCTCGCTCATCGCGTAGATGATGCGGCGCTGCACGGGCTTCAGGCCGTCGCCCAGGGCGGGCAGGGCACGGTCGAGAATGACGTACATCGAGTAGTCGAGGTATGCCTTCTCGGTGAAGGTGCGCAGGGGTTGGCGCTCTACGCCTTCGAAGTTCAGTTCCTGGTCTTGCATCGTCTGCTCTCAAGAATTCTCGTTCGGAGCCTCGTCCGAAAAGCTTTTTTTCCGGGAACGCCGTGAATACATCCCTGTAGGCTGCCGCAAAAACATCCTGTTTTTGAGGCTCCCGGAAAAAAACTTTTCGACCGATGCTCCTCTTTCACTATTCGGTAGGGCAGTCACGTCCGCCCGGTGGCCTGGTCTGCACTCGTCACATCCGTGTGTTGGCTCAGACTTGCACGTCGGCCAGGTTGCCCTTCTGCTCCAGCCACTCGCGGCGGTCGGCGGAGCGCTTCTTGGCGAGCAGCATATCCATGAGCTGGTCGGTGTTGTCCTGACC
>DASYGA010000321.1:0-2133 GCA_036000265.1 Steroidobacteraceae bacterium | reverse complement strand
CGAGAGCATCGGCCGCCACGCTCGTGACACGAAGCTGCTTACCACATCGCTCGTGCTCAACTGGATCATCGCGCCTCTCGTCATGCTCGCGCTCGCCTGGATCTTTCTCCCGGATCTGCCGGCGTACCGGAATGGACTCGTACTCATCGGCCTCGCGCGCTGCATCGCGATGGTGCTCATCTGGAACTCGCTCGCGTGTGGCTCGGGTGAGCTCGCCGCGGTCCTCGTCGCACTCAACTCGGTCTTTCAGATCCTCACGTACTCCGTGCTGGGCTATCTCTTCCTCACCGTAATCCCAGGATGGTTCGGTGCTACGAGCGCGGTGCTGAATGTGACAATGGGCGAGATTGCGCGGAGCGTAGTCATTTTCCTCGGCGTCCCGCTCGCGGCCGGCTATCTCACGCGCAAATTACTCGTCGCGCGGAAGGGTGCCACGTGGTACGACGGCACGTTCATGCCCAAGTTCGGACCAACGGCGCTGCTCGGATTGCTCTACACCATAGTGCTAATGTTCGCGATGCAGGGACACCGCATTCTCGATCTCCCGCTCGACGTGCTTCGCATCGCCCTGCCGTTGCTCGTGTATTTCGCGATAATGTTCGGACTCGCGTTCTGGCTCTCGATGCGGCTCGGCTTCAATTACGAGACGACAGCATCACTCTCATTCACCGCAGCTGGCAATAATTTCGAGCTCGCCATCGCGGTCGCAGTTGCGACGTTCGGCATCGGATCGGGCGAGGCACTCGCTGCCGTGGTGGGCCCGCTGATTGAAGTGCCAGCGTTGATCGGGCTGGTATACGTCGCGCTCTGGGCGCGGACGCGGTTCTTCGTCTCGGGAGACGTGCATGCGCTACGCGCTGATCTCTGACATCCACGCCAACTTGCCGGCGCTCGACGCGGTGCTGCGGATATCATCCGGCGCGGTGATGACCGGTGAAGTCGCAATGAAGCTCAGAAAGTTTGGTCTGCCTGAGCCCGCGGCGCTCGGAATTTTTTCGGGTTTTGGCGACTTCAGCAGACTCGGTGACTCCCAGTCTTTCTTCACCGGAGCGGGACTCGGTCGGCCTCTTACGCCGCCTGAGGGGCTCATGGATGCTCAACAGGCCTACGTTGGCCGGAACTCTGTTGGAATTCTCCGAGTGCGGCTCTTGCAGTAGTTACTTCGGGCCTTGGCTCCGTCCGTCCAGTCCTAGCCTCCTCTCGACTCCTTCCATGACAGACGTCGCAATAGCACAAACCCACCTCACTGGCGCCGCCGCCGGAACTACGCTCGGCCAGCAGGTGCGGACGCAGCTCGAAAGGGTGCCCGACGCACTCATCGTGTTCGCCGCGCCGGGGCAGGACCACCTCGCGCTCCTGGAGGGTCTCGCGTCGGCGGCCGGCACGCGTACCATCGTGGGGTGCTCCTCTGCGGGAGAGTTCACTCGTGATGAATCGGGGCAGGGGCTCACAAATGTGACGGCCATCCGCGCTCCCTCTATCCGGTTCTCGGCGGTGGTTGGCACCCGACTGGCCGCCGACGCTGTCGGGGCTGCGCGTGCAATGGCGAAGGACTTCATCGGCGCCAACGTGCCAGACTTTCCTTTTCGCGCGGCACTCGTACTGGTGGATGCACTGGCGGGCCACACCGAGGAGCTCATCGACGCCCTGACAGTAGCCACCGCGGGTACATACCGCTTCTTTGGTGGCGGCGCGGGAGACGATGCACGCTTCGAGCGGACCCAGGTCTTCTGTGGCACAAGCGTATATGCCGATGCTGCTGTGGCGCTCGAAATCGCGTCCCAGAAGGCCGTGGGAATCGGCGCGCGGCATGGTTGGGCGCCGGCCAGCCCGCCGCTCCGGGTCACCCAAGCCGATGCCGGACGGCTGGTCAGCCTCAATGCGGCTCCCGCGGTGGAAGCATTCGAGGAGCACGCCGAACGGTCCACGCAGCACTTCGACCGTCGTGATCCGATGCCCTTCTTCCTGCATAACGTCGTGGGTGTGGAGACCCCTGGCGGCTACAAGCTGCGTGTCCCGCTGGGCATCGCCGAGGACGGGTCGGTCGTGTGCGCGGCGGAAGTGCCCGAAGGGACAACAACCCACATCATGTCCACCGGCGGCGACTCGGCGGCCAAGGCAGCAGCCGAGGCG
>DASYGA010000283.1:0-17961 GCA_036000265.1 Steroidobacteraceae bacterium | reverse complement strand
GCCGGCGAGGCGTATCCGCCTTATCGCGACGGCTTGCCCGAATATGTCCGTATCAAGGGCGCCCCCGTCCGCAAGCGGCTGCGCACCGGGTTCAAGCTATGAGGCCCGTGGTATAGTTCGCGGCCTTTTTTAGCCCTTCAGCATTCCAATTTCCGGGGGAGATAGCCTGATGGATGCCACCACGTGGCTCTGGGCCGCGATCGCGGCCGGTGTGCTCGCCGTGCTCTACGGCATCGTTTCGATGACTGCAATCCTGCGACTGCCCACGGGTAACGCCCGCATGCAGGAGATCGCCGCCGCGATCCAGGCCGGGGCGAAGGCGTACCTCAATCGCCAGTACACCACGATTCTCATCGTGGGCATCTTGCTCTTTCTCATCCTCGGGTTCTTTCTCAACTGGCCGACCGCCGTGGGCTTTGCCATCGGCGCGGTGCTCTCCGGCGCCACCGGCTATATCGGTATGAATATCTCCGTGCGCGCCAACGTACGGACGGCCGAGGCGGCCACGCGCGGCCTCAATGCCGCCCTGTCGGTCGCATTCCGCGGCGGTGCCATAACCGGCATGCTGGTGGTGGGGCTGGCGCTGCTCGGCGTATCCGGCTATTTCGCCATCCTGCGCCACTTCATCGGCACCCAGCCGGCGCTGCACGCACTGGTGGGGCTGGCGTTCGGCGGCTCGCTGATCTCGATCTTCGCGCGCCTCGGCGGCGGCATCTTCACCAAGGGTGCCGACGTCGGCGCCGACCTGGTCGGCAAGGTGGAGGCCGGTATTCCTGAGGACGATCCGCGCAACCCCGCGGTTATCGCTGACAACGTCGGCGACAATGTGGGCGACTGCGCCGGCATGGCGGCGGATCTGTTCGAGACCTACGCCGTCACCGTGGTGGCGACGATGCTGCTCGGCGGCCTCCTCTTCGGCAAGCAGAGCGCGGCGGCGGGCTTCAACGCTGCCATCTATCCGCTCGCGCTCGGGGCCGTATCGATCGTCTCATCCATCATCGGCACCTTCTTCGTCTCCACTCGTGAAGGCGGCAAGATCATGAATGCCCTCTACAAGGGCGTGATCGTCTCCGGCGTGGTCTCCGCCATCGGCTTCTACTTCATCACGCACGGACTGATGCCGGCGCAAGGCAACTCCCTCTTCGGCTGCTCGCTGATCGGCCTCGCCCTCACCGGGGCGCTCATCGTCATCACGGAGTACTACACGGCCACCGAGTACAGCGCGGTCCGCAAGGTCGCCGCCGCCTCGCAGACCGGGCATGCGACCAACATCATCGCCGGCCTCGGCGTCTCCATGAAATCGACCGCGCTGCCGGTGATCGCGATCTGTCTGGCCATCTGGGGCTCGTTCAAGCTGGGCGAGGCGAGCGGCGCCGGCCTTTACGGCATCGCCATCGCCGCCACCGCCATGCTGTCGATGACGGGCATGATCGTGGCGCTCGATGCGTACGGGCCGATCACCGACAACGCGGGCGGCATCGCCGAGATGGCAGGCCTGCCGAAGCAGGTGCGTGACATTACCGACCCACTGGATGCGGTCGGCAACACCACCAAGGCGGTCACCAAGGGCTATGCCATCGGCTCCGCGGCCCTCGCGGCCCTGGTGCTCTTCGCCGACTACACCCACAATCTCCAGGCCGCCGGCAAGCTCGTCGCCTTCTCGCTTTCCGATCCCGCGGTGATCATCGGCCTCTTCATCGGTGGCCTGGTGCCCTATCTCTTCGGCGCCCTGGCCATGGAGGCCGTTGGCCGCGCGGCCGGCTCCGTGGTGACCGAGGTTCGCCGCCAGTTCCGCGAGATCAAGGGCATCATGGAAGGCACTGCCAAGCCCGACTACTCGCGGGCGGTCGACCTGCTGACCCGTGCCGCCATCGGCGAGATGATCATCCCCTCGCTGCTGCCTATCGTGGTGCCGATCGTGCTGGTGGTGGTGATGAACTACCTGCTGGGCCCCGGCGCTGGCATCAAGGCGCTCGGCGGGCTTCTCATCGGCACCATCGTCACCGGCCTCTTCGTGGCGATCTCCATGACCACAGGCGGCGGCGCCTGGGACAACGCCAAGAAGTACATCGAGGAAGGCAACTACGGTGGCAAGGGCTCCGACGCCCACAAGGCGGCCGTTACGGGCGACACCGTGGGCGATCCGTACAAGGATACCGCGGGGCCGGCCATCAACCCCTTGATCAAGATCATCAATATCGTCGCCTTGCTGATGATCCCCTTGCTCTAGGCCCACTCTCAGACGGGATGTATCGCGCTCAGTAGCCGGTGCAGGACCGCCGGCGAGGCGGGCTTGACCACGTGGTGGTCGATGCTCGCCTCGCGCGAGCGGCGGCGGTCCGCCTCATGGCCCAGGCCGGTGAGCGCGATGATGGTGGTCGAGGTGCCCTCGGGCATGGAGCGGATGCGGGCGGCAGTCTCCAGGCCGCTGAGCTCCGGCATGCTGATGTCCATGAGCACGACCTCGGGCTTGACCTGCCGGTACTTCTCCAGCGCCTCGTGTGGGCCGTAGGCGGTGTGTACCTCGTGGCCCATCATCGAGAGGAGGCAGGCCACCGCGTCGGCGGAATCCACCTGATCGTCCACCACCAGTACCTTGAGCGGCACCGCCGCGTGCGGCAAGTCCTCCACGATCGTCTCTCCTGCAAGACTCGAGCATCCCACAGCAGCGTGCTCCTGGACACCTACTCAGCCCAAGCTGAGCAAGAATCGTGCGAGCTGCGGAAAAAAGAAGTCTTACGGAGCCTAAGCTCTGCCTGAGCGGGACTCGGTGAGCATCGCGCCCACCAGCCGGTTGAGGCGCGCGCAGTACGCGGCGACAGGCTCCTCGGCCTGCGCCTGCTTGCTCGCGAGCGCCTCGCGGATATCCGCCAGACGGCGCTCGATTCGCTCATCCACTGTCATGGACCTGCAGATGAGCGCACTCACGCAGGCCGTTATCTCGGCATCGAGGGTGCGCGCGTCGCTGCCGGCGATCTCGACGCCGGCGAGCTCGCGAGGACAACCTGCGGCGAGGTGCTCACGCCATAAACGGGCAAGCTGCATACGCTGGGCGCCTCCGTGCTGCTCGCTCCCGTGCATGAATAGGGCGCCCTTCTTACCACGCCTGCGGCCAACTTGCACCGTTGGTTTATGCGCACGGCCGTCTGTTGGTTGTTGGCAAGAGCCCACATTGAACACCGGAAAAGACGCGTAATGCCTGCAACCCGTTGATTATGCGGTCTCTTTTTCGGCCGCCAACCGTGTGGCTTTCCCGCCTGAAATGGCCTTGGGCGGGATCGCGGACGGGTCCGTCTCTGACCCCAGGCCAGGCGCTTGACGAGGCGGCGGCCGACCTGTTGGACTGCGGCTGGCGTTCGCAGTATTCGGGAGGCAATGGCGTGGAATCCAAAGAGCGGTTTCCGGTCGAGAAGACCGACGAAGAATGGCGTGCCGGGCTGACGGCAGAGCAATACCGCGTACTTCGCCGCCACGGCACCGAGCGGGCCGGAACCAGCGGGCTGAACGACGAGCATCGGCTCGGCGTATTCTGTTGCGCGGGCTGCGGTCAAACGCTCTACCAGGCGGACACGAAGTTCGAGAGCGGCACCGGCTGGCCCAGCTTTTTTCAGCCGATCGCGGGCGCGGTTGCGACGCGCGAAGATCACAATCATCTGCTGAAAAGGACCGAGGTCCATTGCTCACGCTGTGGCGGCCACCTGGGTCACGTCTTCCCCGACGGCCCCGCGCCCACCGGCCTGCGCTACTGTATGAACGGCGCGGCCTTGAGGTTCGAGCCGAAGAAGATCTGAGTCACGCAGCCATCGGCAGCGGCTGCGGCCTGGCGATGGCATAGCCCTGCACGAAATCGACTCCCATGCGCCGCACCGCATCCAGGGCGGCGCTGTCCTCGACCTGCTCGGCGATCACCTTGAAGTTGAGGGTGCGCGCCAGCTTGATCATCGCGGTGACCATCGCCTGATTGACCGTATCCCGCCCGAGGTTGCGAATGAAGGAGCCGTCGATCTTGAGGTAATCCATCGGCAGGCTCTTCAGATTGGAGAACGACCCTACTCCCGAGCCGAAGTCATCCAGCGCGAACTGACATCCCATCCCGTGGAGTACGCCGACGAAGCGGCGGGCGTGTTCCAGGTTGGCGATCACCGCCGTCTCGCTGATCTCGAAGCACACCTGCGGCGGGTTCACTCCGGTGCTGTCGAGGCATTCGACGACGAACTCGAGGAACTGCGTATCCGCCAGAGTCTGCCCCGACACGTTGATCGTGATGCAGCGGTCCGCCGGCACCGGGATGGCCCCTCGCCCCAGGGCCGCCAGCGTCGTCTGCACGACCCACCGGTCGACCAGGCCCATCAGGCGATAGCGCTCCGCGGCCCGCACGAACTCCACCGGCGGCACCTGATGGCCGTCCTCGTCCTGCAGCCGTATCAGCACCTCCATCGCGGGCCCGCCGCCGTCGGTGCCGTATGCAGGAACGATGGGTTGATGGAACAGCTGGAAGCGGCTCTCCTTGAGAGCGCCCTGCAGCATCTGCAGCCACTGGATCTCGCCCGTATGGCGTGCGAGCGCCTCGTCCCGCGCCGAGTACACCGCCACCCGTCCGGAGCCCTGCTTCTTCGCCACATAGCAGGCGGAATCGGCCGCGGTGAGCAGTTCCTCGAGCGTGCCGCTCTCGCGCGAGATTTCCACCAGGCCCACCGACACGCCGATGTTGAATATCCGGTCCCGCCACACGAACCGGTGGTCGCAAACCGAGCGGCAGACATCGTCGGCTATCTGGCGCGCCTTCTCGAGCGGACAACCGGCGAGCAGCATGCCAAACTCATCACCACCCAGGCGCCCGACGCTGTCGCTGTCGCGCACGGCATCGCGCAGCAGCTTCGCCACTTCGCGCAGCATGCTGTCCCCGGCGAGGTGCCCGCTCGTGTCGTTGACTACTTTGAAGCGGTCGAGGTCCAGATAACACAACACGTGCTGGCCGTCGCCGCGGTGACCGCTCTCGATCGCCTCCTCGAGGCGCCGCTCGAACTCGCGCCGGTTGACGAGTCCCGTCAGCGCATCGTGGGTCGCCTGATACGACATCTGGCGGGCGAGGCCGCGCTGCTCGGAAACGTCGTGCAGCAGGACCACCGCACCGACCTGCTGGCCGGCGGCATCGCGCATCGGCGTCGCCGACAGCTCTATGGAGCGCTCGCCGGAATCGGCGCGCGAGATCAGCAGCGCACGACGGCCAAGGGTCGCGGCCGCGCCGCTCGTCAGCACCTGGCGCACCGGGTCCGAGAGCAGCCGCCGGTCGGTCTCATCGACCAGCCCGACGACCTCCTCGAGAGTCCTGCCGGCCGCATCGCCTGCGGGCGTCGCGGCGAGCCGCTCCGCCGCCGGATTGAGGTAAGTGATGCGGCCCTCCATGTCCGTCGCGATCACGGCCTCGGCGAGCGAGTTCAGGGCGAGCAGGTACGCGGTCGAGTCGCCCTCCGCCTTCACACGTAACGCCTCGACGGTCTGCGTGGGCAGGATCTCCACGCCCGTGACCAGCAGCGCCCCGCCGCCGTCGTAGTCCACGCGGTCCGACGCGATCTCGAGCCGGGTAACCTGCCCATCACGGCCGAGGACCTCGACCTCATAGCGCTCCGCCGCGGGCTCGCCGGCAAGTCGCCGGCGGATATTCTCGTGCACCAGCTCGGCATACTCGGGCGCCACCAGATCGCCCAGGTGGCGCCCGGCGAGATCGACGCGATCCGCGCCGACCAGCGCGGCGAATTGTCGGTTGGCGTACAGAATCACCTCGCGGTGCACCAATACCGCCTCGTGCACGCGCTCGCCGAGCTCCGCGAACAGCTTCGGCGTCACCCGGCCGCCATCGCGCTCGGCACCGGTGCGGGTCAGCAGATGGTTGATGGCCGTGATCAGCGCAGACAGCTCCGGCTTGGAGGTGCCCGACTCCACCCGGCCGGCGAGCGAGCCGCCAATGGCGATGCGCTGCAATTGCTGCGACAGCCTGCCAACGTCCTGCAGCTCGCGCCGTTGGGCGGCGTAGAGCCAGGAAAGAACGGCGGCGGCGAGCGCCAGCAGGATGCACAACAGTTCGATGGCCGTCATCAGCGAGTCCTATCGCCGCGAGGCGCACTCACGCCCGATCGAGCGCTGGGTTGCGAAGTCATGGAGGTAGCGGCAGGCGGCAATCCGGGATTGCTTATCATTATTCTGGTGCCCGGTGTGCGGACGGCCGAAGCATAGCGTAGGCGCCCGGCATCCCGTCGGCGTTTCACCATATCTCACCGCAAAGCGGCTTGGCAGGAGCCGCGAAAACCCTTAACTTCACGTGCCCCGCCCGCCGGGATGCAATAAGTCCAATTGGAGCGTCAATCGAGATGGCCACGGTGCAAGCACGCGAACAGATGATCGAGCAGCAGGTGCGTGCCTGGGACGTGCTCGATGCACGGGTGCTCGCGACCCTGCGCAAGGTGCCACGCGAGGCTTTCGTGCCACCGCAGCGCCGGTTCCTGGCTTTCGCCGACACGGAGATTCCGCTGCCGTGCGGCCAGCACATGCTGCGGCCGAGCGTCGTCGGCAGGCTGCTCCAGGCCCTTGCCCTCAGCGGCGGTGAGCGCGTGCTCGAGGTCGGCTCCGGCTCCGGATTCGTGACGGCATGTCTCAAGGCGGCCGCGGCTTCGGTCCGCTCGCTCGAGATCTTCGCGGAGCTCGCGGAGCTCGCGCGGTCCAACATCAGCTCGCTCGGCATGCGTGACGTCGAGATCCTCACGGCGGATGCGACCCGGCTCGACACGGACACTCGTTACGACGCCATTGCCGTAACGGCATCGCTCCCTGTGCTCGACGATCGGTTCCAGCGTCACCTCGCAGTCGGCGGCCGGCTTTTCGTCGTGGTGGGTGTGCCTCCGGTGATGGAGGCGCGGCTCATCCGCAGGATCACGGAGGATGCATGGGGGACGGAGAGCCTCTTCGAGACAGTCATCGACCCGCTCGCACATGCAACTCGGCCGCAGGGTTTTGTGTTCTAGGGGCCTCTCTCCAAGACTCGACAGCATTCCGGGAGGATTATGTACCGCGCCGCATGGACTTCGAGCCTGGCCCTCCTCTGTGCCGGGCTCGTCATCGGAAATCCCGCCACCGCCGCGGATTTCGCCCAGGTCTACCAGGACGCCCTGGCCAATGACCCTACTTTCCAGCAGGCCCATGCCACCTACATGGCCGCGCGCGAGGCACGGCCGGAAGCCTGGGCACTGCTGCTGCCGCAGATCTCCGGCTCGGCCGGCAAGAGCTGGGAGCATACCTCCGGTGTCAACACCCAGGTCAGCTCGTCCACGACCGGCGCCGCGGCGCCGTTCTCGTTCCACAGCACCGATCGCATCTCCGCCAAGCAGTGGAGCCTGAACCTTTCCGAGAACCTCTTCTCCTGGGCCGACTGGATGGGCCTCAAGGCCGCGGACAGCCAGGTCGCCCAGGCGCAGGCGACCTACCAGGCCGCGGCACAGAACCTCGTCCTGCGGGTCGCCACGGCCTACTTCAATGTCCTCTCCGCGCTCGATACGCTGCAGGCGCAGCAGTCGTCGCTGCAGGCATTCGACCTGCAGCTGCAGCAGGCCAACAAGCGCTACCAGGTCGGGCTGATTGCAATCACCGACGTCGAGCAGGCCCGCGCGGCGCGCGACACGGCGGCGGCGGCGGTGATCGCCGATAAGGAGGCTCTGGCTAGCGCGCAGGATCAGCTCGAGGTCATCACCGGCCGCCAGTACGACACCCTGTCGGAGCCCGGTGCGGACATGCCGCTCGTGATGCCGAATCCTGCCAACCAAAACACGTGGGTTCAGACCTCGCTACAGCAGAACCTCACGCTGATCGCGAGCAGGCTGGCCGCCGATGTGGCCCGGGCCAATGTGCGCATCGCTTTCGGCGGCCATCTGCCCACGCTCAGCCTCATCGCCAGCAGGTCCTTCAACAGCTCCAGCACGGACGAGTCCATCGTCGGCATCGGCTCTTTCAATGGCCTGCCCGGCTGGGCGAACGACCGTCAGATCGGGCTCCAGGTCACCGTCCCCATCTTCAGCGGCGGTGGCACGGAAGCGCGAGTGCATCAGGCTCAGTACCAGTGGATCGCGGCCAAGGATGCAGTCGAGCAGGCATCCCGCTCGACGGTGCAGCAGGCCCGTGACGCCTACCTTGGCGTCATCAGCGGAATTGCCCACGTGCAGGCACTGCAGCAGGCGCTCACGTCCAGCCAGACGGCCTACAAGGCCACCGAGGCGGGCTACCGGGTCGGCACGCAGACCGAGGTCGATGTCCTCAATGCATTGAGCACGCTGGTACAGGCGAAGACCAACTACGCCTCCAGCCGCTATGCCTATATCACCAGCGTCGTACAGTTGCGATATGCAGCCGGCACTCTCGATCCCAGCGAGGTTCGGGCCATCGACCGCTGGTTGACCGCTCCGGCATCGGTCTCGCCGGGTGCCATCACCCCCGAGGCCATGACTCCTCCCGCCGCGGCGCCGACTCCGAAGCCGCCGCAGTAAGGCCGTGCCACTGACCATCCCTGGTGGCGGGGCCCCCGGCCCGCCCCGTCCCCGGCGGGCGCTCGCCGGAGCGAGGACACGTTAAGTGTCCTGGCTGCAAGCACCGGCTCGCCCGTAGCCGCTGCTACGAGGCTGCCGGCCCTTTGGGGGGCAGCCGATACGGCTGGTATGACTTCTCCTCGACCAGCCGCGACCCGAGCGCCTGGTTGACGCGCTTCTTGATCGCCGCCCGCTCGTCATTGGAGTGGTAAACGGCGCGCGCGAGCTCGATGAACTCCCGGTCGAAGGTCTGGCGGGCGTCTTTCTCGCGGATTCGATCTTCGATGTCCCACAGGCGCTCGTTCACCTCCTGCAGCGCGCGCTCGTCGCGGGACACGTCAACCGCGGCGAAGCGCGAGGCGCGCCAGGTGCTCTCCAGCAGGTCGAGCTCGAGCCGTACGTTCGCCAGCTTGGCGGCATCGAGGATGCGTGCGGTCTTGATCCTGAGGATGGTGATCTTGTCGAGCAGCTCCCCGGGGGATACCGGAACGAGGATGTCACTCATGCCAGGTATGCTAGCAACTCATCGAGCTTCGCGGTGACCTGCGGCACCTCGATGAGATCCATCACGCCAGGCTCTTCGATCTTTTCCGTCCAGGGCAGCTGCTGCGGATCTCTTCCGCGAAAGCGGCGCGCGGCCTGCGGATAGGCATCCACGCACCACCTCCGTGACAGGTAGGGGCCGCTGCGCGCGGGGTTCGTCGCCGCATAGAGGCCGATCACCGGGGTCTCCACCATGGTTGCCATGTGAGCCGGTCCCGAGTCGGGCGTCAGGAGCACGGTCGCGCGCGCAAGCAGCGCCAGCATCTGCGGCAGCGTGTCGCGCCCGATCTGATTCATCAGCGGTACATGGACCGCGCTCTCGATCTCCGCGCCGACGGAACGCTCCATGGTGGTCGGTCCGCCCACCAGGATCACACGCATCCCGTGGCGTCGCACGGCGTGATCAGCGACCGACGCATATGCCTGCGGACGCCAGTTGCGCCTCGAGTGGCTGGAGCAAGGGCTGATGACGAGCGTCGGGCGCGCATCCGGAATCAGCCCCTCGGCGTATTCCAACGCAGCCGAGGGCAGCGGCACATTCCAGAGCGGTGTCCGCTCCCGGACCCCGAGCGCATCCACGAAGCCGAGGAAGCTGTCGAGAACGTGCTCGCGCGAGCGCGGCGCGATCCGCGCATTCGTGAAGAGCCACTGCAGCTCCCGCGCACGGCGTCTATCGAACCCGAGTCGCACGGTGGCCGGAACGAGCAGCGAGAGGAGACTCGCGCGCAGCGACAGCTGCATGTGCAGCAGCACATCGAAGCGGCGACCGTGCAGCCGTGCGCGCAACTCGCGACGCGCCGCAAACCCGGCGCGCTTGTCCACGGTGATAAACTCGACGCCATCGATGAGCTCCATCAGGCGCGACTCCGTTTTGCCGATGATCCATGTCAGCTTCGTCCCCGGCCATGCGCGCTGCAGCATTCGGACCACCGGCACGACGTGGCACGTATCGCCCAGCGCCGAGAGTCTCAATATGCAGACAGTGAGAGGCGGTCCGTCGAGCGGCAGTTTCCTGGGAGCCATCGTTACGCGCAGCCGGGACTCAGGGGGATGCTCGCGATGAGCAGGCGCTGGCCGCTGGGGTCGGAGGTCAAGCACGGCGTCATCGAGGGCGGCGCCATGCTATACGACGCCTCCAGGGCTCGCAATTTGACCGCCGCCTGGTTCGATCCGCGGTACTGGAGCTCGCGCGGCGCCCTTGACGGTGCGGCGCGCGGCCGTGGCACCACCCATTTCGTGCACAGCCGGGAGCGCCGGCTGGTGCTGCGTCACTTTCACCGGGGCGGGCTGGTGTCCCTGCTCTCGTCCGATCGCTATATCTGGCGTGGCGAGGAGCAGACGCGCCCGTTCACGGAGTGGTCGATCACCTACCGGCTGCATCGCGCCGGCCTGCCTGTACCGGCGCCGATCGCCGCCCGGTATGTCCGGCAAGGCCGTACATATCGCGGCGATATCATCACGGAGCGCCTGGGAACAGTGGGGTCACTGGCCGAGTGCCTGGGTCTGGGCGCACTGTCGATCGTCACCTGGATCTCGGTCGGGCGCTGCATCCGGCGCTTTCATGATTTCGGCGTCTGTCACGCCGATCTCAACGCCCACAACGTGCTGCTCAGCGAGGACATCGTCTACCTCATCGACTTCGACCGCTGTCAGCTGCGACGGGCCGGCATGTGGCGCGACGCCAACCTGGTACGGCTGCGGCGCTCCCTGGAAAAGATCGCCTACGGACTGCCTGCCGATCGGTTCTCCGAGGCTGACTGGCACGCGCTGCTCGATGGCTATCGGCAGCCGGCCGCGGGTCGCGAGCCGATGGCCGGCTGACGGCGCGCGCCTGCGATGCGCTTCTGACTTCCGCCTGCGGATGCCGATGACCTCCAGGAAGCTCTATCTCGCCGCGGTATACCTGGCCGCGCCGGTCATCTCGGTGCTGCTCGCCGCGCGCGGCCTGCGCGAGCGCAGCTACTGGCGCAATTTCGGCGAGCGATTCGGTCTCGGCCCGCCCCTGGCGAGCTCACCCATCTGGGTGCATGCCGTGTCCGTCGGAGAGGTTCAAGCGGCAGCACCGCTCGTGATGGCACTGCGCGGCCGCTATCCGGCATTGCCCGTGCTCGTGACCACATTCACCCCTACCGGGGCCGCGCGCGCCCGTGCCCTGTTCGGCGGGAGCGCCGAGGTACGTTTCCTGCCGTTCGACCTGCCTGGATCGGTGCGGCGCTTTCTGGATCGCGCGCGGCCGCGGCTGGCGATCATCATCGAGACGGAGCTC
Source organism: Steroidobacteraceae bacterium (assembly GCA_036000265.1). Taxonomy (GTDB): domain Bacteria; phylum Pseudomonadota; class Gammaproteobacteria; order Steroidobacterales; family Steroidobacteraceae; genus 13-2-20CM-66-19. Next base: position 6,582 of record DASYGA010000283.1, on the reverse strand, counting down.
TGGCCGAACTTGTATCTTCAATGCCGACACCGCCGCATACCACTGGTGATCGCCAGCGCGCGCATGTCGCGGCGCTCCATCGAGCGCTACCGGCGCCTTGGCGCCTTGTTCAGGGAAACAGTCGCGGGCGGAGTCGTCATCGCCGCCCAGGGCGAAGGGGATGCCGAGCGCTTTCGCACTCTCGGCGCCGCGGCAGAGCGCACACACATCACCGGCAACCTCAAGTTCGACTTAACCCTGCCCCCCGACATCGAAGATCGCGGAAGATCTTTGCGCGATCGGTACGCATCGAGCCGCGCGGTATGGGTGGCGGGAAGCACTCATGGCGGAGCCGAGGAAGAGGCCGTGCTCGAAGCGCACGGCCGTGTGGGTGGTGCCCATCCCGGCGCGCTGCTGGTGCTCGCCCCCCGGCATCCCAATCGCTTCGGCGAAGTGTCCGCCTGGCTGGAGCGCAAGGGAGTCGTTTTCGCGCGGCGCTCACAATCATCCGTAACAGGTCGGTTCGACGTGCTCCTGCTCGACACGCTGGGAGAGCTACTCGATTTCTACGCGGCAGCGGACGTTGCTTTTGTGGGTGGCAGTCTCGTTCCCATTGGCGGCCATAACCTGCTGGAGCCTGCAGCATTGGGACTGCCCATCCTGACAGGACCCAACAACTCCAACGGCGAGGATGTGGCACGCCTGCTGCTCGAGTGCGGCGCGGCGGAAGTCGTACGTAATGGCGAGGAGCTCGGCTCGCGAGTGGCCGAGCTGCTGGCCGATCAGGCGTCGCGGCAGGAAATGGGCCGCCGCGCCCGTGCCGCCGTCGATCGCAACCGCGGCGCCCTGGAGAAGCTCCTCCGGCTGATCACCCCGCTGTTGGAACAATGAGAGTCCGCAGCCCGCAAGCACGTGACGAAGCGGCGCAGCCAGGGAGCCGAGCAACGGCGGGATGCCAACATAGCGCCTATCCGCGCAGCGTGTATTCTGCGCCGCAATAAGGACATTTGGCCCAGCCGGTATTCTCGATCGGCAGATACACCCGCGGGTGGGAATTCCACAGGTACATCTGCGGCATGGGACACGAGAGCGGCAAGTCCTCGGCCGTGACCTCGTACTGGTTCTGCGCGTTCGGCTGGATCAGAGGTTTGGGTTGAGCGGCCATGCGATCGATTATAGCCTGTCAGCCCGGTCTTTCAGCTTGGCCCGTCGGCGCGCGCCATCACCTCGTCCCAAATGGCAGTGACGGCCGCGCGCTCGGCGGCGAACTCTTCCTCGCCGATGAGCCCGGCCTCGCCGGCAAGCGACAAATGGTGCATCCGGGTACGGTAAGCCAGATAGGCCCCGGTGAGGATATCGACTGTCCCCTGCGGCACGAGATCGGCGGAAGCGACCGACTCGAGCTGGCGAATGGTGTCGGAAAATATCGCCACCGGCGGGTACTCGCTCGCCCACCTTAGCGCCCAGTACTGCGCCAGAAACTCGATATCCGCGATGCCGCCGGCATCCTGCTTCAGATCCCGCTTTCCGTCCCCGCCCTTCGAGAGCTCCCGCCGCATGCGCTCGCGCATCGACCGCACCTCGTCCCGCAGGCTCTCGCGGCGCACCGCGCGGCGCAGCACCTCCAGGCGGGTACGCTCGAATTCCGCGCACAACGCCGGAGCGCCGGCCACCGCGCGTGCATGCAGCAGCGCTTGATGCTCCCAGGTCCAGGCATCGCGCCGCTGATACTCGGCGAAGGCATCGATCTGGGTGACCAGCAGTCCTCCCTTGCCGCTCGGCCGCAGCCGCACATCCACCTCGTAGAGCCGGCCCGCCGCCGAGTGCATGGTCAGAAGATGCAGCATCCGTTGCGTCAGCCGCACGAAAAAGAGAGGGTTGTCGATCGGCCGTGCCTCCGGGCCCTCGGTCTCCTGGCGCTCGCCGCGGGAATCGTGCAGGAACACGAGGTCGAGATCCGAGGCGTAGCCAAGCTCCAGGCCGCCGAGCTTACCGTAGCCCACGGCACAGATGCTCACCGGCCGCCGCTGCGCGCCGTCACCACAATGCGGCACCCCGAACTGCGCCGTGATCTGCGCCCAGGCGAGGTCGATTGCGCGCGCGATGATGAGCTCGGCGATCTCGGTGAGCCGGTCGCTGACCCGCATGACCGGCAACCTGCCGGTGAGATCCGCCACCGCGACCCGGAAGATGGCGGCGCGCTGGAAATGACAGAGCGCCTCGACCTGGTGCTCGGGATCCTCCTCGCGGACCTGCTGCATCACGGCCCGCAGCTCGTGCGCGAGCGCCGGTCTCCCCGGCAGCTGCGACAGCAGCCGATCGTTGACCAGCTCATCGAGGAGCAGCGGATAGGAGGCTATCTGGCGGACCAGGAACTCACCGTGGCGGCAGACCTCGACGAGCCGCGAGCGCGCCGGCGGGCTCTCGCGCAGCAGCGCGAAATACGTCGAGCGCTTACCGGTGGCCTCGAGGATCGAGATGATCCGGCGCAGGACTGGCAGCTGCTCCGCGGCCGCGAGCCGGGCGGCGCCGATATCCTCGAGCAGGGGCGGCAACAGCGCTTGCAGACGTTGTCGCCCGGACTCATCGAGCTTGCGCACGAGCGCCGAGGCGCGCAGCGCCAGCAGCATCTGGGTCGCCTGCGCGGGCTCCGCAAAGCCCGCATGGCCAAGGGATTCCGCCAGCACAGCGGCTTCCGCATCATCGTCCCACAGCCGGCCGAGATCGATCGTGATCACCGTGCCGGCGCGCCGCGCGCCCCCAAAGACGAAGCGGCTGAAATGCCCACTGACGCATTCCTGCTGGCGGCCGAGCTCCGCCAGCAGCCCGTCCCAGCTCGAGGCAGCCATGGCGAGCGCGACGCGCTCACGCGACAGCGGGTCGGCGGGAAGCTGGTGGACCTGGCTGTCGGAGAGCATCTGCAGGCTGTTCTCCAGCCGTCTCAGATAAAGATACGCCGTCCGCAGCTCCGCTACGGCCACCGCGGGCAGCAGCTGTAGCTCGCCGAGCAGCGCCAGGGCCGCGAGCAGAGAGGTGGTCTGCAACCGCCGCTCGCGTCCGCCGCGGACGAGCTGGAAAGCCTGGACGATAAACTCGATCTCGCGGATACCACCCGGCCCGAGCTTGATGTCGCCTTCCAGCTCGCGCCGCTCGACCTCGCGCTCGATGAGCGCCTTCATCTCCCGCAGGCTCTCGAAAACGCCATAGTCGAGGTAGCGCCGGTAAACGAATGGGCCCAGAGCGGAGGCACGGATCTCGGCGTAGCGCTCCGGGGCGGTCACGGGGCGCGCCTTCACGTAGGCGTAACGTTCCCAGTCCCTGCCGTGCAGCGGCAAGTAGTCCTCCAGGGAGGCGAAGCTCGCGACCAGCGGTCCACTGTCACCGAAGGGCCGCAGTCTCATGTCGACGCGCAGCGTGAAGCCGTCGTGGGTCGGGGTTTCCAGCAGTCTGATCAGGCCCTGCCCCAAGCGCGTGAAGAACTCCTCGTTGGCGATCGGCCGCGGACCGTCCGTCTCGCCGTGCTCCGGAAAGAGCAGCACTAGATCCACGTCCGAGGAAAAATTGAGCTCGCGCCCGCCGAGCTTGCCCATCGCGACGACCATCAGCGGTTGCGCCGCGCCCGCGGCCGAGCGCGGCTCGCCGTATCGCGCGGCGAGAGCCCCGCGGGCATGCTCTACGGCGACGCGGATGGCGGCATCGGCGAAGTCCGAGAGCTCCGTGAGCGTCTCCTCGACCGGCGCCCAGCCGGCCAGCGCGCGCCACGCAATCCGGATCATTTCCCGCCGCCGCCAGCCCCGCAGGGCCGACAGCATGTCTGCTTCGGAGGCCGCGCTCACGGCCGGAGCGCGGCCCGCGTAGTCATCGGCCGCCGCGGGACTCGTCAGGCCATAGGGTCCGATCAGATCGCTCAGCAGATCCGGGTCGCGGGCACAGGCCCGGGCGACGAAGCTGCTGGCTGCAAACACCAAAGGCAGCGACTCACGGATGCATGGCGGCAGTGAGGCCACCCGTCCCGGTGATGCGGACTCGAGCTCCTCCAACTGCCGCTGCAGGGATGCCCGCAGGGCCGCGCTGAGGGCCAGGCGGTCAATCAACCTTGGTCCAGGCATTGTTGCCGAGGTCGTGAATGGCCGCTCGGCCCAGGCGCCGGGCGGCGCCCTTGAAGGTCGAAGCCTCGGCATAGATCTGCGCGCCGCGGGCGGCGTCTATCGCCGCCTTGCGGCCGTCGATCTCGCTGTTCTCGATGTGAACGCTGGCATTGCGCGCGCGAATGGCGACCCCGCCGGCACTGATCCGGCTGTTGGTGATGTGCAGCTCGCAGCCGTCCGCGGCGGTGATCGCATTGCCGTCGAACCGCATATCCCGATTATCGATGTTGAGCACCCGCTCGCCCCGACACACGATCGGCTCGTGCAGCACCTCGAGCGGCGCGTCCGTGACCTTGGTTTCTGCCGCCGCCGGGCTACCCGCCCCCGGCGACGTCGCAACGATGCTGTATCCGGGTCCCTTGGCGATCACGCGCCCGGGATCTTTCATGGGCGCCGCTCCCGGCTGCGAAGCCGGCATGGTGGCCGCCGACTGCGCCGCCACCCCACCCGCCAGCCCCAGACCGAGACCCAGGGCAGCCGCCGCCAGCCCCGCCATCGAAGCACGCCTGAAAAGTAGAGTCATGGGACGCTCCAGCCGCCTCGCACAGATTTTTGATTATGCGCCGTCGGAGCAAAAAAAAGCCCCGCTTGCGCGGGGCTTGAAGATTGCGCGGAATAGGGGGTCTTGCTCCGCGTCTTTCAGGACGGCGCCCGCTTTTGGGGGCGGGCGCCATTCCCTAACCGATGCCGATCAGGTTATCGGCTCATCCTTTCAGAATCGATACCTCTTTCGAGGGGGGCGTTACATATCCATTCCGCCCATGCCGCCCGGCGGCATCCCGCCGTGGCTGTGCTCCTCGTCCTTCGGAGCCTCGGCCACCATGACTTCCGTCGTCAGGAGCAGACCCGACACGGAGGCCGCATTCTGCAGCGCCAGGCGTGTGACCTTGGTCGGATCGAGAATGCCCTGCTCGATCAGGTCGCCGAACTCACCGGATGCGGCGTTGTAGCCGTAGGTGCCCTTGCCTTCCTTGATCTTGTTGAGGATCACGGCGGCGTCCTCGCCGGCGTTGTCGACGATCTGCCGCAGAGGCTCCTCGATCGAGCGGGCGAGAATGCGAACGCCGACCGTCTGGTCCTCATTCGCGCCCTCGAGCTTGTCGAGCGCCTTCAGAACGCGGATCAGGGCGACACCGCCACCCGGCACCACACCCTCCTCCACGGCCGCGCGAGTGGCATGCAACGCATCCTCCACGCGCGCCTTCTTCTCCTTCATCTCGATCTCGGTGGCCGCGCCGACCTTGACGACGGCGACGCCGCCGGAGAGCTTCGCGACGCGCTCCTGCAGCTTCTCCTTGTCGTAGTCGGAGGTGGCCTCCTCGGCCTGCTGGCGGATCGACTCGATGCGGGCCTTGATGTCCGACTGCTTGCCGGCGCCGTCGATGATGGTGGTGTTCTCCTTCTCCACCACGACCTTCTTCGCCTCGCCGAGGTCGTTCAGCGTCGCCTTCTCGAGCGACAAGCCGACCTCGTCGGAGATCACGGTGCCGCCGGTGAGGACGGCAATGTCCTGCAGCATGGCTTTGCGGCGGTCGCCGAAGCCCGGGGCCTTGACGGACGCCACCTTGAGAATGCCGCGGATGTTGTTGACCACCAGGGTGGCCAGCGCCTCGCCCTCGACGTCCTCGGCCACGACCAGCAGCGGCCGGCCGGCCTTGGCGACGCCCTCGAGCAGCGGCAGCAGCTCGCGAATGTTGGAGATCTTCTTGTCGACCAGCAGGATCACGGGCTTCTCGAGCTCCGCGGTCTGGCTCTGCTGGTTGTTGATGAAGTATGGCGAGAGATAACCGCGGTCGAACTGCATGCCCTCGACCACCTCGAGCTCGTTCTCCAGGCCCGAGCCCTCCTCGACCGTGATCACGCCTTCCTTGCCGACCTTCTCCATCGCATCGGCGATCGTCTTGCCGATCGACTCGTCGCCGTTGGCGGAAATCGTGCCGACCTGGGCGATCGACTTGGAGTCCTTGCACGGCTTGGAGAGCTTCTTCAGCTCCTCCACGGCGGCGGCGACCGCCTTGTCGATGCCGCGCTTGATGTCCATCGGGTTGCGGCCCGCGGAGACGGCCTTGAGACCCTCGCGGATGATCGCCTGGGCGAGCACCGTCGCGGTGGTGGTGCCATCGCCGGCCTCATCCGAGGTGTTGGACGCGACTTCCTTCACCATCTGCGCGCCCATGTTCTCGAACTTGTCCTTCAGCTCGATTTCCTTGGCGACGGAGACGCCGTCCTTGGTGACGGTAGGAGCGCCGAAGCTCTTCTCGAGCACGGCGTTGCGGCCCTTGGGGCCGAGGGTCGCCTTGACGGCGTTCGCGAGGACGTTGACGCCGCGGAACATGCGCGCGCGGGCGTCATCGCTGAATCTGACTTCTTTGGCTGCCATTTTCTTAGCTCCTCGCTTACTTGCTCTCGATCACGGCCATAACGTCTTCCTCGCGCATCACAACCAGATCCTCTC
>DASYGA010000078.1:0-3238 GCA_036000265.1 Steroidobacteraceae bacterium | reverse complement strand
GTCCACCCCCAGCCGTAGATTGGCCAGCGAGTAGCCCGGCCGGGTCGCCTCCGCGCCTCCGCCGCTGACCACGGGGGCTGTCGCGTTGCCGATGTAACTGTAATCGGCCGAGATGAACCCGTCGAAGTCACTGCCGAGCTCGCGTGTGTAGACACCACCCACGGTGACGTTGAATCGCGGCACTCCCGGCAGCCGGGATCCCGGCTGAACTCCTCCGTAGAAGAGCGCGCCGGGATCGGACATGTCGGTCTTCTCGTAACCGGCACCGAGCCGCACGGTGAGCGGCGGCGCGAGGTGCCCGGAAACATCGAGCTCGGCGCCGTCTATCGTGGCCTTCTTGCCGTTGATCTGGAAATACGAGCCGCAGGGAAGGCCCACCTCCTGCTGCGGGTTGTTCCAGTCGATGTGGAAAGCGTCGGCGGAAACCAGCAGACCGGGGTTCGGAACCTGCACCTTGGTACCGACTTCGTAGCTCCATACCGTATCGGCCCTCAGATTCTCAATATCCGATGCGGTCAGGCCCGGTAGGGCGCATGACTGGGTAAAGGCCGAAATGGGACCCGAAGTGCTGCCGGCGCGGAATCCCTCGGATGCCGACGCATATACCATCGTGTTGCCGGTCGCCTGATAGGACAGCGCAACCTTAGGGTTGAGGCCCGATTCGCTGTTGCTCGTGAACGGGGTGACATTCAGCACGGTAAAGTCCTGAAACCCGCCGGAATCCCCGTTGGCGCGCTGCGAGAGCCAGTACTGCCGCGCGCCGACGGTCAGCGTGAACTTGCGCAGGAAGCTGTAGTAAAGCTGTCCATAGATGGAGGTATCCTTCTGTCGGAAATAACCATCCGAGAACCACAGGATGTCGTTCGGCCAGGGGCCGACCACCGCATTGTCCGCGGTCGCGGCCACCAGCCCCGTGGCGGAGAGTGGCGGAATGCTGAACAGACTGCGCGTCATCGAGTAGAAGACACCGAAGGTGCCGCTCAGGTGATGCACGGGCGCGAACGAGGCGCGCAATTCCTCCGTGGTCTTGTTGGTGTAATGCTCGCCCTTCCACAGATACGGCTGCGGCGCCAGGCAGCAGATTTGATAGTACGCCTGATCGATCTGCTGAGTTCCGTACGTCGAATCCTCCACGTCCTGAGTGTGGCGGTAGAAATAGCTCGTGGACGACTCGAATTTCCAGCCATGGATGTGGTAGGCGAGCTCCAGGGACGGCAGCGCCCAGGAATCGTTGGCATGAGCTTGCACATTGAAAGCCCGATCGATCGTGTAGATCGGCTCGAACGCCGGCAGCGGCGCGAGTGTCGCTGGAAAGCCGTTGTCGGAGCTTCGCTGGAGCATGAAGCGCAGCGTGGCGTCGAAGTGATCGGTCGCCTTCAGCAGTGCTGTGATCGAGCCGCCGAAGCTGGTGTCGGCCCCCTGGTCATTGACGCTGCTGCGAGGCACGGTGAGGAACGGATCGCCGGCACCCGGACTCGCCGGGTCCGTAGGATACGTGCGGGTGAGATAACCGGCATCATGATTGAAGAACATCACGGCGCGGACTGCCATGCGGTCGGGCGCGAGCACGGCGTTGCCGATGAAGTTGCCGCCGCCATCGGGGCTGCCCCCGCCGGAGGTGACTCCCGCCTCGGCCATGTAGGAACCGGAGTTCTCGGTCAAATCGGGCTGATTGGTGATCAACCGCACGTTGCCGCCGAGGGAGCCCTCGCCGAACAGCGTGCCTTGAGGCCCCTTCAAGACCTCGATGTTGCTGATGTCGAGAACTCTCGGGTCGATCGAGGCCGGGACCGGCGTGTCGTCGATGTAGAAGCCGGTCGCGCCGTTGGTCCCGCCGAGATTTTGCCCGGTGATGCCCCGGATGCTGACTGTGCGGGCATCCGCGATACCCGTGGCGCCCGAGCCGTAGGTGAAGGAAAGGTTCGGAGTCTTGGTCGCGTAATCGTTGAAGGACCGGATGTTGTAGTTCTGCAGGTTCTGGGCCGTGAATACCGTGAGACTGAGCGGGACCTTGGCGGCCGACTGCGCCTGTCTCTGGGCCGTGACGGTGACGGTCTGGAGCGACTTGGAGGCGGCGCTTGCGGAATCGGCAGCCGCGGCGTCCTGAGCGGCCTCGGCGAGTGCGCCAGGCGGCCCTGCCGCCACGCCGTACACCAGGACCAGCCCGAGGAGCCAGGCCGGCGGAGACTGCTTCAGCGGCGGAGTGTCCGCCGAAAGCGGCTGCGTCGCGGCGAGTCGGCTCTTATGTATTATCGCCCACATAATATAAGTACCCCCAAGACTGGATAAGATGTGTCGAGACAACCTTCCCCTCGCGTCCTGCCGTCAATCCGCGGCGCCCCCGCGCCGCCCTCCATGACGACGATCGGACCCTACGCGCGCAGCCCCTCAAAACACGCCTGCTCGAGTCCTTCGAATGACGATCCCTTGCGCCCGTCGCGCGGGCCCGCAGGACGTAGACGGCGCGCCGAATCATTGCATCGCCCTCGGCGGCCGCCTCCCTTTATATATTATACGCATTATAATATCTAATGCGCCGCATGCGTGCTCACCCTCCGAGTGGACGCAGCAGCGCGCGCGAGATGATGTGCCGCTGCACCTCGCTCGTGCCATCCCAGATGCGCTCGATGCGGGCATCGCGCCAGATGCGCTCGAGCGGCATCTCCGTCATCAGACCCATGCCACCGTGGATCTGCAGCGCCTCGTCCGCAACCATCGCCAGCATCTCCGTGGCCTTGAGTTTCGCGATCGCCATGTCCATGTCCGTGGCGGTATTCTCACCGAGCTTCCAGGCCGCCTCGAGCGTCAGGAGCTCCGCGGCGCGCATCTCCATCGCCATGTCCGCCAGCTTGAACGCCACCCCTTGGAACTTGCCGATCTGCTGGCCGAACTGCCTGCGGTCGACCGCCCATTGGCGCGCGAGCTCGAAAGCCCGCTCCGCTCGCCCGAGGCAATTTGCCGCCACCTGCAGGCGCGTGGCGCCGAGCCAGGTGTTGGCCACCGCGAAGCCCCGGTGCACCTCGCCCAGCACCGCGGACTTCGGCAGCCGGCAGTCGGTGAATCTCAGGATGCTGTTGGTGTAGCCGCGGTGTGAGACGTTCTGGTATCCAGGCAGCACCTCGAAGCCGGGCGTGCCCTTATCGACCAGAAAGGCCGTCATCAGCCGCCGCGTTCCACGCGGCGTATGCTCCTCGCCCGAGACGGCGAACAGGATGGCGAAGTCGGCGTGATCGGCGTG
>DASYGA010000075.1:0-4912 GCA_036000265.1 Steroidobacteraceae bacterium | reverse complement strand
CGCCATACCGCTCGTTTGCGCGCTGCGCGCAACGTGCGCGTGCTGCTGCACGCGAATGTAACCGAAGTGAGGCTGTTTCCCGCAGGTCATGCGGTCGAGTCATTGACGGTTCGCACTCTGCGGGGAACAGAACTCACGGTCCGGGCAGCGCGATTCGTGCTGGCGACTGGCGGGCTCGAGACGGCGCGGCTGTGGCTCGCTAACCGAAGCGTGGTGCCACAGGGCATCGGCAATGAGCACGACGTCGTCGGCCGATACTACATGTGCCACATTGCCGGGGCCGTCGGGCGAATGGAATTCCGCGAGGGGGGCGCGGGGGTCTGGCATGGTTACGACCGCACGGCGGAGGGCATTTACTGCCGACGGCGGCTCGCGCTCACGCCCGAGACACAACGCCGGCTGCGCATCGGTAACTTCATCGCGCGGCTGCATCATCCCCGCATCACCGACCCCTCGCACCGCACGGCCGTGCTGTCGGCCCTGCAGCTCGCCAAGGGTCTCATCTCTTACGAGTACGGCAAGCGCCTGCATGGCGAGGAGCGCATGCGCACGGGCACCTGGCTGCGCCACGTGCGCAATGTCGCCGGTGCGCCGCACGAGGTCATGGCCTTCGGGGTGCACATGCTGCGCGACCGCTTTCTGGCCAGCCGCAAGTTCCCCTCCATCATCGTCCGCTCGAGCGGCGGGTACTACAGTCTCGACTTTCACGCCGAACAGGAACCGAATCCCTCGAGCCGCATCACCCTCACCGAGGAGCGCGACGCCCTGGGTGTGCCGCGCCTGCAGGTGGACTGGCGCTACACCGCCGGAGACGTCCGCACGGTACAGGCCGCCGTGCGGCTGCTGGCGCAGGACATCCGCTCATCCGGCGTCGGTACGTTCGAGTGCGATCCGGAATCGATCGAGCGCGAGATTCTCTATTACGGCGCTTACGGCGGCCACCACCTCGGGACGGCGCGCATGGGCACGGACTCGACGACCAGCGTCGTCGATCCAAATTGCCGCGTCCATGGAATCAGAAACCTCTACATCGCCGGGGGCGCGGTGTTCCCCACTTCGAGCCAGGCCAATCCGACGCTCACGATCGTCGCGCTCGCCCTGCGTCTCGCCGCCCACCTGGCAATGTCGGCGGACGGCCGCGGCGCGTCCCGAGTCACCAGTGCAGACGACCCGTCACGTCGATCCCAACAATCAGTGCGGAGTAGTTCCCCAGTTTGAAGGTGGAGCTGGCCTCGTTCCAGTTGACGTAGGGCCGGATCGTGAGCCAGGAAAGCGCCGCGTACTTGACTTCGAATTCGGCGTTCTGCGTCCGGTCGGTTCGGTTGGCGGCATTCACCACGACGAGCCCGCCCTTGATCTGATCGTGCGTCAGGCCGTAATTCAGATTCACCACGATTTTCGGGTCCGCTTTCCATGTCATGCCGACCTCCCCTCCGGTCCCGATTTCCGGGTTCGCTCCTGCGGCGTAGCTGTCCACGCGGCGAAAGAGTGACAGGCGCACGCTCGTCTTGCCGGTCAAATCCCGCTGGTAGGTGAGCGCGCCTGTCGCGCTGGAAGTCTTGCCGAGGTTGCCGCCGTATCCGGCGAAGATGCCGGGGGGTGTCGGCGCCGACTCGGCGGGATTGGCCTCGCTGCTGCGCTCCGAATACCCCGCGGCGGCGCTGAAGGTCGAGAGGCCGCTCACCTTGTAGTTGGCCGTGAGGTCGGCATCGCGCTGTTGGTAGCGCGTCGCCGCGGCAATCCCCTCGTAGCGGCCATCATCGTAAGTGAATTGCACCCCGGCCATCAGCTTGCCGAAGCCGAGGTAGTTGAGGCCGGCGATGCCGATCCTCTCGTTCAGCTTGAAGTCGGGAAAGCCGGGCAGCGGGGTGTCGAGCTCGTGCAGCTCGGGCGTGAGATCGAGCCGCCATTCTGGCGTCACCAATACCCGCCCCGTCACATTCCCGGTCCGCTCGTTATCTAGGAGGAGGCCCGTGGCGAACGTATTGGTGAACGGAGCCATGTAGCGGCTTTGTTTGTAGGTGACCGTGCCGTCCACTGCCGGGCTCAGCCGCCAGTCGAGATCCCCGCCGAAGCTGTACGCGTAATTATTGAGAGACGAGAACCGGTCATAGTCACTGCGGGTAGCGGACGCATTGAGAGTGAGCCGTTCCGGCCCCCAGTCGGCCTCGCCGTCGATCCCCGCCTCGTAGTCGAGGATCGAATCGCCGAGCGCCGTGATGCCCTCCGCCGCAAAAGGGGGCTCGCTGCTCGGGCGCATGAAGACGTTGGAGTCGTGCTGGTACCCCACCGTGGCGAACGGGCTGAACCCGGTCGCCGCCAGGCCCGGCTGTGCCGCGCCTGCGAGCAGCGCGGCAGCGGCAATCGCGGCAAGGCCTGTGCCCGTAACCCGGCTGTCATCGCGACCCGCCGTCGTCCGCCCGGCGGGCACGCGCCCGGCGCCGGAATCTGTCAAATCGCCGCTCACGAGCCCCCCGTCTCTTCTCGAAAGTGTTCCGCTCGATGCGTCGTACCGGGAACAACATGCTACCGCGAGCCCCGCACGCAAGGTGCATAATAGCTGAACCGGGGGTTCGAGTCGGGCATCGTGCGCAATCGTTTCGACTACATCATTGTCGGCGGCGGATCCGCCGGCTGCGCCCTCGCTGCGCGGCTGACGCAGGATCCGAACACGTCCGTGCTGCTGCTCGAGGCCGGGCCGCGCGATACCCATCCGCTGCACCATGTCCCCGCCGGATACTTCCTGCTCGGCCGACGCTATACGTGGGGGTACCACTCGACGCCGCAGCGTCACGCCGGCAATCGCTCGGTAGGGCTGCCGCAGGGCCGCATGATGGGCGGCAGCTCGTCGGTGAACGCCATGGTCATGGTCCGCGGCGTGCCGAATGACTATGACGACTGGGCGCGGGTATACGGGTGCGCCGGATGGAGCTACCGCGACGTCCTGCCCTATTTCATCCGCAGTGAGTGCAACGATACTTACAGCAACGAGTTTCACGGCAATGATGGGCCGGTAGGCGTCTCCCACGTCATGCCGCACTCGCTGACGCAGTCTTTTGTGCGCGCCGCGCAACAATCCGGCATTCCCTACAACGCCGACTTCAACGGCTCGCAGCTTGCCGGCTCTGGCTTCTATCAGACGAGCATCCGCGACGGCCGCCGCTGCAGCACCGCCGTGGCCTACCTCCGTCCCGCCCACGGCCGCCCCAATCTCACGGTCCGTAGCGGCGTTACGGTACTCAAGATCGTGGTCGAGCACGGCCGCGCCACCGGAGTGCAGGTCGCCGACTCAGGCCAGCTCACTACGATCCGCGCCCAGCGCGAGATCATCGTCACGGCCGGCGCGGTTGGCTCGCCGAAGCTGCTGCTGCTGTCGGGGATCGGCCCGACGGAGCACTTGCAGCAGCTCGGCATCCGGCCCGTGCTCGATCTGCCCGGTGTCGGCGCCAATCTGCAGGACCACGCTCGCGTCGACTTGTACTACGAGCTCAATGGCCGCTACTCGCTCGATCGCTACAAGAAGCCGCTCGCCCTGCTCATGCTCGGGCTCGAGTACCTGCTCTACCGGCACGGCGTGATCGCATCCAACAGCCTCGACGGCGGCGGATTCTGGTGGAGTGAGCGCGACGGGCCCGATCCGAACATGCAGTTCTTCTTCGTGCCGCTCTCTTCCGCGGTGCCCTACCGGCACGGCTGTTCCATGAACTTCTATGAGCTGCGCCCCCGCTCGCGCGGGACGGTGCGCCTGCGCAGCTCCGATCCGCAGGCGCAGCCGCTCATCGACCCCAATTACCTGGCCGAGCAGTCGGATGTCGAGCACACGGTCGCGGGCCTGGAAGTCTGCCGCGCCATCATGCGCCAGCCTGCGATGGCGCGGCTCATCCGGCGGGAGTACGCGCCAGGACCCGACGTCCACACCCCGGAGCAACTGGCGCAGTACGCCCGCTCGATGGTCGATACCGGCTACCACCTCGTCGGCTCGTGCCGGATGGGGATCGATGAAAGTGCCGTCGTCACACCCGAGCTGCGAGTGCGCGGCATCGGCGGCCTGCGCATTTGCGACTCCTCGGTCATTCCCGCGATCGTGTCCGGAAATACCAATGCGGCGGTGATCATGATCGCCGAGAAGGCGGCCGACCTCATCACCGGGCGGACGCTGGCGCCGGTCGCCAGCGAAGCCCGCACGAGTCAGCGCGAGCAGGCACCCTCCTGGGAGCAGCGGCGCGTCGCGAACTGAGCGACGGGCTGCGGCAGCCTCCGCCGACAATAAGTTCAGTCGGTTCGCGCGCGGCGGTTTGTGACTTTCCACACATTTGCGGCTGGATGCGGTTGGAATCCGGACGCGACTGAGTCATACTTTCAACATCCGAGGCGGCTCGAGAACCGCCAGAAGAATCGACAAGAACCTATAAGTTTCGCAAAGATCGAAGAGTTCGCATGTGAGCGCCAACCTGACGGCGGGTCTGGTTGAGACCTGCATTCATCAGCTCGACGACTTCGAGCTGGAAGGATTCCTCGCGGTCGCGGCCCGATTCGGCTCCAGCCGGTTCGGCTTCGTAGTCACGCCCAATGTGGATCACATGATCCGCTGCCATGAGGATGCGGCCTTCCGCTCCCGCTACGCGTCGGCCGACTTCGCCCTGCTCGACAGCCGGTTCGCCGCGCGGCTGCTGCGCCTCGTCAAGGGCCTGCGGCTACCCGTCTGCACCGGCTCGGATGTCACCGAGGCGCTCTTCCGCAAAGTGATTGCCGCTGACGATCGCATCGCCCTGGTCGGGGGCAGCCCGGAGCAGGCCGCGCAGATTGCGGCGCGCTTCGGCCTGCGGAACGTGCGTCATCACAATCCTCCCATGGGATTCATCGACGACCCCGCCGCCGTCGAGGATTGCCTGGCGTTCATCGAGCAGGCGAG
>DASYGA010000254.1:0-2645 GCA_036000265.1 Steroidobacteraceae bacterium | reverse complement strand
GCAGCCGCCTCGGAGCTCGACCTGGTCGAGGTATCACCGACGGCAGAGCCGCCGGTGGTGCGCATCATGGATTACGGCAAGTTCTTGTTCGAGCAGAGCAAGAAGGCCCACTCGGCGAAGCGCAAGCAGAAGCAGATTCAGATCAAGGAAGTGAAGTTTCGTCCCGGTACGGGGGAGGGGGATTACCAGATCAAGGTGCGTAATCTCATCCGCTTCCTCACCGAGGGCGACAAGGCCAAGATTACCTTGCGTTTTCGCGGCCGTGAGATGGTGCACCAGGACATCGGGCGCAGGCTCCTCGATCGGGTTGTGGGCGATCTGGCCGAGTACGGCACGGTCGAGCAGAACCCGCTCATGGAGGGCAGGCAGATGGTCATGGTCATTGCGCCAAAGAAGAAGTAACGCTTCCAAGTAGTTGATCTACCTGGGATCGTTCGCCCGTAGCGGGTGCCTTGGACCACGGTCCAGGACGCCTTGCGACCGGGGCTATAGCAACGAGATGAGGAGTTTCAGTCGATGCCCAAGTTGAAAACCAACCGGGCCGCGGCCAAGCGCTTTCGCAAAACGGCGAAGGGCTTCAAGCGGTACGCGTCCAAACGCCGCCACAACCTCGGCCACAAGGACCGCAAGGTGAAGCGCCACGCCCGCTCGGGCGGTACGAGCCTCGTGCATGAGACGGACACCGGTCGTCTCGAGCAACTGCTTCCGTACCACAAGTAACGCGCGCGCGAGGTAATCCAACATGGCAAGAGTCAAACGTGGCGTGACGGCCGGGCGCCGTCACAAGAAGGTTCTGGGCAAGGCGAAGGGCTACTACAACGCCCGCCGCAAGGTCTATCGCGCAGCGAAGCAGGCCGTCATCAAGGCCGGGCAGTACGCCTATCGCGACCGGCGGGCGAAGAAGCGCGAGTTCCGCGCGCTCTGGATCGCGCGCATCAATGCCGCGGCGCGCATCTATGGCCTTTCGTACAGCCGCATCATCAACGGCTTAGGAAAAGCGGGCATCGAGATTGACCGCAAGGTGCTGGCGGACATTGCCGTCCACGACACGGCTGCGTTCGCCGCCATCGCGCAGCAGGCGAAGACCGCACTCGGTATCGCCTGATCCCCGCCGGGCCTTGCGTCATGCAGGACCTGAGTTCCCTGGTCGCCGAGGCGCTCGGTGAGGTGGCGGCAAGCGCCGGCCTCGGCGCGCTCGATGACGTACGGGTGCGCTGGCTGGGAAAGAAGGGCGCTCTCACCGAGCAGCTGAAGTCCCTCGGCGGCCTGCCGGCCGCCGAGCGGCCCGCGGCTGGGCAGCGCATCAACGAGGCCAAGGAGCAGGTGCAGGCCGCCATCGAGGCGCGGCGCGCGGCACTGGCGCGGGCGGAGGTGGAGCGAGAGCTCGCCGCCGGCCGCATCGATGTCACGCTGCCGGGTCGCGGCGAGCAGCGCGGCGGGCTGCATCCGGTCACCCTGGCGAGGCTGCGCATGGAGGAGATCTTCCGCCGCGCCGGCTTCGAGGTCGCCACCGGGCCGGAGATCGAGGACGACTTCCACAACTTCGAGGCGCTCAATTTCCCGCCCAATCATCCGGCGCGGGCGATGCACGATACGTTCTATTTCCCGGATGGGCGGCTGCTGCGCACGCATACCTCGCCGGTGCAGATCCGCGCGCTGCTGAGCCAAGGGGCGCCGATCGCGATCGTGGCACCGGGGCGGGTGTATCGGTGCGATTCCGACATGACGCACTCGCCGATGTTCCACCAGATCGAGGGGTTGAAAGTCGACGAGAACATCAGCTTCGCCAACATGAAGGCGGCGCTGCACGGCTTCCTGCAGTCGTTCTTCGAGCGCGATCTGGCGATGCGGCTGCGGCCTTCCTACTTTCCGTTCACGGAGCCGTCGGCGGAAGTCGACATGTCGTGCGTGTTCTGTGAGGGCAAGGGCTGCCGCACCTGCAAGCATACCGGGTGGCTGGAGATCGCAGGCTGCGGCATGGTACATCCCAACGTGCTCATGGCGAGCGGCATCGATGCCGAGCGCTACACCGGCTACGCGTGGGGTATGGGCATAGATAGGCTGGCGATGCTGCGCTACGGGGTCAGCGACCTGAGGCTATTCTTCGAGAACGATCTGCGTTTCCTGCAGCAGTTCGGGGCCTTCTGAGCCATGAGGATTCCTTACTCCTGGCTGGCCGAGTGGGTGAGCGTGCCCTGGACTCCTCAGGAGCTGGGCTCGCGCCTGACCATGGCGGGCCTGGAGCTGGAGGCACTGGAGCCGGCGGCGCCAATGTTCATCGGCGTGGGGGTTGCCGAGATTCTCGATGTGGAGAAGCACCCGCAAGCCGACAAGCTGCGGGTCTGCCGCGTCTCGACCGGGCACGGGGAGCCGCTGCAGATCGTCTGCGGCGCGCCCAATGCGCGCGTGGGGTTGAAGAGCGCGCTGGCGGTGGTCGGGGCGAAGCTGCCCGACGGCCTCGTAATCAAGGCGGCGAAGCTGCGCGGCGTGGAATCGGCCGGCATGCTGTGCTCGGCGAAGGAGCTTGGGCTCGCGGACGCCTCGAGTGGCATCGTGGAGCTGCCGTCCGACGCCACGGTGGGCAAGTCGCTGCGCGAGTACCTCGCACTCGACGATGTGATCCTCGAGCTCAACGTCACCCCTAA
>DASYGA010000221.1:0-2799 GCA_036000265.1 Steroidobacteraceae bacterium | reverse complement strand
CACGGCAGCCGAGGCGATCCACGACGACATCATCCCTGCCAACCTCAGCCTGGCCGAGGCGGAGCTGATGCTGGGCGGCAAGATGGGCCGCGAGATGACGCTGCGGCGTGCGCTCGCCAAGGTGCCCGGCGATTATCAGGTGATTCTGATCGACTGCCCGCCTTCGCTCGGGCTGCTCACGGTGAACGCACTCGTGGCCGCCGATCGCGCACTCGTGACCGCCGAGGCCCAATACTTCGCGCTGCAGGGGGTCGAGCAGGCCATGGAGGTCGTCGAACTGGCGCGGGACAGCCTCAATCCCGCTCTCGAGCTGCTGGGAGTGCTGCTGAACCTCGCCGATATGCGCACAGTGCATTCGCGCGAGGCGCTCGTGTCACTGCAGGAGCGCTTTGGTGAGCAGGTGTTCGCCACCGTCATCCGCTCTTCGATCGCCTACGCCGAGTCGGCCGAGCGTGCGAAGTCGATTCTTGATCACCGCCCCGACCTCGGCGCCGACTACCTGGCACTCGCCGCCGAAGTGCTCGAGCGGCTGCCGGGACTCCAGCACGCCCGCGGGCGGCTCACCCAGCTGGCTTAGAGCTCCCCGACATAGGCCCCTTGCGGCTCAAACGGTGTCCGCAACAGCGTCGCCCAACCATCGATCTCTGGCTGCAGTGCGGCCACGACTGCGCCGGTCTGCTCATAAAAGCACCACACGAGCACCGTCGGTCCAGCCCCAGAGATCGTCGCTCCAAGCGCGCCCAGCTCCCGTGCGCGGCGCGCCAGCTCATACGATCGCGGAAAGAGCTTCGCGCGCCGCTGCTCGTGCAGGCGGTCCTGAAGCCCGCGCGCAAGCAGATCCCAGTCCCCGCGCGCCAGGCCGAGCGTCAACAGCGCTCCATGGGCAATGTTGAAGACGGCATCCGACAGCGGCACTTCGGCCGGCAGCGCCGCACGCGCTGCGCTCGTGCGCACCGCCTCTCCGGGAACGACCGCGAGCGCCTCCAGGCCTGTCGGCGGCTCAAAGCGCGTCGCCTGCCCATCCGCGCAGATCACGAGGCCTCCTTGCAGCGCCGCCGCCACATTGTCGGAATGACCCTCCAGCTGGCTTGCATGCTTCAGCAGGTCTGCGTCTAGCTCATACAGATGGTCCGCCGCCATCAGACCAGCCACGACCGCCGCGGCACTCGAGCCGAGACCTCCCGCCAGCGGGATCTCCGAGCGGACTCGAAAGGTGAAGCCCTCCGCGGGCGCAAGCCGCTCGAAGGCCCGCACGCACAGGTTCTCGCGCCCACGCGGGACCGGCAGGTCCGTCTCCACAGCGAACTGGCCAGTCTCCTCGACTTCGAGCTCCAGATGCAAAGCCAGCGCAGCCGCCATGCAGTCAAAGCCCGGACCGAGGTTGGCCGAGGACGCCGGCACGCGCACTACCCGCCTACGTATCACCCAAAACCGCTTCTTCGATCGGCCCCATCTCCGCGGCGCATGTGATCACCATGCCGTCGTTGTTGGCGATCGCCGTCTCCGGATCCTTCAAGCCGCGCCCGGTCAGCACACATACGATCTGCTCCGCTCCATCGGCTCCATACTTGAGCAAGCCCGCGACCGAAGCCGCGGAGGCTGGCTCACAGAACATGCCTTCCCGCGAGGCGAGCAGGCGATAGGCGTGGAGAATCTCCGCATCGCTGAGGTCGCGGATCTTTCCCCGCGAGTCGGTTGCCGCTGCCATCGCGTCCTCCCAGCGCACCGGGTTGCCGATCCTGATCGCGCTGGCCACCGTTTCCGGATGCTCGATCACTTTGCCCTGCACCAGCGGCGCGGCCCCCTCGGCCTGGAAGCCGAACATCTTCGGCGCCGCACCCAGCTCGCGGAAACCGCGCCAGTAGGAGGTGATGTTGCCCGCGTTGCCAACCGGGATGCAGAGCACTTCCAGCTGCCCTTCGAGCGCCTCGTGTACCTCGAACGCTGCCGTCTTCTGTCCTTCGATGCGAAACTCATTGACCGAGTTGACGAGCACGATTGGGTGTGCGTCCGTCAGCTCGCGCACGAGCGTCAGCGCCTGGTCGAAGTTGCCCTGAAGCGAGATCACACGCGCGCCGTGCACGAGCGTCTGCGCCATCTTGCCCTGGGCGATCTTGCCCTCTGGAACGATCACCGCGCAGGTAATGCCCGCGCGCGCCGCATACGCCGCCGCGCTTGCGGCCGTGTTCCCGGTGGACGCGCAGATCACAGCCTTGGCGCCGTCGCGCACGGCGGCCGATACCGCGCACGTCATGCCGCGGTCCTTGAACGACCCGGTCGGGTTGGCGCCCTCAAGCTTCAGGCGCACCGTCGCCCCCACCATCTCGGAGAGCACCGGCGCGCGCAACAGCGGCGTCGAGCCCTCCTGCAGGCTGACCAGCGGATCGCCCGGCTCGAATGGGAGCCGCTCGCGGTAGCGCTCGATCAGCGGCACGTGAGCTCCGGTTGGCGGAATGCCCTCCACCAAGGGGACCTTCACGCTCGCCTCGTTCATCCGAACTCCTCTTCGATCACCCTGATCGTCCGCGGCGCCGAGCGCACGAAGTCGGACTCCTCGAGCAGCGCGATCGCTGCGCGCAGGCTCGACTCGGCCACCTGATGGGTGACCATTACCAGCCGCGCATTCTCCTGCATACCTCGCTGCACGACCGACTTGATCGACACCCCCTGCTCCCCCAGCACCTTCGTCACCGACGCGAGCACGCCGGGGCGGTCGGCGACCTCCAGGTGCAGGTAGAAGGCGCTCGGGACATCCTCGAGCAGGCGCAGCCCGAGCGGCGGGGCGGGCGGTCGCGCGCC
>DASYGA010000198.1:0-6572 GCA_036000265.1 Steroidobacteraceae bacterium | reverse complement strand
CTGCACGCGCCGATGACGGACGGTCCGCCGTATCGGGAGGCCGCGCCGCTTTTCGATATGGCGCAGTTTCCCAATGTGTACCTGAAGCTCACCAGCGCGATCATCCGGCGCTCGCGCGAGGGCAACGCGACACCGGAGTCCTTCTTCGGCAAGCTGCTCGAGACCTTCGGCTCCGCCCGGATCGCGTGGGGCTCCAATTTCCCGGCGGTGGAAGGCACACTGCCGGAGCTGGTGGCGGACGCCCGCTCGACTCTGGCCATCCTTCCCGCGGAGGATCGGGAGAGCATCTTCTGGCGCACGGCGGCGGCGCTCTATCCAGCGCTCGCATACGAGTGAGGAAGAATGCCGGATGAAATTCACATCATCGATGCCGGCGGGCCCCACGAGCTGGCAACCGTGGAGTTGTTGCACAGGCAGGGCTACCTGGAGCGGCTGGGTGTCCGTTGCAAACGCACGTACATCAAGAATGGCGCCGAAGCCACTGAGCTTCTCCTTGCGGGGCAGGGCGATGCCGCCATGCAAATCGGCTTCGGACCGGCGGTGGCGGCAGTCGAGCGCGGGGCGCCATTGCGCATCATCGCCGGCTCCAACATGCTCACGGTCCACGCGATCTACGCGAAAGATCCCGAAATCCGCCGCCTGCGCGATCTGGCCGGCCGCACCGTCGGCATCGGTGCCCGCGGCGCTCTCACGCATCAGCTGATCTTTGCCGCGCTACGCAAGCACGGCATCGATCCTGCCAGCATCGAGTTCGTCTCCATCGGCAACAGCGCGACCATCTTCCAGGCGTTGCTCGCTGGTGAGGTGGACGCCGGTTTCGGCGAGACGGAGGTGTTCGAGCACCAGGCACGATACGGCGTGCATGCCCTGCACGATGCCGTGCTGTGGCGTGAGCTGCCGGAATTCCCCAATCAGGCGTCGTTCGCCACGGACTCGGCCATACGGGAGCGTCGCGACGCGGTGGTGCGTACGCTTGCAGCCCACGCGCAGCTGTATCGGTTCCTGCAGAGCCCCCTCTCTCGGGAGACATACGCTCGCGCGTGGGCTGCAGCCCTGCCGGGCACGGACCCGGCCGAGGGCCGCACCCAATGGCTCTTCTACCAGCAGAATCGACCCTTCTCGGAGAATCTGCTGCTCTCGGCAGCACAGATCCGTTACATACAGGAGCTCAACGTCGCCATGGGTCTGCAGCATCGAGTTCTTCCCGGCGATCTCGTCGCCGACCTGTCGCTCGCACGGGATGCGCTCGAGCTCATCGACGGCCAAGGCGGCACATCCTTGGAGGCACACAAGAATGGCTGATTCGCCGCAAACCGCAACCATCCCCCGTCCTCTGGGCCGGTCGGGTCTGAAGACACTGCCACTCGCGCTGGGAGGAAACGTCTTCGGTTGGACGGCGGACGAGAAGTCCTCTTTCGAGGTCTTGGACCGCTTCGTGGATGCCGGCTTCTCGCTGATCGACACCGCCGACGTCTACTCGAAATGGGTCCCCGGCCACGTGGGTGGAGAGTCCGAAACGATCCTCGGCAGGTGGCTGGGAAGCCGCGGCAACCGCGCCCGCGTGCTGCTCGCGACCAAGGCCGGCGGCGAGATCGTGCCGGGTAGAAAGGGCTTGTCCGCCGCGCACATCAAGTGGGCGGTGGAGGAGTCCCTGCGACGCCTGCAGACCGACTACATCGACCTGTACCAGGCGCATTACGACGACCCCACGGTCTCATTCGAGGAAACGCTGCGCGCCTTCGGAGATCTGATCGCCGCCGGCAAGGTCCGCGCAATCGGCGTGTCCAATCACGATCCGCAGCGCCTCCAGGCGGCGCTCGATGCGGGGAAGCCGCACGGCCTGCCGCGCTACGAGACTTTGCAGCCACTCTACAACCTGTACGATCGTCAGGATTTCGAGCAGAAGCTGGCGCCGATCTGCCGCGCCGAGGGAATCGGCGTCATCAACTACTACTCGCTCGCGAGCGGCTTCCTCACCGGCAAGTACCGGACGGAGCAGGATGTGAGCGCCAGCGCGCGCCAGCGCTCCAATCGCAAGTACATGACCGGGCGCGGCTTTCGCATCCTCGATGCACTCGATGCGGTCGCCGCGCGCACGGGCGCCAAGCAGGCGCAGATCGCAATCGCGTGGCTGGTCTCCCGGCCCGACGTCACGGCACCGATCGTCAGCGCGACTTCCGCCGCGCAGATGGAAGAGATCATCGCCGCGGCCCGGCTGTCACTCGATCGGGAAGCGCTGGACGGGCTGGACACGGCGAGCGCGTACGACGCGGAAAGACCCTGATCAGAGCGCTCGAGTCGTGATTGCAATGGTACAAAAACAACTGAGGACCCGCGGACTATAGCGCCGACCACGCAAGCCCACGGCCGCGCCCCAATTAATCTATGGTCGGCCACAGACAATTGATTACGGCATTTCCGCCTCGGGTAGGAATATGCCACGCGTGCGCAGGGGGCCTTCGCACCGCAGCCGGCGATGCCGGCCGAAACATCATGCACCGGCCAAACGGTTGCGCATGCATGAGTCCATCACCCGATCAACAGCAATGAGGGGTTCAAACGTGAGGGGATCAATCGCATTCCGCGCAGGAGCTTCGGCCGTCAGCGCGCTCTTGCTGGTCTCGATGGCGCAGGCGCAGACGGTGCCCGCCCCCGGTCCGGGCGCTTCGGCGCAAGCCGCCGCCCCGGCGCCGCAGCTCACGGAAGTCACGGTGACAGGTTCACGCATCATCACCAACGGCAATAACGCCCCGACGCCCGTGACGGTGGTCAGCCCGACCCAGCTGATGACCACGCGACCGACGAACATATTCGACAATCTCTCCTCCCTGCCGATGTTCTCGGGCTCGCAGGGAGCCAGCACGCCGCCGGACAATGCACCGAACAACAACGGCGCGGTCTCGGCGCTCAACCTGCGCAATCTGGGCCCGCTGCGTGCGCTCGTGCTCTTCGACGGGCATCGAGTGCCTCCCACCAGCGCGGACGGGCTGGTCGACATCAATATGATGCCGGAAATGCTGTTACAGCGCGTCGACGTGGTGACGGGCGGCGCATCGGCCGTCTACGGCTCCGACGCGGTCACGGGCGTGATCAACTTCATTCCCGACACGAAGTTTCAGGGCATAAAAGTCGATCTCCAGCGCGGCATCTCCACATACCATGACGATGGCTCCTACCGGATGGGGATCGCCGCAGGCACGAGGCTCTTCGGCGACCGAGGCCACGTCGAGGTGAGCTGGGAGCGCTACAACAGCGATGGCATACTTTGGCGGGAGCAACGTCCGGCGACCGACGCGCTGTGGACTCTGCAGGGCGACGGCTCGGCGGGCGATCCCTGGCACCTGAACTACAACACCCATATCAACAACATCAGCTTCGGCGGTGTCATCGTCTGCCCCTTTGGGCCCTCGTACGGGCCACTCTGCCCTGGCGCGCCTCTGGTGGGACAGACATTCGCGACCAACGGCGTGCTGTCGCCGCTGAACCGCGGATCGAACCAGGGCGTCTCGTACGGCTTCCTGTCGACGGGAGGTGACGGCGGTTACCACAATGCCGTCTCGCTGCAGGATGCCGCGCGACAGGACCACTTCTTCGCGCGCTTCGATTACGACCTGAGCGATGACCTTCAGGCCTATATCATGGGCTCGGGAGCCGCGGACCACAGCGCGGGGTATGCCGGAACCTTGCGCGCCTTCCCGCCGGGTTGGAACATCGGCTCGTGCAACGCCTTCCTGGCCGCCCAGTATCAGCAGGCCCTCGGCTGCACCAGCCAGAATGATCCCAATCAGCCCACCTTCACTTTCGACCGGATGTACAACCCGGATCTCGGCGAGCCCGGCCAGCGCAATGAGGTCTGGGTGCACAACTATTTCGCGATGGCGGGACTGAAGGGCCGCTTCGCGAGCGCATATCACTGGGATGCCAACTACACGCACAGCAGCACGACCACGAACACGCGCGGTGACGAGAACCAGAATCTCGCGCACCTGTATGCGGCTCTGGACGCCGTGGTCGATCCGGCCACCGGCCAGACCGTCTGCAATGCGACCCTGACCAATCCGGGTCTCTACCCGGGATGTGTGCCGATCAACGCGTTCGGACCTACTGCCCCCAGCCAGCAGGCGCTCGCCTACGTCTTCGGCCGGATCGAGACCCTCACGACCAATACCATGGATGATCTCTCCGGCAGCGTCACCGGACCCGCATTCAACGATTGGGCGGGGCCGGTGCGGGTGGCTCTCTCCGGCGAAGTCCGCCGGCTGAGTTTCGAGATGACGAGTAACTCGCTACCCAGCAACCTGGTCGACTGCACGCCGCTGCGCTTCGGCAACTGCACACCGGGCGCCACGACCGGGTTCATCAACACCAATGCCGCGCGCTCGCCGGTGCATCAGACGGTCTCCGAGGGCGCGGTCGAAGTGGAGGTGCCGCTGCTCGAGGATCACCCCTGGGTCAGGGACCTGAGCTTCAATGGGGCTGCACGCTTCACTCATTATGCAAACAGCTCGGGCGGCGACCCCACTCTCGCATCGACTTCCTTCAATGCGACGACCTGGAAGGCCGGTCTCGTCTGGAAGGTGAACGACTTGCTGACCTTGCGTTGGGTCAAATCGCGGGACATCCGCGCGCCGAATCTCTATGACCTCTACAATCCCGAGCAGGTGATCCCCAACCAGCAGGTGGCCGATTATCTGGTGCTGGTGGGTGGACAACCTGCGAATCCCAACCCGGCGCAGCATTTCGGCGGTAACCCGAGCCTCCGTCCCGAGATCGCGAGCACCACGACGGTGGGCGCGATCGTGAGGCCGCTGGATTCGCTCAGCTTCTCGGTCGATGCGTATTGGATCAGCATCCGGGATGCCATCGCGGTCATCGACGGCAGCACACAGGGAATACAGCAGGCCTGCATCGCGAGCAACGGCGCCTCGCCGCTGTGCGCTCTCGACATCCGGCCGGCGGGCTGCTGTACCAATACGACGATAGCGAACGAGCTGACCGGGTACGTGGTCGAGCCATACAACATAGCGCAGCAGAAGACCTGGGGCGTCGACTTCGAGGAGAATTACGCGGCCCGGCTGCTCGGGCGGCCCTTCGGGCTGCGTACCCTGGTGACCTGGCAGCCGCACCTCGACTACAACCAGGCATACATCGGCTTCAACGATCAGGCGGGCGCCGCTTACAATCCGACGTACGGCCTCAATCCGGCGCCGATCTGGAAAGCGTCGATGTTCGTGCACTATCTCGTCACGGAGCGCATTGGCCTGGACCTTGCCGAGCGCTATCGCAGCCGCCTGCGTTGGAATGCCGATCCGAGCCAGTATTCGATCGGCGGCGTGGGCTCAGTGGCGTACACCGACGCCACCGTGACGTATTCGATTCCGCACGGCGATGACGAGTTCAACGTCTACTTCAACGTGCAGAACCTATTCAACAAGCAGCCGCCGCCGGCCCCCAATCCGGCCGACGCAATCTTCCCCGGAATCGGGCCAGTGTACGCGGCCGGCGACGACGTGGTCGGCCGGTATTACACGCTGGGCTTACGGGCGCGATTCTAGGCGGGGCGGGGCGCGGTGTTCGGCCGTGGCGGACCGGAGACAGTCCGGCGTCACGGCCGAAAGCCTGAGGGGCGCGGATCCAGGAACAGCAGCTCGAGGGAGCCAGGAACCACCGGAGGCGGTGCGAGCTTCGACCAGGCCGGGGGCGTTGCTCCCGGCTGCGGGCGCGCGGCGGCGATATACAGCCTGCCTGTACCGGGATCGATTCCCATCGTGCGCGCGGTCATGGCGGTGTGGATGGTGGCGAGAGGCACGAAATCATCGGGTGTTTTCTCCCAGATGATGGACAGCGTGCCGTCGCGGCCGTTGGCGCTGAAGACGAGCTTGCGCTGCGGGTCGAAGACGGCGGAATCGGACCCGTTGCCGATCGGCAAAGTCGCCACTTCCTCGCCAGTATCGATGTTGACGACCACCAGGACCGCATTGAGGCAGCTCGCGAACAGCCGTCGAGCCAAGGTGTCGATCGCGAGTCCGTGCGGGCTCTCGCAGTCGGGAACCGGCCAGCGGGCATCGACCCGGTTGGCTCGGGTATCGATACGGATGATCTCCCGGCCGCCGGCGCCGTTGACGTATACCTTCCCGTTGTCTCCCGCGACGGCAAATTCGAGATCGGGATCGGCCTTCACTGTCGCCACCACGGTATCCCGCTTCGGATCGATCACCGTCACCAGGCCCGGATGTCCATCGACAACGAAGATGTGGCCACTCACCGGATCGTACGTCACGGCGTCGGCGTCGTCGGCCGCCTTCATTCGCTTGAGGACCTCGAAGGTTCGCAGGTCGAACGCGCCTGCTTCTCCGGCATCCCCATCGTCTGTGTAGCCGCGCCCGAGCGCGTCGATCACCGCGGTGCCGTGCGTCCCTCCCGGGAAGCCCGTGACCTGACCGACGATCGCACCGCTCTCGCCGTCGACCACGGTGAGCCGGTCGCCATGGGCCACATAGACGCGATGGTTGGAAGGATCAACGACGACGTAATCCCAGTGATCCGGCGCGCCCAGGGACACGGTTCTCGTG
>DASYGA010000191.1:0-3895 GCA_036000265.1 Steroidobacteraceae bacterium | reverse complement strand
CGCTCTCTTTCTCGCCGCCGTCGCCGGTTGCAATGGGTCCTCCGCCGCCTCTCAGGGGTCGTCCGCGACCGGCACCAGCGGCGCGGGCTCTACCGGCTCCTCGGGCTCCGGCTCTGGCGGCTCTGGTGGGACGACCATCAGCGGCACGCCCTCTACCAAGGCTCAGGTGGGCCAGCCCTATTCATTTATGCCAACGGTCAGCGCCCCGAGCGGTACGGCGGTCAGCTTCCGCATCAGCAACAAGCCGGCTTGGGCCGATTTCAGCACCACGACCGGTTCGCTCTCCGGTACTCCGTCCGCCTCGAATGTCGGCACGGATAATAATATCGAGATCGACGCCGGCACCTCCGCCAGCTCCGCTGCATTGCCTGCGTTCACCATCACGGTCAGCCCGGCACCGCCGCCGCCGCCGCCGCCGCCGCCAACGGTCGCCACCCAGGTTTTCAGTTTCGCGAATTTTTCGTCCACTAGCGGCATGTACATGAATGACGACGAGGGTGTCGTCGGCGGCGGCGCAATCGAGCTCGCGGGCAACCATGTGCATGATGCCGGGGCAGCCTGGTACGGGACGAAGCAGAACGTCGCGGCATTCACGACCGACTTTACGTTCACCATCACCTCGAACGGCTATGGCGAATGCTTCGTCATTCAGAATGACCCCCGAGGGCTCGACACCTGGGCCGATTCCAACGGGCTCGGATATTTCGCCTACGCTCTGAACCCTGCCGGAACGAGCATCCAGAAGAGCATCGCGATCGCTTTCAACGCGACTCCCAATGTCTCGAGCGGCTCGGAGTCCTACACCGGGCCGCACCCGAGCATGACCGGGCTCTACCTCGATGGCGGCGTCCTCATGGACAACGGCATCATGCCGGTGCAGGACCTCATCCCGCAGGGGATCAACCTGCAGAGCGGCGATCTCATGTCGGCGCACTTGGTCTACGACGGAACCATCCTTTCCATGACCCTCACCGACACGGTGACGAAGGCACAAGCCTACTTCCAATGGCCGGTGGACATACCCGCGGTCGTCGGCGGAGACACGGCCTACATCGGCGTCACCGGCGGCACGATCAACCCGGTCCCTCTGCTGCTCAACTCGTGGACCTGGTGGCAGGGCTATAACACCCGCCTCGCCTCCCCCACCTTCAGTCCGGCTGCCGGTTCCTATACCTCCTCGCAGTCGGTCACGATCAGTGGTCCTGCCGACGCCACGATCTACTACACGACCAACGGCAAGCCGCCGACGACCGCCTCCTCGGTCTACAGCGGCCCGATCACGGTCAGCTCGAACGAGGTGGTGCAGGCCATCGCGGTCGAGAGCGGCTACACGAGCAGCAAGCCGGTACAGGGCAACTATCAGATCCAGGCCGCGGGCAGTCCGATCATCAATTTCCCGAGCGGCTTCGCCAGCGCGAGCGGCCTGATGCTGAACGCCGGAACCGCTACGATCAACGGCTCGGCCCTGCGCCTCACGGACAATACGAATGACGTCGAGATCGGCTCGGGATTCTACGCAGTGCCGGTGAACATCCAGTCGTTCACGACGCAGTTCACCCTGCAGCTCTCCGGCAATGCCGACCAGAACACGATGCTCTTCGTCATCCAGAATCAGACGCCGGCGGCCTCCGATACGACCGGGCTCACCGACGTCAGCGGCGGCCCGTACGCCTTCGGCTTTCAGGAATACGGCGTCGCCCACCCCGACGGCGGCTACGCCGGTCTCTCTTCCAGCATCGGGGTGAAGTTCGACATGTGGAACGGCGGCACCACCGGCCTGTTCACCAATGGCGAAACGCCATACGAGCCGCAAACGGCCATCAAGGGCATCAACTTGAATAGTGGTGATCCGATAGCCTGCACGCTTTCGTATAACGGCTCGACGCTGACCCTCTCCATGAAGGATACGGTGACGAGTGCCACGTTCTCGACCAGTTGGAGCGTCAACATCCCGTCCGCGGTGGGCGCCGATACGGCTTACGTCGGATTCACGGCCTCGCTCTACACCGGACCGTCTCAGCAACAGGTCACGACCTGGACGTTTGCTAACTAGGGAAGAACCCGCGAAGGGGCGGGAGGATTCGATTGCGCGGCCACAGCACGCTGTGTCGCAGGAAGTCGCGATAGTAGCGGGGAACCGCGGTCGCGCCGCGGCCCAGCGCCAGCCGCTTGAGCAAACCAATAGGATAGGCTAGCGCGACCAGCAGATCGATGAGGATCGTGCGCCGCATGCCGAAGGCAACGGCAAAGTACCGGCGCCTTGATTCGAACCACCAGGCCGGAAGCCGCGTCGGGCCCGCCGTACGCTCCATCACCTTGGTGCTCTGGCCGGCGTCGTGCATCACGCGACTCTCGGGCACATACCAGGTCGCAAAGCCGGCGTCACGGGCCCGGCGGCAAAAGTCCGTCTCCTCGAAGTAGAGAAAGTAGTTTTCATCGAGACCGCCGATCGTCTCGAACACCCGCTCGCGGATCAGCATCGAGGCGCCGGAAACCCAATCCACGGGCTGTGCCGTCCGGCTCATGTGCTGCGGGACCTGCCAGCGTTGCAACAGCCGGGACACGAGGCCTATGTGGAGGGCGGCGCAGAGCTCGCTGATGAGCGAGGGGAACCGAAAGGCGATCGGCCAATCGCTGCCGTCGAGGTTCTCGAAACTGCTGCCGGCGATGCCGGCCGCGGGATGACTCTCGAGAAATCTCACGAGGCTCGTAATGGCGCCGCGTCTCGCCTGCGCGTCCGGATTCAGGAGGTGCAGGTAATCGGGCGCCTGCCCGGCGAATGCCTGCTGCAGCGCCAGATTGTTCCCATAGGCGAAGCCGCCATTGCGCGGAGCAAGGATCACCTCTGCCCAGGAACCCCAGCCGTTCTCGGCGACAGCCCTCTGCAGCAGCGGGTAATCGCCTGACGCGTTATCGACCACGATGGCGCGAATGTCGATCCCCAGCCCGGCGCTCCCGCGCTCCGCATGAACCGAGCGCAGGCTCTCGATCGTCAGCGCCGCCGATTTATAGCTGACGATCAGGACGGCGACATTCACGCTGCGCATGGAACTGGACGGCCACTAGCGCTTGGAGCGCACCCATTTGGACTGCGGCTTGAGCAGGAACCCAAGATAGAGCGGTACCTTGCAGACGGCATAGACCGCCGCCATGGCCAGGTCCCTGCCCGAGACGGTCCCGCGGCCGAACGCTCGCCACGACAGCATCACGGCGGTGCTGACAGACGCCGCCGCGGCAGTTGCAAGCAGAAGCGGCAGGCTCACCCGTGCTGCCAGCTCGAGCCACAGGGAAATGCCCCAAGTGGCTGTGATCGACAACACCAGGAGCGCCAGCGGCGGCACGCTCAGGTCCAGCGCCATCGCCGTCAGCGCACCGTCTCGGCGGATGATGCCGCGAAACAGCAGTTTCGGCGCCTCGCCCAGGATTGCCCGCAGATGGCCGTGCTCCCAGCGCGTGCGCTGGCTGCGGATGCCTTCGCTGGATGTCGGGAATTCGCTGCTGACCGTTGCGCCGGTGCAGAAACGGGGCGGCAGGCCACGCTGCGCCAGCTCTATTCCAAGCTGGAGGTCCTCGACGATGTGGCCGGTGGCCAGAGTCGTCACTCGCATGCAGGCCCATGGAAAAGCCATGCCGGTGCCCATCAGCTGACAGGGCAGGCCCATTCGACGCAGGCCCAGCGGCCTGACCAGGTTCTTGATCAACCACGCAAACTCGGCGATCCGGACCCGCAATCCGGCGCCCTCCGGCGCCCGCATCAGATCGATGGCCTGAGTCGGCGCTCCCGTTGCCCGCGCGGCCGCGGCGAGCATTGCTATCGATCCGGATTCCACGACACAGTCCGCATCGATGATGATGACCACGTCGGGAGGGTCCTTCTCGAGATGACGCACCCCGT